>CAZFSD010000006.1:35853-42750 GCA_964521465.1 uncultured Candidatus Peribacteria bacterium | reverse complement strand
AATTCATCGACGACCTGACTTTGTACTTGAACCAAGTTCGTCAAGCAGCGATTACGGCGGAAATTGCAGAAATCTCGGCGGGCAAGATTGCGCTGGGGTTCTAGGGAGTTTTACTGCTTATGGCATTTCGGCTTAACTTTCTCCGAGCTGGGCTTTGAGTTTTTTGCGTTCTTCGGGAGTCATCGTGGAGCCTTGGCCGTAGAGTTGTGATTCACGCACGACTTGGAGCATTTTTGTTTTTCCTTCTGGATCAGCCTGCATAGCATCCATAAATTTTTTGGAGAAATTTCTGAAAGCAGCTTCTCGAGCTTCAATTGCAGATTTTTCTTCACTTTTATCAAATAAAATACTCCAATCTTGGCCGAATGTTTTACCGATGCGTAAAATCATGCTTTGCATTTGTTGCTGATGTTCTATGACGGGCACTCCATCAACGATAGAAGGTTTTTTATAATCGTCATGTTCCATACGAAAGTTGTTTGGCTGCCCGGTCTTGAAGCGGTTATCAAGGATTCCGTCGTAACGAACGAATGTGCGAATACACTGCGCCACTCTTTCAACACTTTCTTCCTGCATTTTCTTATGCTCTTCTTCGGTAAATCCAAAGGCTGCAGAATCCTGGGTTGCAAACTCTGCATTGCCTTTTATGTATTCACTGAAGCCGCAATAGGCATTGCGATAACCAGCAACGGTAAAGACTGGACGGGCGCCACTTTCGTAACGGGTAATCTGCTCCATTTGCGCTTCGGAGAGGAGTGGAACGGTAAAATATGAGTCTTCATGATCGACATTTCCACCTTTTCGCAAACCTTTTGATGTTCTTTCAAGGGTTTTTTTATTTGTAAGACCATATTTCCAGAGGAGGCTTCGAGTGTTATTGCCTGGACGATATTTCTCCTCATTCGTTTTGATGCCTGGATCGTTCACGAGGTAAGATGCCATATCTCTCAATTCGCTCAGCTTGTACGGACCGGCTTCTTTTTGAAATGGTTTTTTTGTTCCTTTATCGACGAGGAAATCGAGCCATGGCATCACATTGAGAAATTTTCCGTCGAGGGCACCGAGACGATCGAGTGTCAGGATTCCCGTAGCGACGCCCACAACAATGTAATAAAATTTTTCCTCAACTCCTGATTTTCCGGCATCGATGATATAACGAATCATCCCCTCATATTCATGTGGATCGACCCATTCTCCGTCAAACTTCTTTTTAAGCATGAATTTGAGATGACCATCAACAGCACCGTTATTATTTGGATCGTTTTCGAGCTGATTACCTTTTTCTGTAAACCCTCCCATTTTTGAGTCGTAGTTGCTCGTATTGCTCGTCATCCATTGGTTGAACTGATTGTCCGTCCAAAGCTTGTCGATCGCTGTCTTGAGGAAGTCATAACCCGTAAGCATCCGTCCAGTTTCTGGATCTTTGTGGACATGCTTGTACGGATTATGATCATGACTCGTGTCGTATGGGATCTTAAGATTGTCCGGCAGGTGCCGATTAAGATTTTGCCAGAGGTGAATGTCATACCAGTCCATGTGCCCCTTCTCCACGAGGACTTCGATACAGGCTTTGAGCTCGTCTTTGTTTTTTGCCTCATGCATAAGATGTTTCACCTCTTCTGGACCCATGTGAGTCATGGCTTCTTTCCAGGTTCCCACTTCGTGATGTTCGGTATTTTCTTTCAAGCGGAGCATTTCCGTACCAATCACTGGAAGATCTTTACCATAGTTCGAGTAGCGACCTTCGGATTGACGCTTGTACCAGCGGAGATAGTATTCCCAGACGGATTTAGCGAGATGCCAAACTTCGCCACCACTGATGAAGGTCGTTTGGTGCCAGAGTTTTCGGAGATAACTTGGTGTTGGTCTGTACACATCTTCGATTTTGTGTTCGTCGTGGCCTTCTTCATGGTCGCCGTGTTCTCCGTGGTCATGACCGTCGCCGTGGCCACCTCCACCATGATCTCCATGACCGTCGCCGTGTTCTCCGTGGTCTGCGTGTTCATCGTGAGGGTGTTCACCATGTTCGTCATGATCACCATGTTCGTCATGGTCGTGAGCTGTATCGTGAGATCCATGGTCATCTGCATGAGTATCTGCACCGCCGCCATGACCGCCTGGGCCGCCGTGACCGCCGCCATGTCCTCCTCCGCCTGGGCCGCCGCCGGTTTTCTCGTGCTCGTCATGTGCATTACTTGAAGTTCCCGATTTTACACTTGATCCATGTGATGGCGCATGAGCATCTGCTCCGCCGGTTGGCGCTGCTGGCGGATGCGCGCTGGCGACGGGGTTTTTGATCGTTGTCGCTGCTGCTGCACTTGCAACTGCTGGCAAGACGAGACTTGATGTGAGTTGTATAGGACTTTTCGCAGGTCTTGATGTCAATCTTTCTTCCAAAATTTTCCGTTTTTCGTTCACGATCATCTTCGTCGCGTCGCCTCTGGCTTGTCGCATTGCCTCCATGTATTGCATCACATGATTCAATGCTTTCTGATATTGCTCGCTGTATTCTGGTGACTCCTGAATTCCTTCCTGTGGATCGCCTTCTAGCGGCTTGATACACTGCCGGGCATACTTCGCGGCGTCGAGGATTTTGAGGTGATTGTTCTGTGCGAAACGATAAAATTGGGCATTCGTAAAATGTTCGCCGTTGAGTTCGAGGCCACTGCCGTCTGCGTCGAGCTGGGTAATGAGCCAGGCTGGCGGCAATGCCTGCACAGCGTCTGGGATCAGAATTTGCTCTTGTTCGAGCGGTGTTTCGAATCCGAGCACTTGTTGCAGTTGTGCACGATCGTATGATGGAACGACTTGGTACTTCCGTGCCCATTTGGCGAACTCGCCGTAGGTCATTTTCTGTTTGCGCTCGTCCTGCTCTGCGTCTGTGTGTTTTGCGGAGACGGCGCGCTGAGTGGTGATTTCGCGACTGAGTTCGAGACCATTTTCGAATTCAATAATTCTAGGTTCGCGCTCGCCCTTGCGATTTTCTGGCTTGATGAGCGCTGCGTCATTCGTCAATTTTACCTGCTCTGGATCGAGCTTGAGAGGGCCGATCCATTCGCCTTTATCATTCTTTTTGCGCGTCCAATTGTCCCATTCGAGCACCATGTCTTTTTCGGGTTTGAAACCAACTTTTTGCTCGATTTCATCGAGAGATTCAATGTTTTCGTAGCCGTCGATGGCGTCGATCCATTTTTTGAAACGACCAATCGTGAAAGTTCCCTGACCGGTGACCACTACCAGCGGAAAATCCTGCTGCGACATGTCGAATGGTGGATACCAGTCGGTTTTTTCGATCTGTTTTTTGTCCACGTAGACGCCGATAATTTCGGCCTGCGTATTTTTGAGGACGCTTTTTCCGTTTTCGGCGAAGTATTGTTTATGATTGATTTTGGTTCCGCTTTTCAGGGAAATGCCAGTAAAATGTTCGGCTTGGCGCACGAGCGTGTCGATACGCATTTTTTCCTGCATGAGCGCTTTGGCTTCCTGCATTGATTCCTGTGCCTCGCGAACATTTCTGAGCAAGATCTGATTGCGTTTGTAGAATTCTTCGAATTTATCGTGGAGTTTGTCGCGAAGAGCAAACCTTGTGTCTTCGATGCCGAGGCTTTCGAGCTTTTCGCTGATCCATGCCATGCTTGGACCTTGCTCATTTTCCGTGAGATGTTTGCCTTTGTTGAAACTCCAGAGTGCTTCGCGGATTTCTTCAGGCTTTTTTCCGCTCTCGCGAGCAATGAGGAAAAAAATGCCGTTGATGTCGCCGTCGATGCGGTCGAGCTCGCCCTGCTGCTGGTCGATGACGCGAGTTTTTTCGCGGATTTTGTCGTGATCTTCTGCACTTCCGACGCGTTCGTTCATGAACTGCTCGACGGTTTGTGTGTTCGCTTCGATGAGACTTTCGATGTCTTGTGCGATCGCCGTAGCGGCATCGTTGTCGAATGCTTCGTAGCCACTGAGCGTTGTAGACTTTTTCGCTTTTGCTTCTGCTTTTTCTGCATTTTTGTCGAGCGGTTTTTCTTCAAGTTTTTCCAGGAAAACACGCTCGTTGATGTTTTTCGTCGCGAGATCTTTGACGAATTGTTGCTGCTCCGGTGTTCCATCTTCGAGGACTTCGAGGGCCTGATCGAATGTTTCCGCACTGATCTCGCCTTCGATTTCCAGTTTTGCGAGGAGAAATTCCGGTTCTTTTTGACCGTCTTTTTCGGTGAACTGTGTTTTGAGCGCTTTTTGGAGCTTGTTGAAACGGTCGACCGTGATGCTGTCGAACAGCATGCGAGTGATGAGCGTTTTTTCGATGATGGTGGCTCGGTTTTCGCCGGTGACGATTTTTCTGATGCGTTCGTATTCACTCTTCTCGAGTTCGCTTTTTTTGCTTTCGAGAAGATCGAGCTCGGTCTTTTTTGGATCTTGAGCTTTTGTCGTGGTTTCTGCGTTGTCGTTTGCGGCGTTTTTTGTGTTGTTGTCGTCGTCACTGCTTCGTGCGCCGGAAGCAGATGCTGCGAGAAAGACCGGTCGCGCAGGGAAAAAGTCGACGGAAGCTTGATTCCCGTATGAGTGGAATTTTGTTCCTGAAGCGCAGAAGAGCAGGCTGTGAAGCGATGTGTTGAACATGGCGCTTGAGCTCTGTGACGGTATGTGAAGGTGATTCTGCATTTCTATGATTTACTTATTTTTTTATTTTGTCAAGTCCTTGATGGACCGGGGAATGGATTTATGGATGTGCTGGTGGTTGAGGCGGTGCGACTGGAGGAGCGGCGGCAGGTGCTGGCTGAGGAGCTGGGCCTGTTGGAGCGGGCGCCGGTGGTCTTGCCTGCGTTGGGGCAGCGGCAGGAGCCGGTGCGGCACTTGGAGCCGCTGGTGCCGGAGATCCTTTTGCTCTTTCGTACGCGGCTTTTTCTGCAGTGTGTTTTGCGAGATACTCATTGAGCTTTTCACCTTTATCCACGGCTGTTTTGATGTTGCCGAGGAGTTTTTTATCCGCTTCATTCGCGCTGGCGATCAAGCTTTGCAATTCATTCATTTGCGTCATCTTGTCATCAGATGCAAGTTCTTTGAACCATCCTTTTTGTTCGGCTTCTTTCCATAACTTCTCGCGCTCTTCTCCGGATTTTCCTTTCAAACTTTCGAGAAGTTTATTGACTTCTATTCTTGTTTGACCAGTCATGCCGGTAGTCCTGTCCTTCATCCATTTTTCCAAAACATTGTCGAATTCTCCGCTGTTGAAGAGATCTTTTCGCGTCATGATATCGAGTTGCTTCAAATTATCAAAACCTTCTTTCGTACTCTTGAGATTCTTCATTTCTTCCGTCTTGCTGCCGGTCATACCCCATTGTTTGATAAGATTATTTGCCTCCTGTCGCTCTTTTGCTTCCATGCCTTCAGGAATACTGCTGACCACTTTGAGCAGTGCGCCACCACTGACGCCATGGCTGCTGTGGCCATCCGGACTCTTGACCTGGAAGATGCGGCCGTAGGTGAGTGGGGCTTTTGCGAGCCACTCTCCTGCGCCTTTGAGTGCGGAGAGCATGGTTCCTGCCACTTCTCCACCGATGGCTCCGCTGACGGCACCATTGATACCGGTCCAGATAAAGGCGACGGTTCCGATGGCGATCAGCAGACTCTGGAAAGTATCGACATTGGAAGCGCTGAAATTGATACTGTCGAGATTGAATGAGAGCGATGCGAGATCGGTACCGCTGTAATCCACCTGCTGGATCGTTCCGAGAATCATGAAGCCGATTGACAGGACAAAACCAATAATCATCGGTGCGATGAGCGTTTTGACGATTTTCCCGGCAAAATCTCCGCCGCTGCTACTGACTTGTGCCAGGACCTGCGGAAATGTCAGTTGCAAGGCAAAAACCGGAGAAAGAACCACGACCAGCCAGAGCGCTACCGCTCGTCCAAGAAGGACGAAAAAGAGCGAAATGAATGTTGCTCCGAAAATGAAATACATGATGATGGAGACGATCATATTGATCGCGAGACTGGAGAGTGTTTTTCCATTTTCCTGGAGTGTTGTTGCGACTTTGTCGAGTTTCTGGAGATTCATGAATTTGATCGCCATGATCGGAAGCGCGCCATCGACGCTCCATTCTGACATAAACTGTTTCACTTCTTCACTCATTTTTCCTTTGCTTTCACAAATTTTTGTGAGTCCCGGCATGCCTCCCGTTGACGGCTCTGCTGGTGCATTTGCTCCCGGAGCAGGTTTTTTTCCTTTTTCGGCTTTTGCTTTTTCGGCCGCCGCCTTTGCTGCAGCGGCTTTTGCGGTTGGATCGTTACTCATTGCCTTGTCTGCGGCACTTTCGATGCCGCTTGAAAGTGAACAGAGCGTGTCGAGACTTCCGTTTTCCAAAATTTCTTTGCGTACTTTCTCGGGAATTGGAGTCGACAGCGGAATGGCAAAAGTAATGGCTGTTCCCACATTCACCACATCCACCATGAGGCGCACGCCGACATAGGAGAAATTGACGATCACGAGACCGAGGACGAGTTTTGGGAGTGCTTTTTTGAGTTGGAAATACTCCAGACCGCCGGATTCCCCCAGACCGAGCACATTGTAGAGCGCGGCGATGAGAAGAATGACGACGAAAATGATGTTCACCAGGTCACGCACCTGCGTCCAGATCGAGAGGAGTGTTTCATTCATGGTTCCGCTAAAAATAAAATCACTCTTCATGAGCGCTCCACTCAGCACGACGATCGGCAGAATGAGATTGGAGAGCGCTTTGAGAATGAAAGCGAGGAGTTTCGCGAAAGCATTGACGAAATCCTGTGTTCCGGTGGATTCCTGACCTCCGACGGAAGGAAGAGTATTTGGATCTCCTGATGAGCCTGAATTTCCCGAAGAACCCGAACCATTTCCGGAACCACTTCCTGAGCTACCTGCTGGTTTTT
>CAZFSD010000006.1:32778-35753 GCA_964521465.1 uncultured Candidatus Peribacteria bacterium | reverse complement strand
TGCGAGAGCCACAGTCGGCGTGAATGGTGTCGCGAGACTTGTACCGGCGAAGACCGTCAGTGTCAGCACGACCGTGAGGCCGAGAGTGAGTTTGGTGATGATAGGAATAAGTGTTTTTTTCATGATTCGTGACGAGCGATTTTATTTTCCGAAGAGGATTTGAAACATTCCTGCGCCTGAAGCGGCGGCGAGCGGGACACCGATACTGGCCGCCGCGACGATGGCGATTTTTCTGGTGGATGATCCGCTTGTTCGTCGCTGCGGTGCGGTGACATTTTCTGTTCTTTGATTTCTTTGTGGTTGCTGCATCTGATTTTGCTGATCTTCGAGTGTCTCCTGCTGTCCATCTTGTTCGCTTGGCACTCTGCTTTCGTCTCCATCTTGTTGTCCTGATTCCTCCTGCCGGACTTCAATTTTTCTGCTCCTGACTGCCGGTTCACGCAGTTTTTCGAGAATCACTTTTTTCATCATGGGATTTTGTTGTGGATTTGCTGGATTGTATGCTGGTTTTTTCTGCTGCAACGCCTCATCTGAAGCGACGAGACTTTTTCCTGGCAAACTCCTTCCACCGAGTTTGTCGAAATTCTGAGCCAGAAATCCGAGTGCGCCCGCTCCGACAAGCTTCTTTCTCTTCTCCTCTTCTTTTCTTTGTTGTTGCTCACTCTCATTTTGGATGTCCAGGACTCCTGCAGCGGCTATGGCTGCCAGCTGCGCATCCTGCGTGTTTTGAGTTTTTGGTGGTGTGATTTTTTGTGAATCCATGTTTTTGTTTTGATTTTTTGGTGCGGCTTGTTAGGCGGTTTTTTTTATTTTCGGTCCGGCCCTAAGAGGCACCCCGGACACTCCGTTTTACTTCGTCGACGATCTGGTGAATATCTCCGGCGGTCGAAAAGCTTCGCATATTGACGATGGCGGTCACAATGTCCTGTGCGCCGAATTTCTGATCTTCGTCTTTCATGGCGTTCACCAGGAATGCCTGTCGATCGGTATCCTGTTGGGTTTTTGTGTGGCCACTGCGAGCGGTGTACTGCTGATCGAATTTTGCGATGTCTTCCACTTTTGCCAGCGTCGGATCGCGTTTATCGGCTTTCATTTTTTCGACGAATGCGAGCATGACCTGACTGCCGCCTTTTTCCAGATAATTTTCTGCGAATTGC
Organism: uncultured Candidatus Peribacteria bacterium; assembly: GCA_964521465.1. GTDB lineage: Bacteria > Patescibacteriota > Gracilibacteria > UBA1369 > UBA12463 > JBBTWG01. Next base: position 34,596 of record CAZFSD010000006.1, on the reverse strand, counting down.
GGATAACGAGCGAGGAGTTCTTTTGTTCGAGCCTTTTCTGCTTTTGCCGCTTCGGTATTTTTGTCGGCGGCGGATTTTTCATTGAGGAATCCCAAAATCGGACGGCCATGCGTGAGATCGCGGCCTGTTTTGATGAGTGCCAAGTCTGCCCAGACGATCGGATTTGTGAAAATGCCTTTCTTGTCGGTCTTCCAGTGATTGAGCACATTGAGACCCAGATTGATTCCGCGCCAGAGTTGCAAGGCAATACCAGCAAGATTTCCGGGCTTCATAAATTTCACCATTTCGTTGCTGTCATCACTCTGGTTGAGATTGTCTTTTTCGAAAGCGACTCTTGCCTTTTCTACCTCGCGTTGCTCACTCGCGATGTCTTTTTCTGGATATGCGCCCCAGGACGCGTTCCAAAGTTTGCGACCTTGCAAGACCGAGAGACGGCCAATCATCAGCATTCCGCGAATAAATTCTTCGGCTTGCTGGGGTTTCTGTGCGATGTAGGATTTGGAAAATTCGAGGAGTTGATCAGAATTCATCGCATTTACGACGGCATACGGTCCGGACATGCCCATGATGTCGAGCGGTTGATAGCCTTCTTTTTTCATGGCGATGGGTTCGAGGCCGGCAATGAGCTTTGCTGTATCTTGTGGATTCAATGGCTCGCTTGCGATGATGCCGCGGTACATGGTTCCGTAATTTTGCTCGATGGATGCGAGCATACCTTTCATGCCGGATGCGAGTTCGTAGAGCTCTTTCACGGTGAGTTTTTTATCGTTGTTTCGCTGTGCCAATTGATAGATGGTGGCCATAATCACCGATGTTGCCTCGTCGAGTTTTGTCGCCATTTCCTGCTTGAGGTCAGCGAATTGATCGCGTGACCCTTCGATCACTTTCTTGCCTTGTTCTTTCGCCCATGTCGCGAATTCATGCTGAATCTGAGCACGCAAACCTTCGAATGATGCCTTATAGTCCTCTGCCGGCTTGACGCGTTGATCCAGCGCTTTTGCAACCTTGTCTACGGCCGCATCGGTGAGCGGACGAATATGGTTTTTTTCGAGTGACTGCTGCGGTGATGGTTGTGTATTTTCCTGTCCCATGAATTTTTATTTGTTTTTTGTTATTTGCGTACCGAGAGTGCCATTTTTACAACCGGCATGCGCGGATAAGCGATTCGCTCAATGTTTCTTTGCGCCCCTGCCACTCTGATAAGTGATACTGAAGCATGTTTCGAATTTCCTGAGGATCGACACTACTGATATAGACTTCAATGTCCGGCAAAAATTTTCGTGCCAGACGAATGTTGAGCGTTTGGAGAAACGACGGATGATCAATAATCCAAAATGCTTGAATTTCATCATACGGATACACATGCTGCCCAATTTTGATGCCGACTTTTGAAAGCTTTACTTCGATAAGATCGGGCTTTTGGCGATAGGCAAGCGTGTAGACTGCGGCGAATGTAGTCACGGCGGCGGCGAATGTGTACTGGTGCGCGACGATGGCGTAGCCGAGGAGCGTCGCGATCGTGAGTGTAAAAATTGCGAACCACACCGGTCCTTTGGCATACTGAATATACTGTGGTGCCAACCATTGCAGTACGGCATTTTCAAAATGGCGATTTTTCTGTTTCTTCGCTTGTTTTATTTCACTGCTGGCCTCAGCTTGCATCTGTGCATTTTTTTCATGCACCGATCTTGCGATTCTTACGGCCGACACGATATGTTCTTTGATTTTTTTCATATCATGTCATTGTATCACAAAATTGGCTTTGTGGCAAGCAGCGTCATCTCCCCCAAAATAAGCTCCCCGGACACCCGGCTACGC
>CAZFSD010000006.1:26486-32678 GCA_964521465.1 uncultured Candidatus Peribacteria bacterium | reverse complement strand
GCTCCCCGGACACCCGGCTACGCGGCGAACCAGTCGGCGCCGGATACGAATGAAAAATTCTTCTTTTTTCGCTTTTCGTCCCGCTTCAAAGCTATTTCGATCAATCGGTCGATGATTTTTTCGTAGCTGATACCGTGTTCTCGAAGCAGATGCGGATAGCAGCTGATCGGACGGAAATTCGGGATAGTATTCATTTCGTTCATGAAGATTTCCCAAGTTTTGCCGTTGACGAGAAAGTCCACGCGAGCGGCACCAGACCCCTGGATAGCACGAAACGATGCGGCCGCGAGCGTGCGGATTTTTTCGATCACTTCTTTTGGAACTTTTGGCGGAATGTCGATTTCCCAGTATTTGGAGAGGTATTTCGCATTGTAGTCATAAAATTCTCCCTCGTAATGAACTTCTCCCGGGATAGAAACTTCCAAACCATGCTCGTCACCGAGGACGGCACATTCGATTTCACGGACATTTTCAACGCCACTTTCAATCAAAACGGTTGTGTCGTATTGAAATGCCTCCTTCAATGCTTTTTTCAAATCTTCCGACTTCTTTACTTTGGAAACCCCAATACTCGAACCGCAACTCGCGGGTTTTACGAAGAGCGGTAATTTCATTTCTTTCAGAATCTGCTCTTCCACTTTCTTTGGCCGATCTTCCCACTCGTGATCTTCAAACGCCAAATACGGCGCCTGAGGAATTCCGGCCGCGTTTAAGACGATTTTTGTGAGTTTCTTGTTGAATCCTGTGGCGGATGCGAACACACCGCAGCCCACATACGGGATGTCTGCTACTTCGAAAAGCCCCTGCAGGGTTCCATCTTCGCCGTTTGGGCCGAGCACCCATGCGAAGGCGACATCGATTTTCTGTTTTTTGGTGATCATTTCTTTGCCGTTTTTCTTCGTGAATATCAGAAGATTTTTACTCGTGTCCGGTGCAAACATGACCGTCGACAACTCTTTCAGGGATTTTGCACTGATCGTCTTTGAACCTTTTTGCGATGAAGTTTCCTGGAAAATTTTCACGATATTTTTGCCGGTGTACCACTTTCCTTCTCGAGTAATACCAACAGGAATGACCTTGTATTTTTTGCTTTTCTTGAGAGCTTCGATGACTTTTCCGCCCGATGCGAGCGAAGATTCGAATTCCTGAGAACGACCTCCAAAAACGACGGCAATATTGAGTTTTTTCATACTGAGTTTTTTATGAGTTCAAAACGATTTGAGAATTTATGCTGTGAGTTTTTGAAAACTTTTTTCGAGTTTTCCCTGAAGTCCCGTAATATCCATCACTTGCGATTCCGTTAATGCTTCATCTGGCGTTCCTTTGCGCTCATACGATGGGTAGAGCACGGTAAACATTTCCGGAAGCATCGGCGTGATAATTTCTTCAAATGAAAATTCGTGAGACATTTTTCGATATTCTTCCACCGTCATTTTATTTTCTGAAAGCAGCATGTCGATGCCGGTTGCCGGCGTGAGAATTGCCTGTTTATTGCGAATGTATGAGAGCACCATGCCGTCGCCGCCGAATTCTTTTGTCTGGATACGGCATACCGAGTGAATTTCTTTGAATTTTCCCAGATCCACCAGCACATGAAGGAGCGCTGATTTCATTTCCGTAAGATCATGCACTTGTGAAAATCCTCCGAGGCATTTGAATCCATAATGAAGCGAAAGCGTCATGTAGATCGTCATCATGCTCGGGAAAATCTTTTTTTCGATGAGTGCCTGCGTAATCGCTTCTGGTGTCAGCGGAATGACAAGATTGTTTTCCGATGAGATGAGATTATTTTCTTCCAAAATGAGTTTTGCACGATGACCTTTTTGATCGAATGTCCAGAAAAAATAAGTTCCCCATCCGTCTTTTTTTGAAAATGTTCCCGGAATTCCTTCGAAATACTTGAGGAATAATTTTCGGACTTTGTCATTGAAAAGCATCTGAGCGATGAGGCAATCTTCGTCTTTGATCGCTTCCTGAACGAGAATTTCACGAGTCATGGTTTCCGCCTCAATGTAGACGAGGTCTGGGACGCCTTCTCCGGCAAAATACTTCGGCCAGAAGCGGTAGTTGAGTTTTGTAATCTGTTCGCAAAGATCGCCGCTCGCGAGGATGTCTTCTTTTTCAAATTCTGAAAATACTTTTTCATATACTTGCTGAACACGCTTTTCACCGATAAGGCCTTCTCTTTTTTTCTGTTCGAGAAAGTTTTTCGCGCGCTGAAGATCTTCTTTGGTAAATGCCGGTGTTCCGTAAACGGTGCGCATCTTCCATTTGTCCGGAAGGATGGGAATACGAATCATTTCACCTTCACCATGCTCTCCACCATGAAGAACGATCCCCCTCGGAAATCCTGATGCATTATTGAGCGAAACGGATGCGAATGAAAATGTGACGAGATATTTGAGCGGTGTCGTTGATTCGAGATACGGAATTGCCGTGACGATGTTACTGTTGATCCAGAATGGATGATCAATAAATGCATGATGATCCATCGTAGAAACCAATGGTTTTCGCAGGAGCTGATGATGAACCTCTGTTGCAACTTTTTCACCAAGTCTCTTCTCGACTTCTCCGCGCACCACTTCCAAACAGATTGGACGACGGGATTCCAGGTTGGCGTCCACATTCAGATCCAAAAATTTTTTACTGTATTCGTACAGACTTTTCTCTCCATGTTTGGAAATAATTCTGCCGAATATCGGGCGTGCTTTGAAGATTTTTTTCTTCAGAGTCTCGACGAGTTGTTGGCTCATAAAGTTGTTGCGAGAAATGGTATCAGAATCGCTCAAAAAAGCAATGGTCTTTCAGGGCTGATCCACCCCTCCACGGCTCCAGGGATTGCATCGCAAAATACGCCAAAAACCCTTCATTGTGCCTATCAGGAAGCCGTATTTATCAATGGCTTCGTAGGTATACTGCGAACAGGTAGGCTGGAATTTACAGTAGCCATAGGGAAACGCACTTTTCCACCAACCGTGATCAGGAGAAATTGTTTTTTGATAGAGTCGAATAAGAGCTTTTGCGAGCTCTTTTGGGCTATTCCAAATTTTTTTGAGCGTCTTAATAATATCCACCTGGTGGTCGTTTTTTTCCATGATCGATCACTTCAAAGTGGAGATGGATACCCGTGACACCGCGAACATTTCCAGTGCGACCCATTTTTCCAATGACCTGACCTTGCGTGACTTTGTCTCCAACTTTTACCGTGAGATATTCCATATGGGCATAGAGCGTTTGTACTCCGTTGCCGTGATCGATGATGACGTGATTTCCATATCCGCCTCCCCATGTTCCAGAAGATGCTTTCACGACTTTTCCTGCTGCGGATGCCCAAACTGGTGGCTTACTGCGGTTTGCGAGGTCATATCCATAGTGTCCCGGATGAAATCCTTGTGTCATGACGGCGACCGTTGGGAAAATCATGAATTTTCCTGCTACTGGCTTGTAGGTACTTTCGTTCAAACGAGGAAGTGTTCCGGTGCGTGTTGCTGAGTCGCGACCTGTGCCTGCACGAGCGGCGATGCGTGACGAAACGCCGGAGAGATCTTGTGCTTGTGGTTTCGCGTTCGGCAAGAAAATGACCTGACCTTTGGTAAGTGCTGCGTTCTCAATACTGTTATATGCGAGAATGGAAGATTTTTCGATTTTGTATTTTTGTGCAATGGCATCAATCGATTCTCCTGATGCTACGGTATAACTGACACCGTCGGTCGGAGGAATGACGAGTTTTTGACCAATGCGGAGTGTACTCGTCAGACTCAGGCCATTTTCCCAGAGAAGCGTGTCTGTCTTGAGACCATAATGAGATGCGATGAGAGAAAGGTTTTCCCCCTGCTCAACAGTATGGGATATTTTCTCCTTGTAGACCCTTTGACCGGTTGCTGTTTGAGGATTTGCTTTTGTGAAATATCCTTCTTGGTCCACAATATAGGCGACATCGGTGCTGGTCGCTTCATTTTCACTGGTTGCTGCGCTCGCATCGTAACCATTCGACATGAATCCCGTGGCGAGGAAAAGGCCTAATGCCAAAGCTGCCATGCGCTCTTTGAGACTTTTTGGAGTGGCAATTTTTGCTTGTGTTCGCGCTTCCCAGTGAATGAGTGGCGAAAATCGTCGTTCAAAGCTTGGAATAATACCCTTCAGCTTTGTTTGGGAATATTCAAAGAACTTCCCAAAGGTGTGGAAGACATAGTTGAGGCGACTTGCGTTCTCCCAGAGCCTGCGATGACGCAGGATGCGAGCCTCCTTATTGACCTGTAATGGTTCGTGAGTGTTGGTGTGAGACATTGTGGGACATATTAAATCCGTATCTCTTCGTTTTCAACCCGTACTCTTGATTCCAGCGTAACCCGATTTCGGCTGTTTCGTCGAGGGGCGGGGTCTTGATCTTTCATCGTTCTGTTTTCTATTTTTTTGTCTCTAAAAACCGTTTTTTTGGCTTTTTAATGCTCTTTTTTTATGTTTTATTCTTGATTTTTTCTGTCTCTTTTTTGACGGTTCTTCTTGTTGACTTTTATCTATTTTTATTGTGATTTGTCTATTTTTGAGGAGCTCTCCGGAATGACGATTTAACAATTTTCTGTATTTTTGTCAATTTTTCACGGGTTTTCTTTTTCATCACGGCTTGCGTCGATGAGCTCTTTTTGGTAGGCTTCCGCTACTTTCTGCTCCAGGCGAGTTTTGTTCACCTCAACTGTGAACACTCAATGTCTTGAGCTTTTATCCTTAACCACAGAAAGCATGACAATGTCCGATTTGGCTCAGTATGAGCTCTGTGTCATTCTTCCGCCTGATATGCGTGAAGATGATATGAAGGCACGCTTGAATGAAATTCGAGCACGCCTGACCGAAAATGGAGGAAAAATCCTCCAAGAAGATATCGCTGGTCTTCGCGATTTCGCCTACCGCATCAAGAAATTTGATCGTGGTTTTTATGCGATTTTCCTTTTCCAACATGAATCAACTCTGATTCCTGAATTGGAACGCGATGTTCGCATTGAAATGGCTCCTCTGCGCTATTTGCTCATCCGCACCCCTCGTCATTATTTCTTCAAAACTTTGAAAGAATACGATGTCGAAGCGGAAGCAGCAGCATTGAAGAACGAACAAGAACGCAAGGCAAACCAGAATGACAGCCGCAATAAGATGCGCCGTCCGATGAGAAAAGAAAAACCAGATGCTCCAAAATCATCTGAAGAAATCCCTGCAACGGTGGAAGCTCCAAAAGCTCCTGAAAAAGTTCTCTCTGAAGAAGAACTTCAAGCAAAACTCAAGGCCGAAGAAGCAAAACTCCAGAGCCTTCTTGATAATCCGGATATCCAGATTTAATCCTTTATTCCTAACTTCTCCTTTCTCCTCATGCGAAGCATCAACAAAGTTATTATCATCGGGAATTTGACACGCGATCCAGTGGTGAAGACCACTCAGAGCGGTCAGCCGATTGCAACATTTGGAGTTGCAACCAACCGTGAATGGATTACTCGCGACAGCCAACGACACAGTTCGACAGAATTTCACGAAGTTGTTGCCTGGGCAAAACTTGCTGAAATTGCAGAAAAATATCTCCGAAAAGGCAAACTCGTCTACATCGAAGGATATTTGAAAACCCGCAGCTGGGATGCTCCAGATGGCAGCGGTAAGCGCTACCGAACAGAAATCGTCGCTCAAGATGTCGTCATGCTCGAAAAACGACCACGCGACATGGAAGGTATGGACGGCGGTTCTGACGACATGATGATGGAGCCTCAAGCTTCTACCGACGAACCACCTCTCGATGAACTCGATCTCGGTGACCCAATCTCTGAGGAAATCCGATAATTTTATTTCTCTTTATCATTAAAATCCCATGCCAAGCTATCAAAATCGCAAGTGCAAAATCTCCAAGATGGGCTTGAAATACATCGACTACAAAGATTCAACACTGCTTTCACAATTCGTATCGAAATACGGCCGCATCGTTCCACGATATTATAGCGGTAATTCACTTCAGAATCAGAAAAAAGTGGCTGTCGCCGTCAAACGCGCTCGCCATTTGGCTCTCATTCCGTTCGTGAAATAGTGGATTTTTCTTTTGCTCATCAATAAAAACCCTGCCTTCGAAAGTGGGGTTTTTATTTTCTTATATTTTTCCGGACAATATCTCTCGAAGAGCCGCCTTTATTGCTGCGCAGTGGACTTGTATTTTTTTTCCTG
>CAZFSD010000006.1:16624-26386 GCA_964521465.1 uncultured Candidatus Peribacteria bacterium | reverse complement strand
TTTTTTTGAAGCTGAGTTTCGGGCTTTTGGACTCGGTCTACTGGCGTCGACAAAAATTTAGTGCTAGAGTCTCCGTGCTATGAGTATTACTCGCGCTCTCATCAGCGTTTCGGACAAAAATGGCATTCTTGATTTTGCCAAGGAACTTTCGAAGTTAAAAATTGAAATTCTTTCGACGGGTGGGACGGCGAAAATGCTCGCGGAGAGCGGAATCCCGGTGACGCTCGTGAGTGATGTGACAGGCTTTCCGGAGATTTTGGATGGGCGTGTCAAAACTTTGCATCCAAAGATTCATGGTGGGCTTTTGGCGCTTCGGGACAATCCGGAGCATATGGCGACTTTGGCAAAACATGGTATTGGGCCGATTGATCTTGTCGTGATTAATTTGTATCCATTCGAAGAGACGGTAGAGAAAGCCCGATCGGCGGGCGGCGCTCTGCCGATGGCTGAGGTCATTGAACAAATCGACATTGGTGGACCTTCGATGCTGCGCAGTGCGGCGAAAAATTTCCAATCGGTGACAGTCGTGACGGATCCGACGGATTATTCTCTTGTTCTTGGGGAAATTCGCGCGAATGGCGACACAACGCTCGAAACTCGCAAGAAACTTGCGCGCAAGGTTTTCACTCGCACAAAAGCGTATGACGAAGCAATTGACGGCTATTTCCGCGCACAGCTCGGTGAACCGGAGATGATGCATTTGATGTACGAAAAAGTTGAGTCTTTGCGCTATGGCGAAAATCCGCATCAGAAAGCGGCTTTTTTCCGAAATCCTTTGAACCATGAACCAAATATCACGAATGCGAAAGTGCTGCACGGCAAACATTTGTCGTTTAACAATCTCGTGGATGGCGATAGTGCGCTGGAACTCGTGAAAGAATTTTCTCGGCCTTCTGCTGCGGTGATTAAGCATAATAATCCGTGCGGCGTGGCGAGTGCGGAGACGATCGAGGAGGCGTTACAGTATGCGTATGAAGTCGACTCTCTTTCAGCTTTTGGTGGAGTGCTCGCACTCAATCGTGTGTGTACGACGGGTGTGGCGAAATTTATTGCGGAGAAAAAATGGTTTCTGGAAATGGTGATTGCGGAAGGATTTGAAGAAGGTGCTCTTGAGAGCTTGCAGAAGAGCAAAAATGTGAGATTAATTGAGGTGGGACCGATGAATTCCGGCACTTCTCCTCACGACAGCGGTGATAATGGCACCGGAGAATATGGCCGCGATATCAAGAAAATCGAAGGTGGCATTTTGATTCAGACGAGCAATAATGCGAGCGTTGCAGCGGAAGATTTGAAAGTCGTGACGGAAAAAGCACCGACAGACAGCGAAATTCGCGCCATGCTCTTTGCCAACAAGGTCGTGAAACATGTACATTCCAATGCGATCGTGTTTGCGAAAGTTTTGCGCGCTGGCGAGGCGGGTGCGGAACATGCGAGTGGAGACATCGAAATCGTCACCGGCATCGGTGCAGGCCAAATGTCTCGTGTGGACAGCGTTTTCATCGGCGCGCACAAGGGCGGCGATAAAGTTCCCGGCAGTGTGATGGCGAGCGACGCATTTTTCCCTTTTGCGGACGGCGTTGAGGCCTGTGCAAAAGCTGGAGCGACGGCAATCATCCAGCCCGGCGGCAGTATCCGCGATGAAGAAGTTGTTGCGGCCGCGAACAAGCTCGGCCTCGCGATGGTGACGACGGGCGTGAGATTATTTCGACATTAAAACTACCGGCTTATCCGCCTTGTTCGCGAGTTGTCCGCATGCTGCGGCGATGTCTTGGCCGAGGGAGACGCGAATGGTCACGGGCACTCCTGAAGTTTCGAGGATGTCGCGGAATTTTCGAATTTGCGCCTTGGGTGAGCCGACGATGCCGGGGATACTTGTCGCGTTGTACGGAATGAGATTGAAGTGAATCAATTTTCGCACTTTTGGCGGGAAATTTTTGACGAGCTGGACGAGTTCGTGGGCGAGTTCGTCGGTGTCATTGAGGTGGTCGAGCATGACATATTCGAACGAGATGCGGCGGTTGGTTTTTTCGAGATAATACTGGATCGCGTCGAGCACTTCGTCGAGTTTGTAGCGGCGAGAGATCGGCATGATTTTGGCTCGCAGTTCCTGATTTGGCGCGTGGAGAGACAGTGCGAGATTGACTTGCAGTGGTTCATCCGCGAATTTGCGAATTTTGTCGGCGATTCCGGAGGTGGAGATGGTGATTTTGCGGGCGCCAAGGCCGAAGAATTTTTCGTCCTGGAGGAGCTTGATGGAGCCCATGACATTGTCATAATTTCGAAACGGCTCACCGATGCCCATGTAGACCACATGATTGAGGCGCTCGCCTTTTCTTCGGAGCATGCGGGCGAAGTAAATCACCTGGTCGGCGATTTCTTCGGCGGTGAGTTCGCGCTTGAAGAGCAGGGTTCCGGATGCGCAAAAAACACACTTCAACGGACAACCCACTTCGGATGAGACGCAGACGGTTTTTCGGCCGTCTTTGAAATGCATGAGCACGGCTTCCACATTGCCGCCGTCGTGAAGTTGAAAGAGCATTTTTTCGGTGCTGCCGTCGCTCGAAACTTCGTGCGCACTCGGCGTGACCGTGCAGATGGGAAATTTTTTCGCGAGTTTTTCTTTGAGCTCTTTTGGGAGTGTGGTGATTTCATCATACGAATTGGCACCTTTGTCATAGACGCCTTCGATGATCTGCTTCACGCGATAGGCGGGAATTTTTTCGTCTTTGCAAAATTGTTCGAGAGCTTGAGGGGAGAGCATGGGATGTTGATTATGAATCATTTTTGATTGTTTGGCAAAATTCATTCGACAAAGTCGCTCAATCGTCGTATGATTGATGAAAATATTCCTTTGCAGCTTTGGAAGTTTATGACCTCTCGTTCGAAAAAATACGCCATTGCGACCCTGGGAAGCCATACAGCTTTGCAGATTCTTCGAGGGGCGAAAGATGAGGGATTTAAGTCCATTTGTATTTGTACGAAAGGGCAGCGCGAACCTTATGACAGCTTCAAAGTCGCGGATGAGATTCTCGAGATTGAAAAATTCTCTGATTTTTTTGAAGTAGAAGAAAATCTCAAAAAACAGAATGCGGTTTTGGTTCCGCATGGAAGTTTTGTGAGCTATATCGGCGCGCAGAAGGTGCAGGATGTTTCCATGATGCATTTTGGAACGCGATCAATTTTATCGTGGGAGTCGGATCGTTTGAAACAACGAGAGTGGCTCATGCGTGCAGAACTTCGACAGCCTCGGATTTTTGATAAGCCGGAGGATATTGATCGGGCGGTCATTGTGAAATTTCATGGTGCAATGGGTGGCAATGGCTACTTCATCGCGAATACACCGCAGGAATTTTATGACCATATTCGAGAATATAACGAAGAAAGACAATATGTGATTCAGGAATATATTGTCGGCGTGCCGATGTATATTCATTATTTCTATTCGCCGCTGACGGATGAACTGGAAATCATGAGTTTCGACAAACGATATGAATCGAATGCCGATTCCATCGGACGCATTGCGGCCCGCGATCAGCTGGAGGCGAACATCAAAACGAGCTATATGATTACGGGCAATATCCCGATTGTCATTCGTGAATCGCTTTTGCCACAGCTTTTCCAAATGGGTCGACGGGTCGTGGAAACTTCACGGACTTTGGAAGGCGTGGGGCAGCGCGGAATTTTTGGTCCTTTCTGTCTGGAAACAATCATCGATCCGAAACTGAATTTCTTTGTTTTCGAAATTTCAGCCAGAATTGTGGCGGGCACCAATCCTTTTATCAATGGCTCGCCGTACACGTGGTTGCGGTACAACGAGCCGATGAGTACTGGTCGTAGAATTGCTCGAGAGATTAAAACGGCGATTGAGACGAATCAGTTGGAGAAGATTTTGGGGTGAGGTTCAAATGAGTTAGTTCATTGGAGATCCGTCGCCGAAATATTTACCGACGGTGAATGTTCCCATTTTGGTGTAACCAAAACCTTTGACTCCATCACCTGCTTCGACGAACCAGGTGTATTTTCCTCCTGACAGTTTTCCTGCCGGAATGCTGGCATGTCCACAAGTCCAATCTTGACCGTCTTTTGAATGGCAATAGCTCCCTTGGGTTGGGAATTTTGCTGTTTCATGCCAATTAACGCCGTAGACTTCTTCTCCCTTTTCATTCATAACTTTCCAACGATAATTGAGATATTTTCCGTCGATTCTATTCTCATCTCCTCCTGTCCACCGTAATACCACGCTCTTTCCTGCCTGAAATGCCGCATTATTTGCCGGAAAAGTAGCTTGGAGATTTGCTGCGTTTGCGGTGTATGTCGGCGGCGCGACCGGTGCGGCGGTAACGACCGCTGTCGCCGTCTGATTTTCAGGCTTTACCGGTGCAGCGGTAAGAGGTGCCTTTGCAGGCATCGCGACTGTCCCCGTTCCGCAGGAAATACCGACTTCAAATTTGTTATTGTCTTCATTTTTTTCTTTGATCTTGTTTTCTGGATCCAGGATAAATTTCACGGAACCGAAATTCTTACCTCCTGAGCAAACTTCTTTTTTTGGTGCGCCGTGAATGAGGGCTTTTGGGTTCCCGTGGAAAGAGCCATAGCCTGCCTGCAATTCGTCTCCGTTGATTTCGAGTGACCACTGAACATCCGCGGATGCGCTGGCATTTTGATTGTCGAAGGCAATATCGAATTTATAGAAATCCTTGTTCTCCGCTTCGGTGACGGTGATTTTTGCGACCTTGTAGTCTGGAAGTCTTATGAATTCCAGCGTGTTTTCAGGCCAGGTAAATTCCCCTTTATTGAGGGCAGCATTGGTTGTGAGCCCGAGAATAACGAGAAGGACGAGAGCAGCGCCGATGAGAAAGCGTTTCTGCTTCGCGAGAATTGCGAGAAATTTTTCCATGGAAGAAAAAGGTTATTGATTTTTGTTTTTCTGGCTTCGCCAGTTGTTTTTATAGCTTCATTATACCACAATTTCTATTTCGAAACAACTCCACTGCTGGCCGGGGCGACTTGGGTGCTTGTTGGGGCCGGCATTTTCACACAGAGAACGGCTTCCTGATTGGGATTCGTGGCAAGAACTTGTTGCATTTCCACTGGATTCAGCTTTGTTTCGCAGGTTTTCCCGCCTTCCACCTCCATGCGGAGATGAAAATTATCAGTTCCTGGTTCGCGGATGGCACTGATTTTCTGGTGAGCGGGTACCTGAAGAGTGCCTTCTGCACCTCTTCTGCATGTTTCGACGATCTGCATCATGGCTTTTTCCAAAACAGCACTTTCGAGCACTCCCTGGATCTTGACTTTTTCCCTCTCGCCCTGAATGCAAAGAACATGGCTTCCGTCAGCCTGTTCTCCCGACTGCCTCACCCCCAAAGCACGAAGCGCCTCCTGCTGGAGACCGATCTTTGAGGCAATTTCTCCACTTCCTGCCACAAAAACTCTTTGCCTCTGCGAAAATGGTGATGCACACGATGAAAGTGCGAGTGCTGTTACGGCGGTAAGACAATTTTTCGTATTCATGGGTTTTCTTGTGACTTTCTCTGACTTTCCGAGCTGCTATTTTAGATATTTTTTTATTTTTGTCAATCTGCTGCCGGTATGTTAAAATCAGCCCATGATTGATCATCAACAGCTTGCGGAGGTTTTACAGAAGTATGGAAAAGATATCACTATTGGTGTGCTCGGTGGACACAGTGCCCTGGATGTATGTCGCGGGGCGAAAAAATATGGCTTTCGGACACTCGTCGTGGCACAGAAAGGGCGCGAAAAGACCTACAGTCAGTATTATCGAACGGCGGGCGATGCAGGCTGCGTTGATGAAGTCATTGTTTTGGATTCGTTCATGGATATTGTAAAACCGGAAGTGCAGGAAAAACTTCGAAGTTTCAACACGATTTTCATTCACAACCGATATTTTTGGGTGTATTGCGATTTCGAAAAAATTGAAAAAGATTTTCTGGTGCCAATGTACGGGACGCGTGAGGCGGTGAAATTGGAGGAGCGTAATGTTCCGAATAATCAGTACTATTTGCTGCAGAAAGCGGGTGTTCGCATGCCAAAAATTTTCAAGACGCCGGCTGCAATTGATCGGCTCGCGATCGTGAAGGTGAATGAAGCACTGCGAAAATATGAAAGAGCTTTTTTTCTCGTGTCATCTCCGGCGGAATATGCGACGGAGTCAGCGAAGCGCATTGCGGCTGGCGAAATCGATGCGCGCGATTTGGAACATGCCGTGATCGAGGAATACATCGTCGGCGCACAGGTCAATGTGAATTATTTTTATTCGATGATGCGGGGCGAAGCTGGTTCTGCGCGTGGAGTGCTCGAAATTATGGGCACGGATATGCGACGACAAACAAATTTGGATGGTATTTTGCGACTGCCGGCGTGGGAGCAAAATATGATTCCGGTGGCGCATCAGAAAGCAGTGCGAGTGGAAACAGGACATGTGGCAGTGACCGTGAAAGAGTCCCTGCTGGAAAAATTCTTCGATGCGGGTGAGAAATTTGTGAAGGCATGCCGAGAAGACTGGAGTGGTGGCGAATCGGAGAGTGGGCGTGTCAAAAATCTCATCGGGCCTTTTGCACTTCAGGGCGCAATTGCGGCCGAAAATGGTCGCGAGGAACTCGTTGTTTTCGATGTCAGTATGCGCATTCCTGGCTCTCCTGGGACGGCTTTTACACCGTATAGCGGTTATCTGTGGGGAGATTCCATGAGTTATGGCGAGCGGATTGCGAAAGAGATTCGTGATGCTGTTGCAGCGGGACGATTAAGCGAGATTGTGACTTAGAATATTTTTGGAGAGGATTCAAATCGAGTCGTGATTTCATGGCCTATGTGCTACAATGCGCCCATGAAAGCCCTTCTTCTTGCCGCTGGACAGAGTAAACGCATGGCGCCGCTGCCGGATAAAAATTTTTTGCCGATGTGCGGGAAGCCTTTGATTGCGCATCAGATTGAACAGTTGCAGCGATGTGGTTTTGACGATGTCATTGTCGTGGGTGGACGACATAATCTGGAAGAGCTCGAAAAAGTGGCGAACGAGATGATTGGCGATGCGACGGCGAATGGCGGCGCGGCGAATGGAAAAAATGTTCGCACGGTGGAGCAGAAAAACCTGAATGATGGCATGGCGGGTGCGGTTTTGGCGGCGCGCGAAATCATCGGCAGCGAACCTTTTCTTGTCGTGAGCAGTAATGATGTGATTGAGGACGGTGCGTATGTGAGTCTGCTGCGTTCGACGACTACGGCGCTCCTCGCGAAAAAAGTTTCGTCGTATTTTCCTGGTGGATATTTGGAAGTGGAGCGTGGCGTTGAAGATGGCCGCGCGATGCGGGTTCGCAAGATTGTCGAGAAGCCGGGTGCAGGAAAAGAACCGAGTGATCTCGTCAATATCGTGGCGCATCTCCATCGGGACAGTGCTCTGCTTTTTGAAGCCTTGGACAGCGTGAAAACAACACGCGATGATCGGTATGAAGTAGCACTCGATCGCATGATTTCCGATGGAGTAGTCGTGACGGCGGTGCCTTATTCTGGCCATTGGCAGGCGATTAAATATCCTTGGCATCTCGTGAATATCTGGAAACTTCTGATGCCGGCAGCAAAGAAAAGTTTTTGGAGCGGGATTTTTGGCGGCGCGGGCGACACGCACGAACTTGCAAAACCGCAAATTTCTCCTCGTGCGCAGATTGCAAAAACGGCGACTGTGCGAGGACATGTCGTGATCGAAGAAGGTGCAAAAGTGTTTGATCACGCGGTGATTGTGGGTCCGGCGTATATTGGAAAAAATGCGATCGTCGCGAACAATGCGCTCGTACGACAGTCGCATCTTGGTGAAGGCTCTGTTGCCGGTTTTTCCACGGAAATTGCGCGCAGTTACCTGGGAAATCATGTCTGGACGCATTCAAATTACATTGGCGACAGTGTCATCTCCTCCAACAGTTCTTTCGGTGCCGGAGCGACGACGGCGAATTTACGGCTCGATGAAGGCAACATTCTCGTCAATGTGGGGGATGAAAAAATCGACACCGGCACGAATAAATTTGGCATTATCATGGGTGAAAATGTTCGCGTGGGCGTCAATACCAGCATTATGCCGGGCGTAAAAATTGGCAATAATACCTTTGTGGCATCAGGGTTATGCATCGCGGAAGATATCCCGGATCGTCAATTCGTTTATGGTCGCTTCACCCTCGAAAAAAAAGAGAATCGCGCGAAGTTGAATCCGAGTGCTCGAGAGGTTATGATGAGAAAGCTGCTCGAAAAATAAGCTCCCATCTCATGCATCCAAAAGTTTCTGTCATTACGGTTAATTACAATCACAAGTATTTTCCAAAACTGGCGATTGAGGCTTTGGAAAAAAGTGTGACGGATTTTCCATTTGAATTAATTTTTGTGGACAATGGTTCGACGGATACCGTGAGCGTCGGATTTCTTGAGCATGCTTCGAAAAATGGGCGCATTCACTATATTCGTTCTGAAAAGAATCTGGGATTTGCCGGAGGAAATAATCTCGGCGCAAAACATGCGAAGGGTGATTTTCTTTTTATCCTGAATCCGGATACGCAGGTTTTTGAGGATACACTCCAAAAAATGGTGGATTATCTGGAGAAGCATCCTGATATTGGCATTCTGGCGCCGAAATTGGTATACGCGGATGGAACAGTGCAGGAATCGTGCCGACGCGATATGGGGTTTTTGGATTTGGTGCTGCACCGCACTTTTCTCGGGAAAACTCCGTGGGGCAAGAAGCGACTTTCACGCTATTTGATGGGCGATTTCCATCATAATGCGATTCAAGATGTGGAACTGGTGACCGGTGCGGCGATGATGATGCCGCGAAAAGTTTTTGAAGAAGTGGGCGGATTTGATGAACGATATTTCCTTTTTATGGAAGACTTTGATCTCTGCAAAGAAGTGCGACGGGCGGGACGGCGAATCGTGTATTTCCCTGACGCTCTCGTGAGTCACTATCATAAACGCCTGAGTGCTGGGCGTTTATTCCAACTTCTCAGGCGTCGAGTTTTTTGGTTGCATCTCCAGAGTGCTGCGAAGTACTTCTGGAAATGGCGGAAGTGAGCCGCGAAATGTCGCACGACTTATTGTGCGGTCGCGAATGCCTGACTTGATTGAATATATTGCGTTGGTGGATTACCTCCGGAAACTTTCACCGTGGCGACGACTTTGTAGTAGTAGACCTTCCCGGCGACTACGGTTGTGTCGATGAATTGTTTTTCCGATCCCGGCATCAAAGTTCCGACATTATCCCCTCCAATAACACCTTCCGGGATTTCATGATCCATGCGATAGATGTTGTAGGTCGTCACTTCACCCGGAAGTGACTTTTCGGTCCAGGTAATCGTTACTTGTCCTGGTGCTGCGACGGCTGCTGCAGTCATCGGATATTCTTTTGCCACAGGCGCTGGTCCTGGAGTTGTCACACTCACGCTGTTTGAAACGGCACTGTCTTTGATCATGGTCATGCCCGGACCTTGACCGTTGGTTTTGACGACATAGACATAGGTCATCCCTGGCTGAACATCTTTCATGTCGGTATATTTTTTGATTCCTGCGGCGATGTCTCCTTGCCATTGGAGTGGAGCTGAAGGACCCTTGGATCGATAGACACTGTAATTGTAAATATTTTGGCTGAATTCGCCGGTTGGTGATTGCGTCCATGCTGTGTCGTCAGTCCAGACGAGGTATGGTTTCCCCTGATCGTTGAGCGTGACCGTCAAGACTGGCGTGAGATACACCGGTTTTGGAGTT
>CAZFSD010000006.1:0-16524 GCA_964521465.1 uncultured Candidatus Peribacteria bacterium | reverse complement strand
GGAGCGGGAGTTGGAGTTGGTTCCGGCTGAGCGGCTGGCGAAGATACTGTTTCCGTTGTTGATGCTGCTGGTGTCGGTGCAGGAGTCGGTGTTTGTTGATTCACTGGCTGTGTTACTGCTGGTTGTGTTGCTGAAACAAATGACACCATTGCTCGTACTGGAGCTGAAGCTTTTGCCCCTTCTCGTCCTTGCCTTTCGACGGCGTAGAAATAAACGACTCCTGATCGAACCGCCATATCGGAAAATGTTTTTGTGGCGAAATCTCGGATCGTTGCCACGGTGGTGACAATTTTTTGTCCTCGTGCATCCTGCTGTGCACGATAAACATTATAATTTGCAAATGTTCTTGCTGATCCTGTGTCGGTCCAGGTGAGGTCAATTTTTTTCCCATTGGCGACTGCCGTGAGAGTGACGACGGGAGTTGCCGGAGCTTCATAGAATGCGCCTTTGAGGAGCGTTGTTTGAGTGGCGAAAAAGATTCCTGCAGCAACGATCGCGATGACCGCGACGGCAAAAATTATTTTTTTCTTCCTTGAACCGCTCTGATCAACAGTAGTCGTTTCAATGTCCGCTCCAACTGGTCCGTTGTTTTGATTCGTGCTTTCCATACATTTTTATTTTTTAGATGTTTTTTGAGGTGGTTATTGTACTGCGCACTGACCACCAACCTGCATCATACGATCGATCATCATTGCGGTTAAAGCGCGGGTAAGTGGGACATTCGGAGCTTTTGCCTCATCTGCCGTAATCAGCTCATTGAGGGCCGGTGGAATGAGCGTATTGACCCATACTTTGTCGAGATTGCGTGCGATCGTGATGTATGGCGTCCACCATGGAGAAGTTTTTGGAATTGGCGATGATGTGATAATTCCCTGTTTGCGGAGAACCTGGACGAGTACTTTGGTAAGCTCGGCGCGAGTCACCACATTTGCCGGACGGAATTCACGTCGACCATAAGCATCGACTTTTCCTTCGTAACCGCTGAAGTAACTGCGAGCGAAGTTTTCTTTGAGGATGGCTGAAAACCAAATTCTGGTGTCGAGGACATCGCTATAGATTGGCGCTCCACCGAAACGGGAAGGAAGTGGCTTCACGCACACGCTTTCCAGAATGAGTTTTGCTGCTTCTGCACGATTCACCGCTTGTGCTGGCTTGAAGTAGCGAATTCCACCTTTCTGATATCCCTGAAGGACTCCTTGCGCGGTAAGCTTGAGGATCGATGCATAGCCGGGTGTCGTTGGATTGACATCGACATATGGAGAGACTGGGACGACTGGTGGTACGGTTGTAACAACAGGAGCTGCTGGCAATTCTTGGTGAATTGGCCATGCTACTCCGCCGCCGAAGCCGCCTCCTCCTCCACCTCCACTACTTGGTGGATTTGCTGCACCTGGGTCTGTTCCTCCCTTTGGAGCAGTTGGATTCACGCAGTCGGTCGTGAGTTCTTTGGCAATATAATCTTTGGTGACTTGATTCATCTGAACTGCACCATCAGCTGAGAGCGTTTTGTAATCGCTGCAGAATGCCAGTTTCTGAGCATCGTTGATGGCGTTTTCGAATTTATTAAGAAATGCACATTGCGCTGCTCCTGCTGGGAGATACTGATAATCACCACAGACGACCCCTGCCGGTTGATTTGGCGTGGCTGGCGTTGCATTGACTTCATTAGAAATGACGGATTTTTTACCAGTTTTTCCGAGGCGCTGCACGATGTAGTAGTATTTTGTGCCATTTTTGGCGGTAGTGTCGGAATAAGTAAGAGCTGCTGGAGGAGTAACGGTCCCCAAGGTGACCGTTCCTGCGGCGAGATAAATATTTGGTGTTTCGCCACGGTAGACGGTGTACAGCTGGAGGTTTTCTGGAAGTCCAGTATCTGTCCAGGTGAGGTCGACTTTGCTGTCGCCTGCAGTCGCAGCGAGAGTCACCACTGGAGTCACCTCTTCTGTTGGTGTAGGAGTAGCGTCTGCTTTTCCCTGCAAGAAATATTGCATGAATCCGGTTGGCGTTCCGATCATACACATCTGATTGAAACTGTACTTTTTCAGAGCTTCGACTACTGCCGTTGCTCCTTCCTGGCTTTTTGCTCCGGCGATATCAAAATCTTTTGAACCATCGGCCTTTGTAGCGTAGACGAAATAACTATTCTTCGCTGCGCCAAGTCCAATCTTGAGTTGATCTGGTTTGAATGCCTTACACATTCCAAGATCTTTCTCTGGATCACTGACGACTGCTTTATTATGGTCGTCGAGATAATACTGGATGGAATAGCCAGTTGCTGGTGTTCCGTTCACGAAACAGATTTTTGCGAACTTGTAGTTCTTGATCGTTTCTGCTGCCTTATGTGCATCCTGATTCGTGTCGAAAAGTTCGTAGGTCTGACCTCCGTAGGTGACGGCAAATTTCTCGCCTTTCTTTTCGATACTTACCTTTGCTTGATCGACGGGATAACAGGCTTCACCCAGCACTGCCTTTGGTACGATTTTTGCGTCGTACTGAAGATCTTTTTTGTAGGTTGTTCCTTTTTCACTGAGGATCGTATGGATCGTCTGTGCCGCCTGCTGTGGATCGTGATTGACGGCCAAAACCCATGTATATTCACCTGTTTTTCCTGGCACCGGAATGAGTGTGACGCTCTGCTCTTTTGCATTCTGTCCAATGCTGTTATTCGTGATGGTGAATACAATTTTTTCTACCGGCAGACTGCATTTGATCTTTCCTTTCATGGTGAGCGAGTAGAGATCTGTACTTGCAGGATCATCTTCGATCGTTGCCGCAAGTGGCGATATTCCCTGAAGATCCACACCTGGATTTTTCATGAAGACCACATCTGAAGATGTGCAGCTGAAAAATTCCGGAAGTGTCTGTGTTTTGTAGGTGAAATTCTTGATCGCCCAGGTGAAGGTATTTCCTTCTTTATAGCTTCTTGCTGTCGTAATATCGGCAACCGTACCATTGGCAGAATCGAGAGTGTATTTCTGCTGTGCCGTTTCTGCTGTGCCGAGATAGCTCAGAATTCCGTAATCCTTGTTTGCTGAAGCGGCAAATATTTTTCCGTCATTTTCTGCGTTGATGTTTGCAAGAAATGCTGGCTCTTTGCTCAAGGATCCAAGATTTTTTACAGTAGCCATTGATGCCAAAACCATATCTGCGTTTGCTTTCACGAATGGCTCTAATTTCAAATTATTCTTGAATATTTCTGGGTAATTAAGGCTATGAACAAATGCAATTGGCGTTTGAAGGTATCCTGGATCTGCAGACAAACTGCTATCCGTCTTGGTGATGACTCCTTTTTCCACGGTGAATTTGACGGTGACGACCGCTTTGACAGTTTGCCCTGTTGCGTCTCTTGTGATGTAGGTATCCGTGAGCGTGAGTTGTCCTGCGAGTCCGTCTGCTTTTTTCACGAGCGTTCCGGCTCCGGCGATTTTTTCAATGTATGAAGTTTGATTCTTTTCTTGTGTTTCTGTTGGTGCCGGAAGTGGCAGTGTTGCTGCATATGGCTTCATCCAGTTGTCGAGATTGAAGAATGAAGCAATCGGCTTGCTGGCAGAGACTTCGTTGGAGACATCGAGGATCACTTGATTTGGATCTACGGCCACTGCTTTGTAATAAATAGTATTGCCAATATCAAATCCCTTTGCGTCTTCACAGTTCACCACTGGCGAGGAAGATTGAATGAAGCATCCTGATATCAACTCGACTCCGAAAAGTCCTTCATTTGCGCTTTTTTTGGCTTCGATATTGCTATTTTTTGAGCGATAAAATACATAATTCGTTGTTTCTGCGAGCACTTTATTTGCCGTGAGTTTCAGTTGCGTTTTTCCATTTTTCACACCTTCAACGGTAAGAGTCAAAGTACTTACTGGCGGCTGGACCGTAGCCTGATTCCCTTTTACGGTGTGAAAACCGGCATAAGTTCCCTTGATGGCGTAGGTATAATTTTTCAATGACTCTATGCCCATGTCGGTGTAAAATTTGTCTTTTGTAACGAATGACAAATTCTTTGCATCGAAAATATTGTCGACACTCCCTTGTGCTTTGTAGATTTCGTAGTTTACGAGCTCTGCAGCAGGCATCGTGTCCGTCCATGTCAATTTTACTTTTGCTGATGTTGCTTCTGGTGCTGACATGGTAATTTTTCCAGCATTTGGCGGAATTGTGTAGGAAAATACATATGATTTTGCGAGTGGCGTCTTCCCGTCGTCTGAATTATTTGAGACAACGACGATGGAGAATTTTTTGCCGGGTGCAAAGATTTTTCCTGCTGTATCGAGAAAGGAATAGCTATTATTGCCGACACCCTGAAGTGATGCACCTTGATAATCTTTAGAACTTACCGATGATGTATCGACATTGGCATTGAGTGAAGCAAAAACGAGATAGGATTTAATTTTCGCTTTATTTACTTCCGTATTGGCATCGCTCCATGTGAGTTCCAGTGAATTAAACATTGGGCCTTCATTGTAGACCGCTTTGATATTCTCTACTGGAAGTACGCCATTAGGACTCACGCTCACTTCGTTTGAGGTTTTTTGAACTTGTCCTGGTGCGGCAGCTCCAAGAATAGCGTAGTAGTATGTTTTTCCGTTCTTTGCCAATGTATCGGTGAATGTTTTTTGAGCGACCGGATTTGGAGTATCTTTGTTCAACATATATGAAACGAAGACACCGCCATTCATTGGCATTTCTGAGCGCATAACAAAGTATCCTGAAAATGTTCCTGGGAGATATGTATCAGTCCAAGAAAGATCAACCTTATTGTCGCCCGGTGTTGCGGAGAGCGTGATCGCTGCCTTCACCGGTGTCGCTGAAACTTCTAATGATCGAATCGAAGAAACTCCGGAATTTACCATCGGTGAGCGTTCGAGAACATAATAATATGTTTTTCCGTTTTGGAGATTTTGGCCACCTCCATTATCCGTATACTTCATAGCCACAACTCCCTGAGCGTTTGGCTTGAATTCGGCAATGAGTTTTGAATTTGCTGTACCAAATGCATTCGGAACTTCTGCGCGTGTGAGTTTATACGATGACAATGTTGCCACTTTTCCTGTGTCAGTCCAGAAAAGATCGACTTTTGAATCGGTTGCGATTGCGGAGAGAGTGACCACTGGAGCTACGGGTGCGGTCGGTGATGGCACTGTTACTGTCACCTCGTTGGAGATATATTTTTTCTGTGTGATATGGTTAGAACCCAGGATGGCGTAGTAGTATGTTTTCCCTGGCGCGATATTTGCATCTGTTGCTTCTTTCGTGCTCGCGGGGAGCTGAGATCCGATCATGTATTTTGTCGTATCAGTACTTCCGTTCATTGGTGTCTCTGAACGAAGAATAAAATATCCTGTTGCTGTTTTTTCGCTGTCGGTCCATGCGAGCTTCGCCTTACCATCGACGAATGTCGTTTTGAGATCTATTTTTACCGGAGTTGCTGGCGGAGCTACGGGCGGCACCGCCGGAGCTGGTTTATCTGAAACGGTTATCGAAATCACATTCGAGCAGTAGTGATAACCGGCCTTGGTTCCTTTGTCACCTTCGATGTAGTAGTAATATGTCTTTCCTGCGATGAGGCCTTCTGCATCGGTATAATTCGACGCTGCAGTACTCATGAGCGGCATTACTTTTTCACCTGAAAATGCAGAATTTTCACTTCGGTGAACGAAATATGTTTTTTCAGCAGCTGTAATTTTCTCAATTTTCTTCCCTGTACGGTCGGTAAAATACTCTTTCGTGGTATCGGTATATTCTTCTGGAAGACTATTGCTCCATGCGAGGTTTACCTGATTTGCCGCAGAATCTCCCGTGAGGGTGATCCACTTGTTTGCACATGCAAATGCTGGCTTTTCTGGAGGGACAACGGTAAATGTTCCGAGATTTGTCCAGCCGTATCCTTTCACTCCATCACCGGCTTCGACAGACCAGGTATAGGCGCCTGGCTGAAGTGTTCCCTTTGGAATGATGGCCCATGGGCAGATCCAGTCATTTCCATTATTGGCGACACATTTGTTTGTTGGATCTTTTGGAAATTTATTTTTGTCATGCCATGTTACGACGAAGACATCCTTGTTTGCGGCATCTGTAATTTTCCATTCGAAATTGAATGTTTTTCCTGGAAATGCATTTTTATTTGTTATCTCCCATAAGAATGGAATGTCATTTGCCTGAGTGAATGTTGTTCCATCTCCTGGAATCAATTTTTTGAGTTGTAATTTTTCTCCTGATCCTGTTTTTGGAACGAGCGTTACACTGTACCCCAATGCCTTTCTTACAGTTGTTCCTTTCTCGCCCATTTCAAAACGGATGGCCTGGGAATTTTTGTCGGTATAAGTAATGGTCGTCTGCCAGGTGTATTCGTTTGTTTTTCCTGCTGTCGGAGTGAGTGTCAATTCCTGTCCTATTCCATTGTCGATTTGCTTTCCGATCTGCATTACGAGCCAAATTTTGTTCTGTGGAAGTCCGCAGGTGATTTTCCCTTTTGCGCCAATGGTTTTTTCGTTCGCAATAGTGGTGTCATCCTGGACTCCCGCTGCTGGCTCTACCTGGAGATCGATTGTTGGTTTTTTCGTGAAGACGACATCGCTGAGAGCACACTCTGAAAATGTTGGTACTGGAGCTATTGGAGTCGTCATTCCCTGCCACCCTTCCCCATTGAAGGTGTAGGTGTACTGCTGGCCTTCCCCAGAGCCCGCAATATCCAACTTGCCGCTTACTCCCACAGTGAGCGTTCGTCGGTGATTTGCTGCGTCTGTTGCCTTGGTCGTGGAATTCAAACTGATGTCGGCTTTTTCTGCCGTAGATGTTTTTTGCAGTGCGGCGACGAATTGTTGTTTCTGTGCCTCATTGAAAAAATTTCCCTTGAAGAATTCCGTTCCGGCGAGGAAATATGCGACGGCGCCGACGGCTACCAAGAAAGCGACAATCGCCCATTTTTTCCCTTTCGGGTTTGACGGAGCGGTTGGTGGAACTGGTGCTGGAACCTGGGTCGGTTCTTGAGACTGCTGCCCTTGTGGCAGAATTGGATTTGGGGTATCCATGGGGTTTTTGTTTTAAAAAATTTGTTTTTGGAAATGACACGCTGGCCAACAACCGGTGACAGTTGTGACGAACATATCATGGTATTATACTGCATTTCTGTTTTTTTTGCAAGCTTGTTTGAAGCAGGCAGGCGATGGATCAATCGGATGACATTTTTTCAATCTTCGTTTTCGAAAACCGTATCAATGATTTTAAAATTTTTCTGACGAAAATATGTTTCCAGGAATTCTTTTGTCGTTTTGGTCGCGCCCTTGGTGCGCCCCTTCAATCTCTCTGCTTTCTGTGGCTCCCGTCCCCGATGCTCCGGTTTGTGCGGACGCAGCTTTGGACTTGCCTGCGTTTCCAAACTTACTCTCTTTTTCCCTTCGCCTTCCCGGATGCGTACCGGAACTTCGCTTTCTTCGTCACTTCCTGCCAACATTCTCATCCTTTCGACTATCGCTGCGAGAATATGCGCATGATCTGATGGACTCTCTATACTGTCTTTTTGCACGCTGATGGCCACTCTTGTGTCGGTGCATATTTCTTTTATGAAACGTTGCACTTCCTTCACAAGCGCATCGGGGTCCGAGGCTCTGAGACTCATTCTTACTTTTATTTCGGAGATTCCACTCCATGCCAGAGCCGCCATCAGACCTGCTCTTATTTCTTCAATACGAAATCTTAGACCCGGATTTGCGATGAGAAGGGGGTAGGATCTTTGATCAATACAAATTCGATCATCACAGAGATATTCATAAGCTGTTTTGACATCATCCTCATCAGGGTCTCTTCTCGACTCTTCCTGGGGTCCTTTTGAAGATTTTCCCCCGTAGATGAGCGTCAGATCTGGTCTTTCGTTGGATGGCATTTGAGATTTTTTTATTGGTTTTTTATTTTATTGGTTTTTTTCTTTTTGTCAAATTTTAGCTTTGGTAATTCTGGGCAAGTTGACGAATCACCTCAGGATAATACTTTTTCTCGAGGTTTTGGACTTTTTCTTTGAGAGTCTCTGCGGTGTCGGCGGGATCGATGGTGATTTTTTTTTGGAGCAGAATGGCGCCGGTGTCAACACCTTCGTCGACATAGTGAATCGTCATGCCGGTTTCCCTCTCTCCTGCGGCGAGGACGGCTTCGTGGACGCTTTTTCCGTAGAAATTTTTGCCGCCGAATTTCGGGAGGAGTGCAGGATGGATGTTGATGATGCGATTTTTGAAATGGCGGACGAACTGTGATGAAAGAATTTTCATATAACCGACCAGGACGATGAGGTCGATTTTTTCGTTGTCGAGGGCGGCAATGAGTTGGGTGTCAAAATTTCCCTCGGGCGAGTGCTGCTCTGCGGTGGCGGGGTCGATGAAGAGGGTTTTGTAACCTTGCTCGCGGGCACGCTGAAGCGCGTAGCAATCTTTTTTATTACTGATCACGATGGCAAGTTCGATGCCGGGCATTTTTCCGGCTTTCATTTCATCGATGATGGCCTGGAGATCCGTGCCACGAGTGGATGCGAGGACGGCGATTTTGAATGACATACGACTATTGTATCACGGGTAATCCGAGTTTGCGTTTCAATGCGATTCCGGTTTTGGTCATGGCGAGGCCTCCGAGGGCGGTTTCGCGGATGCGGGGGGACATGAGTTTTCCGATTTCGTACATCGCTTCCACAACTTCATCGAAAGGAATGAAACTTTCCACACCGGCAAGCGCCAGATTTGCGGCGCCGAGAGCGTGTTGGCTGCCGAGAGCATTTCTTTTGATACAGGGTACTTCGACAAGGCCACCGAGGGGGTCACAGGCGAGGCCGAGGGAACTTTTGAGGGCGATGGCGGATGCGGTGAGAGCTTGCTGCGGAGTCCCGTCGCTCATTTCTGTAGCGGCCGCGGCGGCACACGCGTTGGCTGCACCGACTTCGGCCTGACAACCTGCCGCGGCCGCGGAGAGTGTCGCATTCTCTGCGATGACAACCCCGATTGCCGATGCGGCGAGCAGACCACGAAGCGTTTTCTCTTCTGGCAGATTTCGCACTTCACTGATACTCATGATGACGCCGGGAATGACGCCGGCTCCTCCGGCGGTCGGAAATGCGGCGATGCGGCCCATACAGGCATTTGTTTCACCGGTGGCGATAGCGTAGGTCATCGCTTTGATCGAAAGTTCGTCACCGTAAAGCACTCCTGCATATTTCGCGATTTTTTGTGCATCTCCACCGGACATGGCGCTGATCGATTTTTTCGGATTTTCGATGCCGTTTTTGATTGCTTCTTTCATGACGCTCGCGACTTTTTTCATCTTCTCCCAAACCTGTTCTTCTGTTTTTTCTGAAATTTCCATTTCGTATTTCACGGCGATGTCCGAAATACACATATTGTGCTTTTCACACAGTGCCAGAAGTTCCGCTGCATTTTTGAAAAGAAACGAATTACTCATGCTCCAATTGGGTTAGAGATCTCACAAACTCCACGCCGGGAATTTTTTCCATTTCCAGAACTTTTGAAAGTTTGAGATCGTGACTGTCGAGACTCAGAATTGTGAGACAATGACCTTCAAATTCGCTTGTTTGAATCTCTTTCACTTTGATACCTTCCTGTTCCAATCTTTGCACAATTGCCTCAAGTGCGACTGATGCATGCGAATGCGAGACAATAATCGATTTGTATTTTCCGGCGGTCGCGCGAATGTCCACGGGGAAATTATTGATCGCACAAATCATGACAATGCCGCCGCCGATGGATGAACCGGTGACGGTGTTTTTATTTTTCTTGCCGCTGCGCTCCGATTTTTCTGTTTCCATCGTGATGCGAACGGTGTTGGGATGATACTGTGGACCGAGATCGACTGTTTTATATTCGTACTGGATTTTTCTTTCTTTGGCATGATCAAAAGCCTCTTTGATGCGAGGATCGCTCGTTTTGAATTTCATGATTCCCCCGAGCAGTGCGCGGTCGGTAGCGTGTCCTTGCGTGACGGTCGCGAAAGAACCATGCAGCTCAAAAAGAACTTTGTCCGGTTTGTCGTCAAAGATGGCTTGTGCCAGTTGTCCAATTTTGCACGCGCCAGCCGTATGAGAACTCGATGGTCCTACCATGATCGGTCCGGCGATATCGAAGAGTGAATATGGCACCTGCCGGTATGCTAGCACGGGTCATATGGAATTTTCCAGAGCGATTTTACCTTTTGTATAAGCCATTATACACACACTCTTCTGGCGAAAGCTGTATTTCCTTCCGTTGTATTTTTTTGTCCGTAAAAATTGCCGGTGCACCGCGGATGAGGATGAATGGTATTTTTTCGTCAGCTTCTCCGGTGAGGAGTGTTGCGGCAGCGGCGAGATTGTCGGCGACATTCGTGAAAGAGACTTTCAATTTTTTGCCGAAAATGTCTTTTTTTCGTTCGTCGTTCATACCGCGAAAACCGCTGTAGCCCAGGGCAATTCCCGTGGCACCGCGACGAAGAGGAAGGAGAAAAGAGTCAAAGATGAGAATGCCGAGAGGCTGTTTTGTCGTGCGGAATGCGCCACTTTTGAGCCGTGATCGCAATGCCGTGCGGATTTTTTCGGCGGATTTGTAACTGTCTTTTGGCCAGAGGATGGCGTGGTTTTCTGGGACATTGGAAGTATCGATTCCGGCGGATGGAGTGAAAATACCGTCTTTGATCGCGAGATACATCTCACCCTGGTAGAGCTTGTCGTCTTTTTTTATTTCACGGCGAATCAGTGCATCGAGCTCGAAACTTGCTTCGTAAACCCCATAACGCTTGGGCACTGTTTTTGCATCCCTGGATGATTTTTTGCCTGCTTGTTCATATCCCAGATCCACCAATCGCCCTTCTGTGAGACTGACGACTTTCGAAACAATGGCAATAATATCGCCTTTTTCCAGCTTCATTTTTGCTTTTTTGAGTGACTGCAACAGTACTTCAGCGAGATTATCATCAGCTTCGATTTTTCGTGATGGAATGGGAAATATTTGCATGTGAGCATTCTATGGTTGTACGATCGTTCCATACAAGCTCTTTTTCTCAATTTTTATGGATTCTCTCATTTTCAATGTCGTCATTTTCATTGGCTTTATTCTCCTCATCAGCATTCGCGAAATCAAGCAGTATGAGCGCGGAGTGAAGTTTATGTTTGGAAAATTTCATAAACTGGCAGATCCTGGCTGGAGAATTGTGATTCCGGTTTTTCAGGCGATGACAAAGGTAGATATTCGCACGAAGGCGG
Organism: uncultured Candidatus Peribacteria bacterium; assembly: GCA_964521465.1. Lineage (GTDB taxonomy): Bacteria > Patescibacteriota > Gracilibacteria > UBA1369 > UBA12463 > JBBTWG01. Next base: position 5,294 of record CAZFSD010000006.1, on the reverse strand, counting down.
TTGATGTTCCTGATCAAGAAGCCATTACGCAGGACAACATCACGGTCAAAATGAATGCCGTGATTTATTACAAAATCGTCGATGCGGGGAAATCGATTATTGCGGTGGAAAATTTCGGCTACGCCGTCTCGCAACTGGCACAAACCACGATGCGCAATGTCGTGGGTGAAGTGAAACTCGATGTGCTGCTGAAAGAACGCGATCATATTGCTCAGCGCATTCAAGAGTCCGTCGATAAAATTACCGATCAGTGGGGTATTGATGTGCAGATGGTGGAACTGAAAGACATCATCATTTCTCCGGATTTGATTCGCACGATGGCAAAAGAAGCCGAGGCGGAACGCGAACGCCGTGCGGTGATTATTGAATCGGAGGGCGAAGTCATGGCGTCGGAAAATCTGGCGAAGGCGGCGAAAACTTTGGCAGAGTCCCCTGGCGCACTTCATCTCCGCACACTGCAATCAATCAATGATATTTCTTCGGATCAATCCAATACAACGGTCTGGATGGTGCCGGTGGAAGTCCTGCGAGCTGTTGAAGGACTCAAGGAATTTATGGTCGTGAAGGGTGGGGAGAAGAAATAATCTTATAGCCTATTTCTCTCCCATTCGTCGATGCTTTCTCCTATTTTTCGACTTATCCCCGGATGCATATCTGGACATGAGTGCATGGCGTGATCTTTTAACTCTTCAGTTGTCCGGAATAATCCCTGTACCATCCCATACTTTTTAAGATCCTTTGCGCTGAAAATGATATCGAGGGGCCCAGCGCTTGGATCTTCTCCATACATCTCTCCTATTTTTTCACTGCAATGCCGCCAGACTCTCTCTTTTGAACCCTCATCTGCTTTTTCGAGCAACATTGACACTATCTCAACTAAACCTTTTCTCTTTCTTTCCGCATACTCTTCATCTCCCTCCTTTTCGCCCGGGCTTATTATGGGATGAAACATCATAAAGGCATTGCTTCTTAGAAATCTCTTCTGGGAAATCATGGCAATATTTGCCCCTGCACTTGCAGCCTTATTTAACACATAACTTGCCGTTTCTCCACCCCTGGCAACATTGTTTTTCTGCGTGATATTGATGGCTTCTTGCGCTTTTACTAATCCACCAGGAGTATTGAGAATATTTAACATTCTTACCCTTCCATTCAAAATTCTTTCGACAATACCATTCCCAAACTGCTCTACACATTTTGCGTAACTCGTGTTGAATTCTGGGATGTAGATATCATCGATCAATGATTGTATTTTATTCCAGGCTTCGGGAGGCGCTTTCTGCTCCTTGATCCCTTGAGTATATTCGATAGCTGCTTTTCTCGAAATCACCGTAAGAAGATCTCCGGATCCTTTTGTGAGACTAAAATGACTTTCTACTAGCTGTTCTTCTCCTGGAATTCCGACAAAAACCGCTGGAAGATTTCCATCCCTAATTTCCCCAATTACTTTCACTATCATATCGGCGTCATAACCTGCTGAAGATGTATTCGAAATAGTTACTCGATGTTTTATTGCTTCCTGAGGCGTCCGAGATTTCGATACTGTTTCGTTCGTGATATTCGTAAATGTCCTGTTTTTTATGATATATTATTACTAAGTATTAAGTATATTTATTTTTTGTCAATTTTATTTATCTTCCGTCATGCACCTTTACGGTCTTCTTGCTCATCCTGTTTCTCACTCATTATCTCCTGTTTTGTATGGGCGCTTTTTTGAAGAATGTGGCATGAATCATCCCGGAGCAAGTGCGAAAAATAGCGCACGGTTTGAACTTTTTGATGTGACTCCGGAACATTTGGGCGCGTTTTTTGAACGGGTTCGGACGGAAAAAATTTCCGGCCTTGCCGTTTCCATCCCCCACAAAGAAGCAGTCCTCGACTTTCTCGACGATATTGATCCCGTGGCGAAAGAAATCGGCGCCGTGAATACCATTGGGTGGCTTGGTGAAAAACTCGTGGGCTGGAATACGGATTGGCTGGGTGTCACCGGGGCTTTTGCGGAGGCGGGCGTGGATGTTTCCGGTAAGCGCGCGATGGTGTTGGGCGCGGGCGGGGCTGCACGGGCGGTGGTGTATGCACTCGCAAAAATGGGTGCCGATGTCGTTGTGACGAATCGTCATTTTGAAAAAGCAGAAGATCTCGCAAGTCAATTTCGCTGTGGTGTCATCGATTTCGAAGATCGCGAAACGGTTGCGGCGGATATCGTTGTGAATGCGACTTCCGTGGGGCTTGAAGATGAAAATACATCACCTGTTTCAGCGAAATTCTGGCGTCGTCCTCATGCTGACGCACCGCAGATTGCTTTTGATCTCGTCTATCGTCCACGCATGACGAAATTTCTTCGCGATGCGCAGGAAGCTGGTGCAAAAATTATTTCTGGTGATCGCATGCTTCTGCATCAGGGGCGTGCGCAATTTCAGCTTTTGACGGGGAAATTGGTAGGCGTATTTGATCTGGAAAGCCGCTTGTAAAAAACAATAACACTGACAATTCCTACGCTCACCGCAATATCCGCGATATTGAAAACCGGATAATTGAGGATCGCGATAAAATCCGTTACAGATCCCAAAACGATGCGGTCGATGAGATTTCCGATCGCGCCGCCGATGATGATTCCGACGAGATATTGTACTGTTTTTTTGTTGAAATCGAGTTCTTTTTGAGCGAGAAAGAATCCGCCGATGACGAGTAATATCGTCAGAACAATCGTGACCTCGCGTGGAACATTGAGACTGAAAGCAATTCCATGATTATGATAGAGCGTGAATTTGAGAAATTCTCCGATGACGGCGATGCTCTTTCCCAGATTTTGTGTGGCAATGAATTTCGATATTTGATCGACTAAAATTGTATCCGTGACCGCAATAAGAACCCAAATATATTTTTTCATGGGCGAACTATACAGTGCCATTTTTTTCTGTACAATAGTCCTGATGGAATCCTCACAAAGTCGCTCTCGGGGCGGTGATCAACTTTTGCTTGTTTTTACGGGTATTTTGCTCGTGATTGGGCTCATCATGATCACCAGCATTGGAGTTCCGAAATCCATTCAACTCTCTGCGCCGAGCATTCTGTATCCGAGTTGCGATGATCCGAAAGTTGATTGCTATCTCTTGCTCAAAAAACATATTTTCCGCATGGGCATTGGCGTTTTGGCACTTTTTTTCGCGGCGAAAATTTCTTATCGATTTTGGAGGAAAATTTCAGTATTGCTGTTTGGAATCACTATTGGACTTTTGGTGCTTGTACTTTTTCTCGGAGCAACTTTCAATACTTTTGCCCGCAGCTGGATCAGTTTTTTCAACACTTCTTTTCAGCCTTCGGAAATGGCGAAATTGGCGATGATTTTTTATCTCGCGTATTGGTGTGAAAAAAAACAGCGCGACATTGCCACTCTCCACGGAGGTTTTATTCCATTTTTTATGGTGGTGGGACTTATCCTTCTGCCGATTTTACTGCAACCGGATGTGGGAACGGCTTTTATCATGATTGCGATTGCCATCAGTATTTTGTTTTCTGCCGGAGCAAAAATTCAACATCTCATCGTTTCGTTTTTGATTGGACTCGTACTGGCGTGTGGAGTGGTGCTGGGAAGCACTCACATTCGCGAACGATTTTTGGCTTTTCTCCAGCCGGCGGAAGCATGTCGTGAAACCTATTGCTGGCAGTCCGAACAAGCGGCCATTGCGGTTGGAAGTGGCGGATTCTGGGGGAAGGGCATTGCGCAAGGCGTACAAAAATCCTATTGGCTCCCGCAAGCTTCTGATGATTTTATTTTTGCGGCTTCAGCGGAGGAATTGGGATTTTTGCGTACCTTGATGCTCGTGCTCCTCTATGGCGCGATTGCCTATCGCGGCTACCACATTGCCAATGAAGCACCGAATCTCTTCGCTTCACTCACGGCAACCGGTATTACCACCTGGATTACCTTTCAGGCGTTTCTCAATATCGCCGTGAACATTGGACTTTTTCCGATTACCGGTGTGACACTTCCTTTTATGAGTTACGGTGGATCATCTCTTATGTCTCTTCTTTTGGCAGTTGGCGTTTTACTTAATATTTCTCAAGACACTTCCTATGCGAGTGGTTTTTACAGGAGGAGGAACGGCGGGGCACATTCTGCCCAATCTCGCTCTTTTATCCGATAAAACATTTGGGTCGCGATTTGAGGCTTTTTACATCGGTTCCAGTGATGGACCGGAGCGAAGTCTCGTGGAAAATTTTGCTCGTCAGACCGGCCGTGATATCCCGTTTTTTTCTATTTCAACGGGGAAATTGCGACGGTATTTTGCGTGGGAAAATTTTGCGATGCCTTTCGAAGTGACGGCTGGTTTTTTTCAAGCAAAAAGATTGTTGAAAAAAATCCGTCCACAAGCCGTGATGAGCAAAGGTGGATTTGTGAGTGTGCCAGTCGTTTTGGCGGCGGCAAGCCTTGATATCCCTGTCGTGCTCCATGAATCCGATGTGACGCCGGGACTTTCCAATCGTATCTGCGCGAAATTTGCGAAAATTATTTGCGTGTCGTGGCCGGAGACAGAAAAATTTTTCCCCCAGTACAAAGTCGTTCTGACGGGAATTCCCGTGCGTGAAGAAATTCTGCATGGGTCGCGCGAACGCGGCCTGGAAATTACGGGCTTTGCTGGGAAAAAACCAGTGCTACTCGTCGTGGGCGGGAGCCTGGGAGCGCAATTTCTCAATCACCTCACGGCAAAAATTCTTCCGAAATTGTTGCGATCCTATGATGTCGTGCATGTCACGGGGAAGTCTTCGGGCGGCCTTTTTTCACCGACGCTCACCAGTGGCCTTGCGACTCGCGGATATCGCTGTTTCGAATATCTCCATGAGGAATTGGCTGACATTTATGCGCTCGCGGATGTGGTTTTGTCTCGGGCGGGTGGTGGAACTTTGGCGGATCTCGGGGTACTGCGAAAACCTTCAGTACTCATTCCCCTGGGCACGGAGGGGAGTCGTGGAGATCAGATTGTGAACGCGGAGCAGTTTGAAAAAATCGGTGCGGCGATCGTGGTGGCGCAGCAAAAAGCCACGCCGGGAAAACTTGAAGGCATTCTTACGGATCTTGCGGGCAACGAACAGAAGCGGCGCGCGATGGGGCAGCATGCTTTTGAATTTGGTACACGCTGTCTGCGCGCCGGCAATGTGATTGCGGAACTCCTCGTGAATGTGAAGTGATATCCTTATTCGATATTTCTTTTCATTTTTCGCTTTCATTTTCAAACCACGCTATACTTTTCCCATGAAACTCGGTTTTCAAGGGCGATTTCTGTCGCACCCAT
>CAZFSD010000005.1:0-44094 GCA_964521465.1 uncultured Candidatus Peribacteria bacterium | reverse complement strand
TTCAAAAGACGGGGTAACGATATGTACCCCGCCTCTTTGATAAAACAAACTCGTGCACGATTCTCAAGGATTTCTGATCAAAAGTCATTCCACAGCAACTGATTCGTGATGTCGTGATGATAAATGACTTCACCCAATTTCACCTTCGAACCCAGCATATGCGGACTTCTTTGAGCAGCGGCTCGCTTGAGAGCGGCATATTTCTGAACATTGTCCGCACCCATAATTTTCTTCATGAAAGCGCTTTTTTCAAAATGTTCGATGGCACTGTAGATGTCGCTTGGAAGCTTGTGAACTTCACCTTCGAACATCTCTTTCTGCATTTTTTTTGATTCTGTTTCGCTGGCACGAGCACCCGCAAGACCAGCCTGAACAATGGCAAAAATCGAAAGATAAGGATTGGCATCAGGAGCCACCGTGCGAACCTCCATGCGGGAACTTTTGGCATTGCCGATCGGAATACGGACCATAGAGCCGCGATCCGTTGGAGACATTTTGATTTCATTCGGAGCCTCAAAAGCAGGATCCAAACGGCGATAGGCATTCACCGAAGAATTCATCGTGAGACAGATATCGTTGGCATGAGATAAAACGCCAGCAATAAAACGATAGGCAAAATCAGAAAGTTGGTACTTCCCCTTCGCATCGTAGAACATATTCGAACCATCTTTCGAAAGCGACAAATTGGTATGCATACCACTGCCGTTGAGATTCTGAATCGGTTTTGGAAGGAAGCAAGCCGTGAGTCCCATAGAAGTCGCCACCTGGCGAGCAAGAAGCTTGTAGAGCTGAATCTGATCAGCCGTATCGAGCGCACCGGTATAACGGAAATTGAGCTCGAATTGAGCAGGAGCCACCTCCGGATGATCTTTTTCATTTTCAAAACCGAGTGCTCGCTGTACGGCAGCAAAAGTATCAATGAATTGTCGAAGAGTATCCTGCGGAAGAGAACTGTAGTATCCACTGGAAGTAACGAGTTCAAAACCCTTCTTTTCATCAAAAGACTGCTCCGCTTTCACGCCCTGAAAAAGAAATCCCTCAAGTTCCGGAGCGACATTGATCGTCATCCCCTCTTTGCCAAGCTCATCACAGAGCTGTGAAAGACGAGAACGGAAATCACTCGCATAGAGTGATCCGTCTTTGTCGAGCACATTGGCAAACACTAAAACTTTTCCAGGACCAAAAACATCACTCGGAGCAAAACGAAATGATGTCCAATCAATCTTCAGACGAAGATCGGACTCTTTCTGTGGAGTAAAACCACGGATCGAAGATCCATCGAAAGTGAGATTATCTTCCGCCTCAAGGAGAAATTTTTTATCATAATCAAGTCCATGCAAACGACCTTCGAGGTCAGAGAAAAAAACGGTCACCGCCTTGATGCCAATTTCCGCGCTGAGATACGCCATGAACTTACTGCGCATTTCTTCATGAGAAACACCTTTTCGTCGAAGAGCCTTGATTTCCAAATTCTTCTCTTCAAGTTCCAAATAGGAAAGTTCGAGAAGATGAGACTGTCGAGCACGAGCAAGGGGTTCGCGAGGAACGGCGCGAGTACCTTCTGAACGGGAAGCAACCAGTGTACTTTCGAGCATAGAAGAAAAATGGATAAAAAATGAAAAATACAGAAACAACTTTCCCAAAAGAGCCGGACGAAATCAAGGGCTTCAAAAAGAGGAAAAATGGACATGTCGAAAAAATCTACACCACAAAAAATGGCATCAAAAAGACAAGAAAAGAAAGAAGAAAAAGCTGCGTTCCCTAAGGTTTGTCGAAAAAACCGACAACATAAAAGAGGAAAATCGCAACAGAAAAAATAAGCGTGAGACCAACATAAAACCCCGCATTTTGAAAACGACGCTTCATGGATGTACTGATAAACCAGTACAATTGACCGACAAGAGCAGCAAGGGTTGTCGCCAAAAGGAGATATCCCGGAAGCGTGTTGAGGGCCACAGGATTCATGCTCACAAAGTGAAAAATAGAAGAAACATAAGCGAAATAGACGAACCGGTGAATCCACTTCCAAACGCGCGGTGTTAATTTCTCAACCATCCAATCCGTCGATGTCGCAGCCATAATGAAGAATAGAGGAAATGCGATTGACCCATAGATAATCGGATTCACGATCGGATTCCAAGAGAAATACATCCCCGTCAGATCAAAATCAAAAAAGAATTTCGTCACGGCGAGAACATGAAAAAGCGTAAAGATAAAACCGGCAACACCGGCGCGACGCCGAATTCTCCACGAAGCAGCCGTCTGTGGAAACCACTTAAAAATCGCACTGAGAAAAAGCGCAAACCCAAAAAGCGTCGCGCCTGAAAACGCGAGTGAGCGCACGAGAGAAGAGCCAATATCGCCTTTTGTAAGCCAAAAATATTGAATCGCAAATTCCAATGCCGCAAAAAGAAAGGCGCCTAATGAAAAACGAAGAAGCGACCAAAAGCCACGATGAGGATCATCAGAGATCGTAGGATCGGAAGAAGAAAAAAACGGCGTGCGAAGTGACGATGTATGATCAGTAAATTCCACTTCAATCTTGTTTCCTCTCACTCGAACATTGTATTTTTTCTGTGGCCTCGTTGCCGGAGGAGAAAGTACATCTCCCGTTTCAATATGAAATTTTGCAGCATGCAAAGGACATTCAATAGTTTTCCCATCAAGTACGCCCTGAGAAAGCGATCCGCCAGCATGAGAGCAACGATTATGAAGAGCAAAAAAACGATCTTCCGATTTAAAGATAATGATCTTTTCACCCTGAATCACGCGACAGAGCATATTCTTCTTTTCAAATTCATCGACCGTTGCAGCAAAAACAAAACCGGTGCGTACTGATTGAATAGTACCATCGGCAGAAGAATTTTTAGCAGGAACCAAAACCGTCAAACCATTACGCTTATAATCAAAAAGCTGGGTTGTATCACAGGCATGCTCAAGTGCCATTTCAGAGGCAACATGACCCGCAAAAGACCCCATAACCAAGCCATTTCCGCCAAATCCGGTTGCGACATACACTTTTCCCGCAGAAAGCGGATGTTCAAAAACATACGGCACACCATCATCGGTACAAAAGAGACTCCCAGACCACTGATGCGTCACCCGAAAAGTTCCAGGCAAACGCTTTTTCAAAAATCCTTCCAATTTTTCAAAAGGTTTCTGTTCGGCAATGTGATCAAGACCAACATCACATCCACCGGCGATCAAAGTATTGGCATCAACTTTACGGAAATAAAAATAAGGATCGAAAGTATCCCAAAAAAGATCATCCGATAAAGCAAGGTGGTCGTACTCAGCAGCGAGAACATACGAAAGTTTTGGCTTCACAAAAGCAGAAAGCTCAGGAAAAAGAGAGGAAGGATCCCCGATCGCCACCACCACCTTTCCACAGGTCACCGTCCCCTGCTTCGTGCGCAAAAGAACCTTCTGACCCAAAACCACATCGGTCACCTCCGTCTCTTCATACACCGAAAGGTTTTCCGGCTTGCGATCCAGAAGAGCAAAAAGAAACTTTCGAACATGAAACTGGCCCTCACCGTCAAATCGAACCGCTTTCAAAAAAGGCCCTACTCGCTGCACAAAAGAAGCCTGATGATCAAACTGGCGATAAAGATCCCAGGATTTCTCCAAAACTGAATCAGAAGGACTGTACGAGCCGTACAATGACAAGCATGAGCGAAAATCGCAATCGATGTTTTGCTCTTTCATGAGATCAAAAAGCAACTTTTGAGCAGATCGATTTGCGGCAAAAAGCTTCTCCGTCATTTCTTGACCATGTTTTGCAAGAAAATCCGCAACCGAAGTATCCGGCACACGAGTCAAAAAGCCAGTGGTCGCAGAACTATCACCGGTCACCATGTGATTTTTTTCAATCAAAGCAACCTTCAACCCCTGTTGCGCCAAATTCCAAGCCGCAAAAATACCCGCGATCCCCCCGCCGATCACCGCCACATCCGCCAAAACAGCGCCTTTCAGCGCATCATATCGTTTTTTATCAGGAAAAGTATCAAGCCAAAGTGAGAAATTTTTCATAATCCGAAACAGAAATTAAGAACAGAGGCATAATAAAGAATCTCTCGAAGCAGGAAAAGCAGAAAGGCATTTTTTTTCTGCTTGACTGAAGAAAGAATATCCATATAATAAAGGCCGCTATCATATTAAAGATTGAGTTATGGACGATAGCAGCTTCCATTTATCGTCAAACTCAACTTCTTTCTTATGGCTAAAAAACCTGCTTCCAAGACAGCAAAAAGCAATACAAAAGATACGAAAAAGTCAGCACCCGTCAAAGTCGCTCCAAAAAAGTCCGACATCGAAATTATCAAACCTTCGCTTCTTCGAACAGATGCAGCAATCGTTTTAGAAGATCCACATCGCAAATACTTCTCCAGTCGTTTGGATGCCAATGTTCCGCTTCCAAACCTCATCGAAGTTCAAATCGACTCTTACAAGAGCTTCCTCAAAGAAGGAATCCACGAACTTCTCGACGAAATCAATCCGATTCAGGATTTTTCCGGAAAAAAACTCGAACTCCGTTTTATCGATCATTCTGTCGGTGAAGCCAAATACGACGCTGAAACCGCTCGTATGAAGAACACGACCTATGAGGCTCCACTCAAAGTCCATGTTCAACTCATCAATAAAGAAACCGGTGAAATTAAAGAACAGGATGTCTTCCTCGGATCCGTGCCACTCATGACGAATCGCGGTACCTTCATCATCAACGGTATTGAACGCGTCGTCGTCAGTCAGCTCGTCCGTTCTCCTGGTGTTTTCTTCTCAAAAAATCCTGCAGTGCCAAAAGCACACACGGCGAAAATCATTCCAAAGCGTGGCGCATGGCTCGAAATTGAAACCGACAAAAAAGGGCTTATTTGGGTCAAAATCGACCGCAAACGAAAAATTCCTATCACCTGCCTTCTTCGTGTTTTCGGATACGAAACCGACAAGCAGATCATGGAACTTTTCAAAGATGTCATCAAAGACGAAATGACAAACGGTATTTTCCTCACATTGGAAAAAGATCCAGCAAAAACCGTCGACGAAGCATATCAGAGCATCTATAAGAAGCTCCGCCCAGGTGATCTCGCAACTCCAGAAAATGCCAAGAGCTTGATTCAGTCAATGTTCTTCGACTATCGAAAATACGACACAGGACCGGTCGCCCGCTACAAACTCAACAAACGATTTGGACTCAACATTCCAAACAGCAAAGAATATCACACATTCCAAGTCAAAGATCTCGTCGAAATTCTTCGCTATCTCACACGACTCAACAACGGTGAAATCGAACCAGATGATATCGACCATCTCAGTAATCGTCGTATCCGCGCCGTCGGTGAACTCGTACAAAATAAATTCCGTGTCGGTCTTCTCCGAACCGATCGTATCGCCAAAGATCGTATGACGGTCATGGATCTCGAAACGGTCACTCCGACACAACTCGTGAACTCACGCCCAATTACCGCAGCACTTCGAGAATTCTTCGCAAGTTCACAGTTGTCACAATTCATGGATCAGACAAACCCACTCGCAGAGTTGGCTCACAAACGCCGTCTTTCTGCCATGGGTCCAGGTGGTCTCTCTCGTGAACGCGCATCGTTCGATGTTCGTGATGTGCATCCATCTCATTACGGCCGCATCTGTCCGATTGCAACGCCTGAAGGTCCAAACATCGGTCTCGTCGTCCATCTCGCAACTTACGCCAAAGTCAATAAATACGGCTTCATCGAAGCTCCTTTCCGCGTGGTTCTCAATACTATCGCCAACAAAGCAAAAAATCTCGTCGGACGCATTGCCCGTGAAGACATTCTCAGCAAAACAAAAGCCGTCATCGTAAAAGAAGGCGAAGTCATCACCGAAGCAAATGCCAAGAAAATCGAAGCACTCGACATAAAAGAAGTACCGGTTCGCCCATATCTCACGGACGAAATCCGTTATTGCGATGCTGATGAGGAACGACCACTCGTTATTGCTCAGGCAAACTCCGATGTTGATGAAATTGGCCAATTCGCACAAACACGCATCTCTGCTCGTAAAAATGCAGAAGCGTTCGTCGTGGATGTCAACGAAGTCACCCACATCGATGTCTCGCCAAAAGAAATTATTTCAGAAACAACAGCGCTTATTCCGTTCTTGGAACACGATGACAACACTCGCGCATCGATGGGTTCAAACATGCAAAGACAAGCCGTTTCTCTCGTCAAACCACAAGCTCCAATCGTCGGTACCGGTATCGAAGCACTCGTCGCCAAAAGCTCTGGCCAGGTCATCATGGCAGAAGAAAACGGTGTTGTCCTCTATGTGGACGGCAGTGAAATCGTGGTCATGTACGACAGCGGCCGCAAAGTCAGTTACAAACTCGAGGTCTACGAACGATCAAACCAGGCAACCTGTATTCATCAACGAGCTCTCGTGGAAAAAGGTCAAAAGATCAAAAAAGGTGATGTGCTCGCCGACGGTCCAGCAACAGACGGCGGAGAACTCGCTCTCGGACGCAATCTTTTCGTCGCCTATATGGCATGGGAAGGCTACAACTTCGAAGATGCGGTCATCCTTTCCGAAAGACTCGTTCGTGATGGAGTCTACGACTCTGTTCATATCGAAACCTACACCGTTGATGTCCGTGAAACCAAACTTGGTCCCGAAATCGTCACTCGCGATATTCCAAATGTCGGTGAAAACCGCTTGAAAGATCTCGATGAAGACGGCGTCGTCCGTATCGGTGCAACAGTACACGAAGGAGACATTCTCGTCGGTAAAATCACACCAAAAGGTGAAACGGAACTTACGGCAGAAGAAAGACTTCTCCGCGCCATCTTCGGAGAAAAAGCTCGTGATGTCAAAGATACATCTCTCCGTCTCCCAGGCGGTGAAGGTGGAAAAGTTGTCGGCGTCCAGATCTTCACTCGTGCAGACGGCGATGAGCTTGCCACCGGCGTCATCAAACAAATCAGAGTCAATGTTGCTCAAACACGCAAAATCTCAGTCGGTGATAAAGTCGCAGGTCGCCACGGAAACAAAGGTGTCGTCTCGATCATCGTTCCAGAAGAAGATATGCCATTCCTCCCAGATGGAACACCGGTAGATGTCGTCTTGAACCCACTCGGTGTGGCAAGCCGTATGAACATCGGTCAGATTCTCGAAACACATCTCGGTTGGGCCGCAAAAACCATGGGCTTCACCGTCGGAACCCCTCCACTCAACGGTATTACGACCGATAAAATCACGGAACTTTTGAACAAAGCAGGACTTCCAGAGCACGGAAAAATCCAATTGTTCGATGGAAAAACAGGACTTCCTTTCGATCGAGAAACAACCGTGGGTATCGCCTACATTCTCAAATTGAGCCATTTGATTGAAGATAAAATTCATGCTCGTTCCGTCGGTCCTTACTCTCTCGTCACACAGCAGCCACTCGGTGGTAAAGCACAACACGGTGGTCAGCGTTTCGGTGAAATGGAGGTGTGGGCTCTCGAAGCATACGGTGCATCGCACATGCTTCAGGAAATGCTCACGATCAAATCTGATGATGTCTTCGGCCGATCCAAAGCATACGAATCCATTGTCAAAGGCGAACAGATCCGCAAACCTCGAACACCAGAGAGTTTCAATGTTTTGGTCAAAGAACTCCAATCACTCGGTCTCGATGTCACGCTCATGAAAATGCGAGAACTCCACGAAGAAGAAGATCAGTATTCCTATGCAGAAGAAATTGCAGAAGAAGAAAGCATGGCAGCAGAAACCAGCGAGCCTGCAGCAGACGATGAAACAGTAGAAAAATCCGGAGTTGTCGAAGAAGAACTTCTTGAAGAGGAAATGGCAGAAGAGGAAATGAAAGATATTGAAAGTGAAGACATTGAACCAGATCTCGAAGAAATGGGCATCGAACCAGACATGGCTCTGGAAGGCGAAATAGCAGGAGACGCTGATGATGAAAATGGCGAAAGCGATGAAGGATTTGAAGAAGAAATGGCGTAGCAAAGCGAAGTGTCCGGGGAGCCCCTTGGGCCGGACCGGACCACATCGAAACAAAGCTACTCACTTACCTACTAACTCTACTCACCACTCCCTCTTACAATGCGAAATATTAATAAAGTTATACTTGTCGGATTTGTCACTCGTGAAGCAGAACTTCGTCAAACAGGATCAGGTCAAAATGTCGCAGCATTCACCATCGCCACCAACAGGTCATGGATGACCAGCGACGGAAGAAAAATGAATGATTCGCAATATCACGATGTCGTCGCCTGGGCAAAAATTGCAGAACTTGCGAGTAAATATCTCAAAAAGGGAAAACTCGTTCATGTCGAGGGTTATCTCAAAACTCGCAGCTGGGATACTCCAGAAGGCATCAAAAAATTCAAAACAGAAGTGATCATCGACAATCTCATCATGCTGGAAAAACGTGAAATGGATGATCGCAATGATGATGAAGAAGAAATGATGGACAATCTCAATGAAATGCCACGACAACAACGAAAACCGATCCCAGCAGAAACATTGTCAGAAGAGAAAATCCCAGCAACCAGCAGTAGCCAACTCTCCCTCAGTATCGACAGCATCATCTAAATTTTCGCCTCAACGACTCCTACTAAATCCTTATCACTATATCTCCACATGAACACATTCCAAAAAGCAGGTGACATGGACGCATTCGATTCCATTACCGCGGCAGTCGCATCTCCAGAAACGATTCTTGCATGGTCCCATGGCGAAGTAAAAAAACCAGAAACCATCAACTACCGAACACAAAAGCCGGAACGCGACGGACTCTTCTGTGAACGCATTTTCGGGCCAACGAAAAACTGGGAATGTTATTGCGGAAAATATAAAAGAATACGATACAAGGGAGTCATTTGTGAAAAATGTGGAGTCGAAGTCACACGAAACAGTGTTCGCCGCGAACGAATGGGCCACATCAAACTCGCAGTACCAGTAACACACATCTGGTTCCTCCGTTCAACACCAAGTCGCATCGGACTTCTTCTCGATCTCCCAATCAAGGCTCTTGAACAAGTCGTTTATTTTGCTGCCTATGTTGTCACCAAAGTAGACGATGCAGCAAAAGAAGAAGCAAAACAGCAGCTCACCACAGAATACAAGGCGCACAGAAAAAAAATTCAGGACGAATTGAAGGAGGTTTCCGATGTTCAGACAAAGGAATTAAAAGGAGAAGAAAAAGTAAAAAAACAGGCAGAAGTAGAAAAAGAATATGCTGAGCATCTCAGCGATTTGGATGCAAAACATTCAACAGCAAAACAAGAATTGAACGACATTCGTGTCGGAAAAATTTACTACGAGCTCGAGCATCGCGACATGTCCGTGAAATTCGGCCATGTCTTCAAAACAGGAACTGGCGCAGAGGCAGTTCGTGAAATTATCCAAAGTCTCGATCTCGAAAAACTTCAGGAACAACTTGCACAAGACCTCAAAAAGAGCTCAGGTCAGAAACAGAAAAAAATCATGAAGCGCATCAAGCTCATCGGAAGTCTCGTGAAAAATAAAATCCATCCAGAATGGTTCATCATGACCGTCCTCCCGGTCATTCCACCGGATCTTCGTCCGATGGTACAGCTCGATGGTGGCCGTTTCGCCGCTTCTGATCTCAATGATCTTTATCGCCGCGTCATTAACCGCAACAATCGTCTCAAGCGTCTCATGTCGATCGGCGCACCAGAAGTCATCTGCCGCAACGAAAAGCGCATGCTCCAGGAAGCCGTCGACACTCTCCTCAACAACAATGTCCGTGCAGGACGAACCGTTTTCTCTTCAGGAGACAAACGAAAACTCCGATCACTTTCAGACATGTTGAAAGGAAAACAGGGTCGATTCCGCCAAAACTTGCTCGGAAAACGCGTCGATTATTCAGGTCGTTCGGTCATCGTCGTTGGTCCAAAACTCAAACTCAATCAATGCGGTCTTCCAAAATTGATGGCGCTGGAACTTTTCCGCCCATTCGTCATCGGTCGACTCATCCGTGATGGATTCGCACACAACATCAAAAACGCAGAAAAATTGATCCAGGCAGGTAGAAAAGAAGTTTGGGATATTCTCGAAGATGTGACCAAAGACAGCTATGTACTGCTCAACCGTGCTCCGACACTTCACCGTCTCGGTATCCAGGCATTCCAGCCGGTACTCGTGGAAGGAAAGGCAATTCAAATTCATCCGCTCGTCTGTCCAGCGTTCAACGCCGACTTCGATGGTGACCAAATGGCAGTCCATGTCCCACTTTCAAGACAAGCTCGCATGGAAGCTCGAGATCTTATCCTCTCCAGCAAAAACCTTCTCAAGCCTTCCGACGGTCATCCAATCGTCACTCCAATTCAGGATATGGTCCTCGGTTGCTACTATCTCACGAAAATGACTCCAGGAACCAAAGGTGAAGGTATGAAATTTGCCAGCGTCGAAGAAGCAATGATTGCTCATCAAGCAGGTGAAGTACACATCCAGGCCCCAATCAAAGGACGATCAAAAGGAAAAACATACGACACCACTGTCGGCCGCATGGTTTTCAACAGTTTCGTTCCGAAAGAACTCGAATACATCAACGAAACGGTCGATAAAAAACGCTTGATCGATATCGTAACCGAAGTATTCGAAAAATGCGGAACAGAAATGACGGCAATCGTCGCAGACAATCTCAAGAGAATCGGTTTTCAATTTGCCACCCGTTCAGGTCTCTCGATCAGTGCCGCCGACATGATCGTTCCAGAAGAAAAAGGAGCTATCGTCGAAGGAGCCAATGAACTCATCAAAGATATCAACACCAACTTCGCAGAAGGTCTTATCACCGACGACGAACGCTATCTCAATACCATTAAAGTTTGGTCAAAAGCCAAATCAGAAATTGGTACCGCCATGATCAAATCGATCAAGGACAACAACGATATTCACTACATGATTAACTCCGGAGCTCGTGGTAACTGGGGTCAAGTCACACAGCTCTGCGGTATGAAAGGTCTCGTCGCAAACCCTGCAGGTAAAACGATCGAGCTTCCAATTAAATCGAATTTGAAAGAAGGTTTCACCATTCTCGAATACTTCATCGCCACGCACGGTGGTCGTAAAGGAAAATCTGATACCGCTCTTAAAACTGCTGAGGCTGGTTATCTCACACGCCGTCTCGTTGATGCTGTACAAGATATCATCATCACGGAATACGATTGCGGAACCAAACTGACTCATCAAGTGACGCGAGAAGAGAGCGATAAAATCGGAGAAAGTTTCGAACATCGCATTTACGGTCGCGTGATTGCAAAACCGATCGCCGTAGAATCAACAGGAGAAATCATCGGTGAAATCGGTCAGGAAATCGACAATAAAATTTTGAAAAAAATCAAAATGGGCAGAATTCAAGAAATTGAAGTTCGCTCAATCATGACCTGTCTCACGGAAGGTGGTATCTGCGTCAAATGTTACGGAAAAGATCTCGGTACCAATGACACCGTCAAAATCGGTACACCGGTCGGTATTATCGCCGCACAAAGTATCGGTGAACCTGGAACACAGCTCACCATGCGTACCTTCCACATGGGTGGTGTCGCAGAAGGATCAGATATTACTCACGGTTTGACTCGTGTTGAAGAACTCTTCGAGGCTCGCGCTCCAAAATCTCCAGCAATTTTGAGTGAACTCGACGGGATCGCTCGCATCGAACAAAAAGGTCAACAATTCGAAATTGAAGTTTCATCAGAAAAACAGGTTGAGAAAAAATTCGTCATCCCGGGCGAAATGGATATCCTCGTCAAGGTCGGAGACAGTGTTCGCGACGGAAGCCCTCTCGCAAAAAATGAAGAAAACAAGGCAGTTATCCGATGCGAAATGGAAGGCGAAGTGACGGAAGTCACCGAAGATCGCGTCACCGTTCTCAGTAACGGCCCAATGACTAAAGTATACAAAATTCCAGGAGGCAAAACACTCCGCGTGAAAAATGGAGACATGGTCAAGAAAGGTCAGGCAATCACATCCGGTCACTACAACCTCCGAGAACTCATGGATCTCACCGATATCTACACGGTCGAGAAGTACATCATGACCGAAGTTCAAAGCATTTATGCTTCTCAAGGTCAGACGATTAACGACAAACACATCGAAATCATCGCTCGACAAATGCTCTCCAAACTCCGCATCGTGGATCCAGGAGACAGTGATTTTCTCCCAGGTGAAATTCTCGACATCATTACCTTTGAAGCCGTCAACAAAGGCCTGAAGAGTGAAAACAAGAAACCACTCAAAGGAGAAAGACTCCTTCTCGGTTTGACACGCATCGCGCTCTACACCGACAGTTGGCTTTCAGCAGCTTCATTCCAGGAAACCATTCGCGTCCTTGTCGAAGCTTCCACGACCAAGCGCCTCGATTCATTGGAAGGCCTCAAAGAGAACGTCATCATCGGAAAACTCATTCCAGCCGGTGCCGTTTATCGACGACGCCACATGGATCGCGTCCGATGGATGGAAGACAAAGTCCAGGAAGAAATCACGAAAGGCATTCGCTTGAAGCAGAAAGACGAAGCAGAAATCCGAAAAGATACCGAAGAATTCAGCAAATCATCCGATGTTTACCCAGTCGTCTAAAAATCCCCAGAAGCTGCCAAAAGACATTCGTATTGACAGCAGAAGGAAAAATACCTAAAGTTCTCCAGCAATTACTCCCTACTAACCTATCATGTCCACCATCAACCAACTTGTACGAAAAGCACGAAAAACTCCGCGAAAAAAGTCGAAAACGACAGCACTGCAAACAGGCTGGAATAGCATCAAAAACTCACCGATGGCACAGCAGTCCCCTTTCAAACGAGGCGTGTGCATCCAAGTGAAAACCATGACACCAAAAAAACCGAACTCCGCGCTCCGAAAAGTCGCAAAAGTTCGTCTCACGAACGGTACAGAAGTCATCGCTTACATCCCAGGAGAAGGTCATAATCTCCAAGAGCACTCAGCAGTCGTTATCCGTGGAGGCCGCGTCAAGGATCTTCCAGGTGTTCGTTACCACATTGTCCGAGGCATGCTCGATCTCCAAGGCATCGAAAAACGCCGAAAAGGCCGATCTGCCTACGGAACCAAGAGACCAAAAGCCAAGTAAACAACTCTTCTCTCTACATCCTAAATTCCATTAACCACCATGGCACAGAAACGCGTTCAACACATCCCAGAAAACAGTAATCCTATCCAGGAAAAATTCGTGAACTACATCATGAAAGACGGCAAAAAGAGCACCGCACGACAAATTTTCAAAGATATGCTCGCCTTCATCGAGAAAAAAGGTAACAAAAATCCGATGGAAATTTTCGAAAAAGCTCTCGAAAAAGCCAAGCCAATCATGGAGGTCCGCCCACGAAGAATCGGAGGCGCCGTCTACCAGATTCCAGTCGAAGTCAAACCACACCGACAAATGTCCCTCTCATTCCGCTGGATCCTCGCCGCAGCACGCGGTAAAAAAGGCCAGGAAATGGCAAAAAAACTCGCAGACGAACTCATTGATGCCAGCAACGAACAAGGCGCCGCCATCAAAAAACGCGACGATACTCATCGAATGGCTCAATCCAACAAGGCTTTCGCCCATTTGGCAAAATACCAGGGAGTGAAGTAAGCTATCAGCAAAATCTTCACCAAAAAGACCACATGAAAAAAATCGCCTCGCTCATCATCGGCATAGCAACTTTGTCGATCCTTTCTGCATGCGGAAATCAGGAAGTGCAGTTGCCATCAAACGCACCAAGTCTCAAGACATATTCATCAGAAAAATACTCCTTCCAATATCCAGAAGACTACACAATAACATTGCCAACAAAGTCGTTTCCCGTACTCGCTATAGAAAAAGCAAAAAACAAACGAATAGAGATTTTCCAAATGAAAGATTTCGGAGATCGCCCATGGGGCTTCGAAGGCAATGAATCTCAAGAAGAGATCGATGGCTATGTTCCAAAAGAACTATTAACATCAGGGACGGGCGAAAACAAGTACGACGTTTGGCTCTTTTACAGTAAAAACGACACCGCAACACAGAAAGAAGAAAAAGAAATTTTCAACTCAATAGTAATACCAAAATCTTCAACTTACACCAGCGCGAAATTTGGGTTTTCTTTTGAAATTCCAGAGGGGTTTTTTAAAGGAGAAATTCCGTCATATAAAAAATTCCCTTATTATCCTTCTTTCGAAGAAGCCAATTCAAAAAAAGAAAAAATAGCGCCTGCAGAATATGTAATAGTTTCAAAAATTAGTGAAAGAGAAGAATTTGCCAAAGAGATCGAAAAATTAAAAGCATCGGGAGTAAATAGTTTCGACGGTCCAGTATTTTCTGATACCTCGATATACATTTTTGAAAAACCATATACAGAGATGATCAAATATATCGATTCAATGACTCAACCAGAAGAAAAAACAGCCTGGGAAGAAATTCAAATTGGAAATCAAAAAGGCAAAACATTGACCATTTCTCCATATGGATATACAAAAATAACGGCTATTGATAAACAAAAATATACGATCATAATCGAAGAAGAAAATTGCTGCTCAGGAAAAGAGAAGGATTTCCCAGTCACACCAGCGATCCTCGCAACTCTCAAAATAAAATAGAAAAACGGCTTTCTCATAAGCTTTTTCAACGTAAAAGTCTGCCCGGGCAGACTTTTTTTCTGTCATTTTTCTGAACTTTTCCTGAACAATTATTAACATTGCACATGGCGATATTTTTGAAGGATAATTGCAACCGGAAAAAGTTGAAAAAAATATTTGAAGATTATTCTTGAGACTCACCATCCACTAACACCACCATCACATGATCAAGAAAACCAAGGCAGTGACAAATAAGCCAGTAACGACAAAAGAACTTGGACAAAATCATGACCATGCAAGACTACCTCGTAACCGTGATCAAAAAGATGGACCAAAATTCGATCATGAAAAATGCCACCATTACTCGGCACGAAACAGAGATTCAAAGCCACGACAAACAACTTCGCAGTCACGGTACACGATTAAAAACCCTCGAAGCAGCGTCATAAGCGGACCTCCTAAAATCTTGACTTCCAGCCTCAAAAACTGCATAATCCCCGCGCTTTAGAGTGTATTTTTTTATATTTATTTCCCATGGCAGCCCCCGCAAACGTCCCTCTCGAACGGTTTCGTAACATCGGTATTATCGCGCACATCGATGCCGGTAAAACGACTGTTTCTGAGCGTGTTCTTTTTTACACCGGTAAAAACTATAAAATCGGTGAAGTGCATGACGGTGGCGCAACCATGGACTGGATGGAACAAGAAAAAGAGCGCGGCATTACCATTACATCAGCAGCAACAACCTGTTTTTGGTCACCATCAAATCACAGCGGCTCAATCACGGATGCTCCAGATCTTTATCGCATCAACTTGATCGATACTCCGGGACACGTGGACTTCACGGTAGAAGTGGAACGATCTCTCCGCGTGCTCGATGGAGGCGTCGTCGTATTCGACGGATCACAGGGTGTGGAACCGCAATCAGAGACAGTTTGGAGACAAGCCGACAAATATGATGTTCCTCGTATTGCCTTCGTGAACAAAATGGATAAGATCGGTGGTGATTTCTACATGACCATGGACTCGATCCACGAACGACTTTCTCTCAAAGCTTTCGCGATCCAGCTCCCAATCGGATCAGAAAGTTCATTCAAAGGAGTCGTGAACTTGATCGACAAAAAAGGCTACACCTTCACCGGAAAACATGGAGAAAAACTCGAAGAAATTCCAGTGCCAGAAGATATGGCAGACCTTATCGAAAAACATCGCACGATCATGATCGAACGTGCTGCAGAAGCAGATGAAGCACTCACCAACAAATATCTTGAAGGACAAGAACTCACGAAAGAAGAAATCATGCAAGGTATCCGCAAAGGTGTTGTTTCTGGTCAATTCTATCCAGTTCTCTGTGGATCAGCACTCCAGGATATGGGCGTGCAATTCGTTCTCGACTGCGTTTGTTCATTCCTCCCATCCCCTCTTGATGTTGCGGTCACCAAAGGAACCGACATCAATACCGACCTCCCCATCGAACGAAAGCCAGACGACAAAGAACCATTCTCATCGCTCGTCTTCAAAATCGCAACCGATCCTTTCGTGGGGAAACTCGCATTTTTCCGCGTCTATTCCGGAAAACTCGAAGCAGGAAGCTATGTTCTCAATTCCAACACTGGCGACAAAGAGCGTATCGGCCGTATCCTCCGCATGCATGCCAACCAGCGCGAAGAAATCAAAGAAGTTCGCACCGGAGACATTGCTGCAACCGTCGGTTTGAAAAACACCATCACTGGAAACACCCTCTGCGACATCGAAAAACCAATCCTTCTCGAGTCCATCACCTTCCCAGAACCAGTGATCAGTATTGCCGTTGAAGCAAAATCAAAAGCAGATCAGGAAAAAATGGGTATCGCTCTCCAAAAACTCGGCGAAGAAGATCCAACATTCCGCATCAAAGTGGATGAAGAAACGGGTCAGACAATCCTCTCGGGTATGGGCGAACTCCATCTCGATATCATCGTCGATCGTATGCGCCGTGAATTCAAAGTTGACGCCAACATCGGTAAGCCTCAAGTTGCTTACCGTGAAACAATTCAGAAGTCTGTTGACGAAGAAGAGAAATACTCCAAACAAACCGGTGGTCGTGGTCAATACGGCCATGTTCTCATGACCGTCTCACCGAACGAACCAGGAAAAGGCTACGAATTCGTCAACAATGTCGTCGGAGGTAAAATTCCTCGTGAATTTATCCCAGCCGTCGATAAAGGTGTCAAAGAAGCCCTTACTCGTGGTATTCTCGCGGGCTATCCAATCGTGGATGTCAAAGTCGAGCTCTACGACGGAAGTTACCATGATGTCGACTCCTCGGAATTGGCATTCAAAATCGCCGGTTCTATTTGTTTCCAGAACGCAACGAAAAAAGCCGATCCATGCATTCTCGAACCAATCATGAACGTCGAAATCGTCACTCCAGAACAATACTTCGGCGATGTTATGGGTGATATCTCTTCACGCCGTGGTCAAATTTACGAATCAGGAAGCCGTGGAATGGCCAAATTCATCAAAGCCTACGTCCCACTCGCCCAAATGTTCGGCTACGCCACCGACCTCCGCTCTAATACTCAGGGCCGCGCGAGCTACTCCATGGAATTCAACAAGTACGAAAAAGTACCGAAGAATGTGGTCGACAAGATCATCGAGGAACGAGCGAAGAAGTAGAGCAACGAACCAGCTTTACAAGACGCGAGATCCGCTTCGGAAAAAGACTTGCATCAAAGAAAATTTTCCGCTACCATTCCTTCGCTTTCCAGCAACTTTTATTACAATTTAAAAAAACTCCATATGGCAGAAGGTGTTTTCAATCGCAGCAAACCGCACGTCAACGTCGGTACCATCGGTCACGTCGACCATGGAAAAACCACCCTTACAGCAGCACTCACAATGTATAGTGCTACAAAAGGTATGGCAAAAGCCAAAAAATACGATGAAATCGATAACGCGCCGGAAGAAAAGGCTCGCGGTATTACGATTGCGACATCTCACCAGGAGTATGAAACAGACAAGAGACATTACGCACATGTCGACTGTCCAGGACATGCTGATTACATCAAGAACATGATTACGGGTGCCGCTCAAATGGACGGCGCTATTCTCGTGGTATCTGCTGCTGATGGTCCTATGCCTCAGACACGAGAACACATTCTCCTCGCAAAACAGGTGAATGTTCCAAACATCGTGGTGTTCATGAACAAAATGGACATGGCTGATCCAGAAATCGCAGAACTTACAGAAATGGAAATCCGCGAACTTCTCAAGAAATACGGATTCCCAGGCGACCAGATTCCAATTATCAAGGGTTCAGCACTCAAGGCTATGGAAAACCCATCAGATCCTGCAGCAACAAAATGCATTCAGGACCTCTTGGACGCTCTCGACAGCTACATTCCAGAACCAGTTCGTATGCTCGACAAACCATTCTTGATGCCAGTTGAAGATGTCTTCTCTATCAAGGGCCGTGGTACGGTTGCAACCGGTCGTATCGAACAGGGTGTTGTCAAAGTGAACGAAGAAATTGAAATCGTCGGTATCAAAGACACACGAAAAGTCGTCGTCACGGGCGTTGAAATGTTCAAGAAATCTCTCGATGAAGGTCGAGCTGGTGATAACGCCGGTCTCCTTCTCCGCGGTATTGAACGCGAAGAAATCCTCCGTGGTCAGGTTCTTGCCAAGCCAGGATTCATCACTCCACATACAAAATTCGAATCAGAAGTCTACGTTCTGACAAAAGAAGAAGGTGGTCGTCATACTCCATTCTTCAAAGGTTACAAACCTCAGTTCTACATCCGTAC
Source organism: uncultured Candidatus Peribacteria bacterium (assembly GCA_964521465.1). Classification (GTDB taxonomy): domain Bacteria; phylum Patescibacteriota; class Gracilibacteria; order UBA1369; family UBA12463; genus JBBTWG01. The sequence continues at coordinate 25,747 of CAZFSD010000005.1, read as the reverse complement.
AACAGATGTTACCGGTACCATCGAACTTCCAGCAGGTGTCGAAATGGTCATGCCAGGTGATAACATCAAAATGGTGATTACCCTCGGCTGCCCAATCGCTCTCGATGAAGGTACACGCTTCGCTATCCGTGAAGGTGGCCGAACCGTCGGCGCAGGTGTGATCGCAAAGATTTTCGAATAAAGATTGATAAAAAAGCAGGGGCTTCAAAACCCCTGCTTTTTGTTCTCTCGACAATTTTTTCTCTCGTCGTTCCTTAACACTTTAGCTCCCTAACCCTATTTTTATTCCATGCAGCAAAAAATCCGTATCAAAATCTACGCTTTCGATCATCGCATCGCCGATGAATCAGCAAAGTTGATCATCCAAACAGCAGAAACAACAGGAGCTTTAGTGGCAGGTCCGATTCCCCTTCCAACAAATACCGAAAAATTCACCGTCAATCGTTCTACATTCGTTCACAAAAACTCTCGTGAGCAATTTGAAATTCGAACCCACAAGCGTTTGATCGATATCACGAACACTACGCCAAAAACCATCGATGCACTCAGCAACTTGAGTCTTCCAGCCGGTGTCGAAATCGAAATCAAAATGATCACGGCAAAAGAATAAAAGAACAAAGAGAAACATTGTCACTCGAAAATGTAATTTTCCACCCCGCCCTAGCGGGGTTTTTTCTTTTTCGTTTTCCCTGAATGGCTGCTTTCATATACAATAATCGAGACGTTTTCTCCTCACACTCTCACTCAAGAATGTCGCAAGAAAAGAAAAAGAAAATCGGATGGGGCCTTTTGGCCTTCATCATGCTCTCCCTTGGGGGATATTTTGCCTACACACAAATAGTCCATGCCTATTCATGGACTTATTCACGAGTCACCACCAGCCAATCAGAAGATTATCAGGATGTAGCATTCGACAGTACTGGAAGCCCCGCCATCGTCAACTGGAGAAGTGATACAGGATCGCTCATGTATTCCAAGTGGAACGGAAGTAGCTGGACGGTCGAAACAGTCGATACCACTGGATACCAAACAGGAAAATATGCCAGTATCATTTTTGATGGATCCGATCGAGCAGTGGTCAGTTACCTCGCAGAAAATTCAGGAAGTACCGATCGAAGACTGGGATACGCCATCCGCGTAGGATCGGGGGGAACGGGATGTAATGTCTCCACCTGGTCCTGTGAAATCGTGGACGATCCAGCAACCGATATCAAATACACTTCCATCAAACTCGTGAGTGGTGTAGCAGCCATTGCGTATCACACATCCGCAGACGATTTGAAGTACGCCATCAAAGATAGTGGAAATACCGGATGCACGGGAGGAAGCGGGAACTGGACCTGTGAAACCGTTGATTCCACGGGAAATGTCGGTCGCGGCGCAAAACTCGCAGTGACATCAAGCAACATTCCAGCCATTGCCTACCTCGATGCCACGAATAACACGATGAAGTACGCCATCCGAAACGCTGGATCCGGATGTGCCAGTGGAAGTTGGACCTGTGAAACTGTCGTTTCAGTGACAGCATCACCATACCTCAACTGTACCACCGACTGTTATATCTTCGGTTTTGCATTCGATTCAAATAATATCCCTGCATTTACCTATCAAATCAGCGGACAAATCAAATGGGCAAAAAGATCATCAGGATCAGGATGTACCAGCGCATCCTGGACTTGCGAAATGATCGCGCTCAAAGGAGGATATGCAAATGGATCATTGATATTCAGCGGGACCACGCCATATGTCGTATTCACAGAAAACTCAGTCCTTCGCCTGGCGGTAAAAGTAGGAAACAAATGGAGAGTAGAGCTCGTCGATGGTTGCGGAGCGTGTAATTTTAACAGGGTCTTCGAAGTCTATACCGGAATCGCACTCTCGGGAAATACTCTCGGTATCGTATACCACGATACAGCAGCGGGCGGACGAAGAGACACTTTTTATGCCAGCACGAGTATCGCAACGCTCCCCTCAGCACAATCATTCACACTCACCGCTGTCTCCACAGGATCCTCCAATATCGGTAGCGGTCTCGAAGTAGCTTACGACAGCAGTGGCTACCCGGGCATCGCCTACAAAGATGGATCATCACTCATGTATGCAAAATACAACGGCTCGACCTGGAGCACAGAAACCGTCGACACGACCGCAGGCGACGGACCATCGATCACCTTCGATGGAAGCAATGTTCCGCACATCTCATTCGACAACGGAGATGCCTACCTCGCATACGCCAAAAAGGTCGCAGGAACCGGATGCAGCAACGCCAATTGGACCTGTGAAAATGTCAATAATCGAGAAACAATAGAATCGAAAATACGCATCATCAACAATGTCGTCACCATCATGCACTACCCGATGGGTGGATGGGCGGAAGTCGTCGCCATGCGCGATGGAGGAAATACCGGTTGCACCAATCAACCGGACAGCGATTGGACCTGCGAACTCATCGGACCAAATGGAACATATGGAGTCGCCATGGAAGCAAACGGCAGCAATCAAATCACGGCAGCGTACTCTTATAACGGTACGGTTTATTATCTCACTCGTGTCGGAAGCGGTGCAGGTAGCGGATGTCCAACCGGAGCAGACGCAGACTGGTCCTGCGAAGTCGTCTCCACGGGAGCAGCGTCAAGTTCATCATCAGCAGCAAAGCTCGGCTTCGCCTACAATAGTAATGGTACACCCGCCGTTGTTTTTCAAAAAGGAATATCGGGCGGAGAAATCACCTATGCAATTCGAACAGGGGGAGGATCCGGAAATTGCTCAGGAGGAAGTCAATGGAACTGCACGGGAATTCACAAGCAGTATACCAACGCGGGAGATATCAAAATCTTTGCTCTCGGATTCGACAGTACGACACCACGAGTGGCACTCATTGATTCATCGGATAACGACCTCGTCTATCTCACTCCCAATACAAAATGGTACTACGAAAGTATTGAAGGATGTCAAATAGGGTGCAGTAATAACACAAGCATCACGAACTTAGGAGGAATTGTTGCAAACGGAAAATTCGGAGTTGCCTATTACAATTCCACTGCCACCGACCTCTATTTTGCAGAAACATCATTCAATACGGCTCCAAACGCGCCAACGACTCCGCAAGCACAAAGCAGCGATTCTCCCGTCACCACCGACAACACGAATCCAACCTTCTCCTGGACATTCTCGGATCCAGACGGAGGCAACACGCAATCCGCTTACCAAATCCTCGTGGCATCTTCCACGGTGAATCTCGATTCCAATACTGGTGATGTCTGCGATAGTGGAAAAAAATCCAGTGCCAGCTCATCCGTCACGGCAACCACCGCATGCGGCGGAGCACTCTCAACCGGAACACGATACTGGAAAGTTAAAACATGGGACAATAGCGATGTCGTGGGATCTTACACCGCAACTCAAACCCTCACGATCACCGCAGCGCCGACAGCTCCAACAAGTTGTACTGTCGGATCACAAACAACCTCCGGTGCCACGGTGAGCTGGACAGACAATGCGTCGAGCGAAACAGGATTCGAAGTAGAAAAATCTACCAACGGCACCGACTTTACAAGTGTCACTACGACTGCGGCAAACGCCGTCAGTTACGATGTAACGGGACTCTCGGTGAATACTCAGTATACCTTCAGGGTACGAGCAACCGGCAGCGGCGGTCAATCGTCCTACGCCACTTGTTCCGCAACCTACACGCTTGCCAATGTCCCTTCCGCACCAACTCTCACCGTCAATTCATCAAGTTCCATCACCGCCGTCATCAACGAAAACAGCAATCCTGCAGCAACAGAATTTGCGATCGCCGTGGGAGGAAATTATGTCCAAGCAAACGGAACAACCGGAGTCGGTCAAGTCTGGCAAACCAAGGAAGTCTGGGGAGGAGCTTCGGGAATAGCAATTACCGATCTCAGTCCGAATACCGCCTATGCCATTTCCGTCATGGCACGAAACGGTTCCAGTACCGCTACCTCAAACTCATCTTCCACGACGAACTATACCTTCGTCAACACGCCAAGCATCAGCGCATCAGGCATTACTTCAACAGGTTTCACTATCACGATCACCGAAAACAGCAATCCGGGAACAACGCAATATTCCATCCAGGTCGGAACCGGAAACTATCTTCAAGCCGATGGAAGTGTGAGTACCACACAAGTCTGGCAAACCGCTGCCACCTGGACAACGCCCGTCGTCTCAGGCCTCACGCCAGCGACAACTTACGCAACACAGATCATTGCTCGCAACGGAGATAGTAGCACTTCGAACGGCAGCAGCACCGCAGGAAGCACGGAAACTCTCGCAAACCCACCAGCAAATGGTGTTGTCACAAGTTCAGACCCAAGCTCCATCAGTATTTCATGGGATGCCAATAGCAACAGTGCCAGCGCACTCTATCTGGTAACATCATCCAGTGGCGGATCATCCGGATGGCAAAGTGCAGCAACCTGGACAGAAACCGGACTCTCTGCATCAGCAAGTTATACCTACACCATCCGTGCAAAAAATGCCGGAGGAACAACAACTTCAACTATCAGCGTCGGAGGAAGCACAACTCCGATCAATGCTCCTTCATTCTCGACGAGCAATGTCACCGCAACAGGATTTCGAATCACGCTCAGCACGAACAGTAATCCAGCAGAAGCTGTTTATTCCTTCCCCGTAGGAAGTGGGACTTATTTGCAAGCCAACGGAACCATCGGTGCAAGCCAGGTTTGGCAAAGTGCAGCGGCCTGGGGAACCCCAACAGTCTCAGGATTAACACCAGGAATGAGCTACAGCGTCCAAGTAATTGCAAAACCAACCAGTGAAAGTGAAAGCACTTCATCATCCGCAACAAGTACGGTCTACACACTCGCAAATGTCCCTTCTGCACCAACGGTCAATGTCATCGGCTCATCATCCATAACAATTATCATCAACGAAAATAGCAACGATGCAAATGCTCCATTCTCCATTCAAATTGCCAATTATACCACTTCTGACGGAACAGCGGTCGCATCAAAATATGTACAAGCAGGAGGAACTATGGGCGACAGTATTGCATGGCAAACAAAAGCTTCTTGGGGTGGAAACTCCGGAATTACCATCACGGGATTCGCACCAAACTCCAGCTATAGCGTGACAGTAAAAGCCAGAAACACGGATCCAACACCAACCGAAACAACAAGTTCGACCGCTACAACAGGTTATACTCAAGTGGCAACACCGACCATCGCGCTCAGTAACGCAACGGCTACAGGATTTGGATTTACTATTGGAAGAAATGGCAACACAAGTAGCACGGGATATTCCATCAAAATCGGAGAAGCTCAATACTTGCAAACAAACGGAACCATTGGCGAAACACAACAGTGGCAAACATATGCGGAATGGTCAGTAATATCGATAGCAGGACTGACTCCCGCAACGAGCTACACCGGTCAATTGATCGCACGAAACGGCGCAAATGATACCACCAACGGCACATCAACAAGCTCAACTCTGGAAACACTCGCCAATCCCCCATCACTCGCGACCGTTAACTCAGCCGACGAAACCAGTGTCACACTTGGCTGGAACGCCAATAGCAACAATGGAAGTGTCCAATACTTCGCAACGAATACGAATACACAAGCAAATTCCGGCTGGATCACCAGTACTACCTGGAGAGACGCGGGACTCAATCCAGGAGGACGATACGAATACACGATCAAGGCAAGAAATGCATCGCTCGCAGAGACAACAACAATAAATATAACAGGAGCAACGGTACTCAACATCTCAACAAGTAGCGCACCACGACCATCAACTCCAACGCAAACCACTCAAGCACCAACAAGAGTCGAAACTCCTGTAAAAACAGAACCGGAAAAAGCAGCATTCTGCAGCAATGAAGACCCAATAATCTCCTTCCTCGCAGAGTACGGAGCAACATTCCCACTCGACGGATCAAAAGCACTCACCTTCGACGGGTCCAAACCAAACAACATCACCCACTCCTGGAAAACCTGTGCCGATGCACAAGAATACGAACTCCGCTACAGTGGAAATGAATTCAAGGAAGACGACGGAGCCCTGATTTGGAGTGGAAAATACAACAATGTTGGAATTGCCGGATCGGTATTGGCGCCACAAGTTTCTCGACTGCTCAAGCAAGAGAGGGCAGGAAAATTATCGATGCGAATCACCGCAAAAAAAGACCGGGAAATAAAAGTTGGAACAATGTTGACCGTAGATGCAAGAATCATCAATTTCACGCCACCGACCGGAGAAAAGAAAACGGCAGACATCTTGAATCAAAAAGATCAACCAGCAGAATTTTGTGAAGGACAAAAACCAAATATCTGGACCATCTACGAATACGGAAAAAACATCCCGCTCGATGGATCACGAGAATTAAACTTCGACAAAACAAAATCAAACAATATCACGCATTACTGGAAAACATGTAAAGACGCAGATCGATATGAACTCCGATACAGTGGCAATAAATTTAAAACGGACGGCGGAATCCTGATCTGGAGCGGAAAATATGACAATATCGGTATTGCTGGAGCAGTACTGACGCCACAAGTAGCACAAGAAATACAGGATACAAAAGGCTCACTCTCTATGCGTGTAACTGCCTACGGGAAACTCCAAAGAGCCGTCGGCGAGATTGTGACATTCGATGCGGTGGTGAAAAATTATGAATACAAACCACTTGCAGAAGATACCTGTCAAAAAAATCCTCCGGAGATAACGAGACTCACGCAGGCAAACGAAAACATACCACTCAACGACGAGAGAAGAATTTTGTTAGGAGAAGAAAAAGTAAATGCCGTTCATCACTTCTGGAAGTCCTGTGCCGATGCACAAGGATACACACTTGCTTACAGCTTGAATAACTTCGAGCGCGACGATGGAGTAGCGGTATGGAGAGGCCGAGAAGATAATATCGAGATCGATGGAAAGATATTGATGCAAACAGTACAAAATCTCGAAAAAGAAAGGGATTCAGTAGGCGAAAAAACCATTTTCATGAGAATTGGCGCGATCAAAGATGGAAAAATCATATACGGAAAATCCACAGAAATTCAGGCGAAAAAAGTAACACCTGTAGCGATCGGTATCGTTGAAACGAGAAATACGGACAATACCCAAGATAACCGACAGGAACAAAACCAACCTGAAAAGACACAGCCTGACAATCAACAGAATCAACAGAATCAACAGAATCAACAGAATCAACAGAATCAACAGAATGAACAGAACAGACAAGAAAATCAGCAAAATGAAAATTCACCACAAGGACAACAAACAGAACAAACGCAAAACGAACAAACGCAAAACGAAAGACAGGAGCCGACAAGAAATCCCGAACAAAGCGGTGAGAATGGCAATGGAAATCAAGAAGTAAAAAATCAAGAGCCAGATCAGCCAAGAATCGTCGCACTTCAAATCGGAAGAATTATCCGCTACGAACCGCCGACCGACACCACAACGGAAAAAGGACCAAATGGAGAAAATCCAACCGGTATTCAACGAAAAGAATTCTTAGCTGCAGTCGTCAAAGACCTCGATCTTAAAACCATAAGAAAAGATATTGCAGGACCATGCGAAATCAGTAGAACCAAAAAATGCGCAGCGAAGTCCGAGAATTTCTATCAAGACATTCCAGAAAACGATAAGGATTTCGAAGCGCTTCAAATCGCAACAAAAGCAGGATTGACTCAAGGCTTCACGCAAGGTGACCAAAGTGGACAAGAAGCAAGACTTGACCCTCAAAATTTCATTACAAAAGCAGAGGCACTTCGAGTACTACTCATTGCGATCAATGAAATAAACCCACAGACATGTGAAGAAATTATCACTGAAGTAGGTTCACTCAAAATGCTGCAAAATGCTCAGACGCCTTTTGTCGACATCGCACCAGGAAGAATTCAAAAATGCTGGTATCCAAAAGTCATCAACAAAGGATGCGAAATTGGAATCATCTCCTGCCGCGCAGGAACTGAATTTGGTCCTGAAAAGTTCCTCTCCAGAAGTACTTTTGAAGAATGGATCAAAAACACAAAGACTTACGCTGATAGAACGGGACTTGCAACGAAATTCATCATCGATCAAGACAAGGATGGAATCTTCGATGTTTTGGAAACGGAAATTTATGGAACGGATCCAGAAAAACAAGATAGCGACAATGATGGAATTTCCGATGGCGAGGAGATTCTCCGATATCATACCGACGCTTTAAACGAAGATAGCGATAAAGACGGAATAAAAGATGGTTCCGAGATCAAAGAATACAAAACTTCCCCATTGAAAAAAGACACGGACAATGATGGATTTCCGGACAATGTCGAAGTGAAAAATAAAACAAGCCCTCGAGATCCATTGGCCTTACCAAAAGACACCAATGGAAACAAAGTCGACGATCAATGGGAAAAGAAATACCAGATTCAAGTCGATAACGGATCAAAAGATACCGATAACGACAGTCTGCCAGACAGAATGGAATATCAACTTGGCACCAATCCAAAATCAAAAGACAGCGATGGAGATGGGGTCAGCGATAGCAAGGAAGTTCTGGACGAAGGGACAAATCCCGTTGTCTTTACTCCACCGGAAACAGTAGTAAAAATCACGAACCTCGAAACAGGAAACATTGTCGCATCCAAATCACCTTTGATAAAAGGAACTGCAAAAGCCGGATCAAAAGTAATCATCATGGGTCGAAACGACTTCGGAATCGAAACAGAATTAGCGACAACTCAGGCTGCAGAAAATAATATGTTCAGCACCACGACGATCAACATGCAAAATGGCAGTTATCTGATCACAGCAAAGGAAATAAATCCAAAAACATCAGTCGTAAAAACATCCGAACCGATCCAAATCATTATTGATACAACGCTCAATGTAGAACCCCCTCACGCCATCAGTCTGGGAAATGCAATTCTGACAGAAGAACGACTTCAGAAAAAAGAGGAAATTCTCATCGACACCAAAGTGCCGGAACTCAGAGGAATTACAGAATTTGGAAGCCAAGTCATCGCCGTCTGGAAAAGCGCCGTTCGTTCATCAAGCCTCATAGCCGACAGCGGTGCAGGAGAATTCGACATTCGCCCGCCAGAAGAACTCCAGCCAGGAGTACACGAAGTAACGGTCTACAGTATCAAGCCAGAAAAGAAGGTATTAAGCCCAGTGACAAAAATAACATTCGTCGTCGCAGAAGGAGCTTTGGCAGAAAGTTCTGAGGCCAATTATCAGCAAAGCGGAAACAGCTTTACCGGATTCGTACGGGGAAAAACAATCCTTCCGATCTTCTATAATGTCATGCTGATACTTGCAGGAATTGCTGTTATCTCTCTCCTCGCCATCTGGTACAAAAAACGAAAAGAGAACGAAGATCAAACAAGAAAATAATACTTGACTTTGAGGAAGCTTACCCGTAGACTGGCTCCGCCTTATTGGCGAGTGTTTATTTCTGCTTTTCGCTGATATCCTCAGAAGAAAGCCGAAAAAGGTCCCAGGTTTCAACCGAAAATCAAAGACCTTACAAACCTCCTTGAGCCCCGGCTTTCTGTCAAAAATGACAAAAAGCACATTATTTCCAACGAAAATCCTATGCCAGGCATCCTCGGTAAAAAACTCGGAATGACACAAATCCAACGTGAAAACGGCCGCATGGTGCCAGTCACGGTGATTGAATGTGATCCAAACGTTATTACACAAGTCAAAACAGAAGAAAAAGATGGCTATAGCGCTGTTGTTCTCGGCCTCGGCACGAGAAAATCAGCAAAAGCTGTCACTTTCCGCTTTATGCGTGAAATGAGAATCGATGCAAAAGACACAGAGTCTCTCAAGAAAGGTGACGAAATCACGCTCGAAGCATTCAAAGATACAAAAGAAGTGACGGTGACTGGTATTTCCAAAGGTAAGGGTACACAAGGTACGATCAAACGACACAACTTCCACTCAGGTCCAGGATCTCATGGATCACATTTTCATCGTGAACCAGGTTCTGTAGGTATGCGTGCAAAGCCAGGTCGCATTATGCGTGGTAAAAGAATGGCAGGACGCATGGGTTTGGACAGAATTACCAACAAACACGTGGAAATCATGTACCTCGACCCAGTCAAGAAGCTCATCGGCCTCAAAGGATCAGTCCCAGGCGCTACCGGCTCTCTTGTTATCATTAAAAAATAATTTCTCTCAAGTAACCTACTATCTCTCCCATGAAGCTCGATCTCTACAATCAAAAAGGTGAAAAAACAGGAACCGTGGAAGCTCCAAAAGAGTTCTTTGAAGTAGAATTCAAGAGCGGATTGATTCACGAAGCGCTCGTTCGTCAAGAAGGCAACGCCCGACCAGGCGTTTACGCTCATACGAAGACCAAGGGTGAAGTTCGTGGTGGTGGAAAAAAGCCGCATCCTCAGAAACACACAGGACGAGCTCGCCAAGGTACACGCCGAAGCCCACAGATGAAAGGTGGTGGTGTGACATTTGGTCCACGCAACGAAAGAAACTTCAAACGAATGATGCCAAAAAAGATGCGACGATTAGCACTCTTTTCAGCACTTTCAGAAAAAGCACGATCCAATGACATCTTCGTCCTTGAAAAATTCGACACAAAAACTCCAAAAACGAAAGAATTCTTGACCATGGTCAAAGCTCTTCCAGTTCGACGAGATGCAGTCTTCGTCGTCTCAGAAAAGAACGCAACATTTGAAAAATCTTCTCGTAATCTTGAGAATGTCAAAACACTCGTCGTGAACTACCTCAACATCCGCGATCTTCGAAAATATGACAATGTCATTTTCCTCAAAGACGCGCTGGAAAAAATGAAGGAAGTTTTTACATCAAAATCTGACTCAAAAAAATCCTAAATCCTACTTCTCTACCGCCTAGTCCATGAAACTCGATATCATCATCAACCCGATCGTCACCGAAAAAACTGCAGGAATGCAGGAAAAAGGCATCTACACATTTTTGGTACGAAAAGAAGCAACAAAAATTGATGTAAAAAGACTTCTGGAATCACTCTACGGCGAAAAAGTAGAATCGGTGAAAGTAAATTACATTCAGAAAAAAGAAAGAATCGTCGGCCGTGGAAAAATTATGACAAAAAGACCAAAAATGAAGAGAGCTATGGTAACATTCAAAGGAAAAAAACAGATTGACCTTCTCAAGTTCGAAAAAGAAGCAGCACCAAAAAAGAAAAAAGCTTCCTAAGTCACCCACATCCTAAATTCTACTTTTCTCCCTAGACCATGCCAATCAAAGTTTACAGACCAACAACGCCAGGACGACGAAAAATGAGCGTACTCACGTACGAAGAAGTAACGAAGACGAAACCTGAAAAATCACTGATCAAAAGAATCAAGAAGATGGCTGGTCGCAACAACCAGGGAAAAATCACCATTCGTCATCAAGGTGGTGGTTCGATCAAGCAATATCGCATGGTCGACTTCAAGCAAACAGACAAACTCAACATCCCAGGTATCGTCAAAGCAATTGAGTACGATCCAAACCGATCACCATTCATTATGCTCGTTGCATACCAGGATGGAGAAAAGAGATATCACATCGCTCCAGAAGGAATGAAAGTCGGAGCAGAAGTGATTACCAAGGTCAAAGCAAAAGCACAGGTCGGAAATCGCATGAAATTGAAAAACATTCCAATCGGTTTCAATATCTTCAATGTCGAATTGACCATGGGAAAGGGCGGACAAATGGTTCGATCAGCAGGATCAACCGCTCAACTTGTCTCTCTCGAAGGTCCAATGGCACACATCCAATTTCCTTCAGGCGAAGTACGATTGGTCCACAAAGATTGTTATGCAACCATCGGAGTTGTCAGCAATGCTGATCATCAAAACGTTCGCATTGGTAAGGCTGGTCGCAAGAGACACATGGGACGACGACCAGAAGTTCTCGGAAAATCAATGAACCCAGTAGATCATCCACACGGTGGTGGTGAAGGTCATAGCCCAATCGGTCTTCCAGGACCTCGCACACCATGGGGAAAACCAGCTCTCGGCTACAAAACACGCTGGAGAAAGAAATACAGCAACAAGTACATTATTCGCCGAAAAAACGACAAGAAATCTGAAAAATAACATCATCCCTTTACTACTTCTTTCCTAACTACTCACGAACATATGGCACGCAGCTCAAAAAAAGGACCATTCGTCGACCCAAAACTGATGAAAAAAGTTGAAAAACTTGACGCAGCAGGACAGAAAAAACCGATCAAAACATGGTCACGAGCATGCTTCATTCCACCGGAATTCGTCGGTCACACCTTCGGAGTTCACAATGGAATGCAATTCACACCAGTGTTCGTCACAGAGCAAATGGTTGGTCACCGACTTGGAGAATTCTCTGTAACAAGAAAATTCCGAGGTCACGGTGGAAAACTCGCGAAAGCAGGCGATGCTCCAGCACCAGCAGCAAAATAACTCAAATATTCCCCTTCCTAAATCCTACATTCTCTAGCTCATGAAAGCATTCGTCAAAAACATCAGAATCGCACCAAAAAAATTGAATCTCATTGCTGAGATGGTTCGCGGAAAAAGCGCCTCTGAGGCACTTGGACTTCTGAAATATCTCCCAAAGAGAGGTGCTCCATTTCTCTACAAGGCTGTATCATCAGCAGTGAAAAATGCAGAAAATAACGACAACCAAAAGGAACGAGATCTTTTCATTGAAACAATCTATGTTGGAAAAGGAATAACACTCAAGAGATTCATGCCGGTATCTCGCGGACGAGCACACACCATCCGAAAACGCTGCACTATGTTGACCGTCATGCTCGGAAGCAATGCGCCAAGCGTCACAAAAGAGACAAAAGCGACAAAAGAAGAAAAAGCTCCAGAAGTAAAAGAAGAAAAAACAAAGACCGTACGAAAGCCTCGGGCTAAAAAGACAGAAACAACCGAAGCAAAAGCTTCCTAAATCCTAATCTCCTACATCTTACCCTCCTATGGGACAAAAAGTTAATCCAACCATCTTCCGCCTCGGCATTACTAGAACTTGGGATTCCAAATGGTTCGCTCAAGAAAAGAAATATGTGAAACTCCTTCATCAGGATATCGAAATCCGAAAGTTCTTGAAGAAGCAGCTCGTGGAAGCAGCAATTGGAAAAATCGAGATTCTCCGATCGTCGAACCAGGTGGTTATTAACATCTACTCAGCGAAACCAGGGTCAGTCATTGGTGTTCAAGGAGAAATGGTAGAAAACATCAAAAAAGAAATTGAAAAACGCTACGGAGAAAGAGTTCAGGTCAACATCAAGGAAATCAAAAAACCAAACCTCGAAGCAGCAATCGTCGCAGAAAGCATCGCAAAACAAGTAGAAAAACGTATTTCTTATCGCCGTGCTGCAAAAATGGCAATTGAAAAAGCTCTCGAAGGCGGAGCATTGGGCGCAAAAGTATCTGCATCTGGCCGCTTGAACGGCGTTGAAATTTCTCGAAGTGAATATTTCTCAAAAGGAAAAGTTCCACTTCAGACGCTTCGCGCAGATATTGATTACGCTTGCTGCCCTGCTTTTACCGCCTATGGTGCTATCGGCATCAAGGTCTGGATCTATCGCGGACTTGTCTTCAAGAAAAAAGGACAAGAAATGCAGATGGAGATGTAAAGCATTCCCGCTTGAGATATCCAATCTCATCTCAACTACTATTTACTTACTACTTACTACTCCCCTACCATGCTCGGCCCAAAGAAACAGAAATATCGAAAACATCATCGTCTACGAGGTCAAAAAGGCGGCATGGAACAGCGCGGTACTCGACTTGCCTTCGGAACATTCGGAATCAAAGCGACAACAGCAGCAGAAATCAACTCTCGACAAATCGAAGCAGCTCGTAAAACATTGAGCCGTTACACCAAACGAAGTGGTCGTATCTGGATTCGCATCTTCCCAGACAAAGTGATCAGCCGCAAAGCAGCAGAAGTACCGATGGGTGGTGGAAAAGGAGCACCAGAGTTCTACGCAATGCAGGTAAAACCTGGCCGAATCATCTTCGAAATGGATGGTATCCCAGCAGATATTGCCAAAAAGGCACTCCTTCTCTGCGCATACAAGCTTCCGGTTCAATGCAAATTCGTGGCAGTTCAAGAAACAAAATCAACTCCTACCGTTTAATATCATAAATCCTAAAACTTACGAACCTACCAATGCTCACCTACGAAGAAATCAAAAAGGCCAAAGCTGAAGAACTCCAAAAAGAGGCTCAAAAAACATCAACAGAATTGACTCGAGTCGCCCTTCTCGTGAGAACGGGACAATCAAAGGCAAATCACGAAGTAAAAAAGATGAAAAAATACCGAGCACGCCTCCTGACAGCCCTCAAAACAATCGAACAAAAAGGACTTGAAAAAGAGGCAAAATAAGTGGAAAATACGCAAGCTTTCCCCCTAAAAAATAATTCTCTCTAACTTCTTACACTTCATACAATGAGAACCAAGACAGGAACCGTCATCAGCGACAAAATGGAAAAAACGATTACTGTCGTTGTGCGCTCCTACAAAACTCATCCAAAGTACAAAAAACGATATCAGACCTCGAGCAAATTCTACGCTCATGACGAACAGAAAAAATTCAAAGTCGGCGACATCGTCACAATCTACGAAACTCGCCCTCTCAGCAGACTCAAGCGCTGGACAGTGGAAGCGCCAAAAGAAGCAATGACAAAATAATTACTCTCAATTCTAACTACTCTCTACCTACTACTAACTCCAATGATTCAGCCACGCTCAATATTAACGGTCGCAGACAACAGTGGTGCTAAACGCGTCGCTTGTATCAAGGTCCTTGGTGGAAGCAAAAAAAGATACGCAAAAGTCGGTGATGTCATCGTGATTTCCGTCAAAGAAGCAGCACCTCGCGGTATCGTAAAGAAAAAAGCAGTTGAACGAGCAATCCTCGTACGAACACGAAAAACGATCAACCGAAAAGACGGAAGTTATGTCCGCTTCGACGACAATGCAGTCGTAATCATCAATAAAGATTTTCAACCAAAAGGAACGCGTGTTTTCGGCCCAGTGGCTCGCGAGCTGCGTGAAAAAGGTGAAGATTTCCAAAAAATAATTTCTCTTGCCCCTGAAGTCGTATGAAAATGAAAATGAAACTCAAAACAGGCGATAATGTCCTCGTGATCACCGGAAAAGATCGCGGAAAGAAAGGAAAAATCATGCGTGTTCTCCGCAAGGAGCAAAAAGTGGTTGTTGAAAAAATCAACATGCGCACAAAACACGTAAAGAAAACAAAGACTGGAGCAGGTCAGATCATTCAATTCGAAGGACCAATACATGTCTCAAACGTCATGTTGATGTCACCAGATGGTTCAGGGCCATCACGCATTGGATACAAGAAGCTCGCCTCTGGTGAAAAAGTTCGCGTCGCAAAAAGAACGAACGAAACAGTCGCAGAAGAAAAAGTAACAACCAAAGGCAAGAAAAAATAATCACATCGCTCAAATTCTAAATCATACATTATACTAACCTAATGGCATCCACAGAAAAAAACAATTTGAAACTACACTACCTGAAGGAAATTCTCCCAACACTTCAGAAAGAGTTGAATATCAAAAATACGATGGCGATTCCACGCTTGAAGAAAATTCACATCAGCGTCGGTATCGGAAATATCATGACCAAGGGAAACAAAGACTACGAAGATATCGTCAAAAATATCACCGCAGTCGCAGGCCAAAAGCCAGTGGTCACCAAAGCAAAAAAAGCTATTTCGAACTTTAAAACACGAAAAGGTCTCCCGGTTGGCGTCACCGTCACTCTTCGCGGAGAAAGAATGTATGATTTCTTCTCAAAATTGATCAACATTACACTTCCTCGCGTTCGAGACTTCCGTGGACTTTCAAAGAAAGCATTTGATGACAATGGAAACTACAATATCGGTTTCACGGAACATACGGTATTTCCAGAAATCAATCCTGACGACATCATTAAAAGTCATGGCGTCCAGGTAACAATCTGTACAACAGCAAAAAATGCTGAACACGGAGTTGCACTGCTCAAGGCTTTCCGATTTCCATTCAAAAAAGAATCCTAAATCTCCATTTCTCAATTCCCCATCCTACTAAAACTCATGGCTAAAAAATCTCTCAAAATCAAGGCAGCACGCAGAAGAGCTGATGTAAAAAAGGCGCTGAGCGCAGGCAAAAAGCCACACCTTCAGACACGTGTCTACAATCGCTGCAGACTTTGCGGAAGAGTTCACGGCTACATGAGACGATTCGATACATGCAGAATTTGTTTCCGAGAACTTGCTATCGACGGAAAAATCCCAGGCTTAAAGAAATCCTCCTGGTAAAATCATTCCCCCAGAACATTATTACATCTACTACCTACTAACTACTCTCTACTAATTCCTCATGGATACCATCGCAGACTTTCTGACAAAAATTCGAAACGCTCAACACGGAAAACATGATTCCGTGACCTGCTCACACTCAAAAATCAAAGAAGCTATTGGAAAAATCCTTGAAAAAGAGGGATTCGTAGAACATGTATCGATTGTGAAAGGCGAAAAATATCCAGAAATTAAGGTTCGACTCTTCGAAAATCGAGAAATAAATCTTCGACGCGTCAGCAAGCCGGGTCAACGCATTTATGTAAAAGCAACAGAAATTCAAAAAGTCAGAAACGGACTTGGAACCGGGATCATCTCAACATCACAAGGCATCATGACCACAAAAGAGGCTCGCACGAAAAAACTCGGCGGCGAACTCCTCTGCACCGTTTTCTAAGAACCATTCCTAACTTACTACTCCCTACTAACTCCCCTATCATGTCACGCATTGGAAAATTACCGATCAAGATCGTAAGCGGCGTCACCGTCGAAATAAAGGATAAGCACATCAAAATCAAAGGCTCAAAAGGAGAACTTGCAATGACCGTGCATCGAACACTGGAACTCAAAAACGAAAATGGCGAAATAACCGTCGTCAGAAAGACAAACGAGAAACTCGACCGCAGCGTCCACGGAACAACACGAACTCTCATCAGCAACATGATGACCGGCGTAACAAAGGGATTCGAAAAGAAACTCGAAATTCAAGGAGTTGGTTACAAAGCAGCAGTTCAAGGAAAAAAATTAGTTTTGAACCTTGGATTCTCTCATCCAATCGACTACAATCCACCAGCAGGCATCACAATTACCGTTGATCCAGAAAAAAAGAACATCCTCACGGTTTCAGGAATGGACAAACAATCCGTAGGAGAAGTATCAGCAAAAATCCGATCCTTCAAGAAGCCTGAACCATATAAAGGAAAAGGTATTCGCTACGTCGGTGAACATGTCGCACGAAAAGCAGGTAAAGCTGCAGCAAAAGGCGCATAACAACTTTTAACACTCTAAAAATTCTCGTCACTTTATGATCAAGAAAGAAAAAAACAGATTGAATCGTCATCGCAGAATCCGAGCCCGCGTCTCAGGAACCAGCACCAAACCTCGACTTGTCGTTTTCCGAAGCTTGAACTATACCTACGCTCAATTGATTGACGATGAAACAGGAAAAGTACTCGTTGCAGCATCAGACGCAAAAAAAGGCGTGAAAAAAGATGCGGCAAAAAAAGACGGTACCAAGACCGTTCGAGCAAAAAAAACCGGTGAAACAATTGCAAAAATGGCACAAGAAAAAGGCATTAAGACATGCGTCTTTGACCGAAATGGCTACAAATACCACGGTCGTGTCAAAAGCCTCGCTGACGGCGCTCGTGAAGGCGGCCTCCAATTCTAAGCATTTCTTTCCTACATCCTAAACTCTACATCCTACTAATTCCCATGGCGAAAGCACACCGAAAATTCAACCCAAAAGAAGTCAAAGAATTTGAAGAAGAAGTTCTTCAAATCGATCGTGTGACCCGTGTGGTGGCCGGTGGTCGCAGACTCCGTTTCCGCGCAACAGTCGTCATTGGAAATAGAAAAAGAAAAGTAGGAATTGGTACAGGAAAAGCCAACGAAGTGGTAATCGCCATTGCCAAAGCTATCGCGAAAGCAAAAAAGAACTTGATTATGATTCCGATTGAAAACGACACAATCCCACACGATGTAAAAGTAAAATTCAAAGCTTCAAAACTCCTTCTGATGCCTGCAAAGCCAGGTACAGGAATTATCGCCGGCGGCGCTCTTCGAAAAATCGTAGAGCTTGCAGGAATCAAAAACATTCTCAGCAAATCGCTCGGCACCAACAATAAACTCTCCAATGCACAAGCTTCAATGATTGCATTGAAAATGCTCCAACCACGATTTCCAAACAGTCCAAAAGTAAATGCACCAGCAGCACAAGGAAAGCCACAGCAAAAGGCCGAAAACAAACCAGCACCAAAAAAAGCAGAATAATTTTTCAACCTTCTACTAACTACTTACTACTCCCTTCCCCTACATGTCTCTCCAAAATCTCAAAGCATATCACGGCGCAAAACAGAAAGTTAAACGCGTAGGTCGCGGACAAGGTTCAGGAAAAGGTACATACTCTGCTCGTGGTGGAAAAGGACAAACAGCTCGCAGCGGTGGTGGACGACGACCAGGTTTCGAAGGTGGTCAAACTCCCCTCTCACGAAGAATTCCAAAATACCGTGGCTTCAAGAACCCAAATCAAGTAAAATTCCAAGCAGTCAATCTCCACACACTGGATAAGAACTTCAGCGAAGGCGAAACGGTCACACGAAAAGAGCTTCTCGCAAAAGGACTCATCCAAAAAGATGCTCCAGTAAAAATTCTCGGTGAAGGAAAATTGACCAAGAAGTTAACAATCGAAGCAGAAAAATTCTCAGCATCAGCACTTGAAAAAATGAAAGAAGTAAAAGCAGTAGCAAAAGAACTCGCGACAAAAAAAGCAGAAGAAAAGAAATAAGGGGAAGTGATGCAGGTTTATCCAGCTCCTCCTCAAACCTTACATCATATCTGTACCCCTAATTTATGCTCAAATATCTCGCCCAAATCTGGAACTCAAAAGATCTTCGCAAAAAGATCCTTTTTACCGTTGTCATGATTGCAATAGTTCGCCTCATCGGACAAATCAGCATTCCTGGTGCAAATGTCGCAGCAATCAGTGCCCTCTTTCAGAAAAATCAACTCCTCGGAGCATTCAGCCTCTTGACCGGCGGAAGTTCAGAAAATTTCTCCATCATCATGATGGGACTCTCTCCATACATCAACGCTTCAATCATCATTCAATTGATGACCGTAATTAGCTCACGCATGGAATCCCTTTCAAAAGAAGGTGAATCAGGACAAAAAAAATTGAATCAATATACAAGATGGCTCACGGTGCCGTTGGCATTTGTGCAGTCATACGGAATGATCGCGCTTCTCAACTCGCAATCACAGGTCCCCCTCATTACCAATATCCGCGAACCATCAGTCATTATTCCGGCAATGCTCACGATCACCGCAGGAACACTGCTCCTCATGTGGATTGGTGAACTCATCAGCGAAAAAGGTATCGGAAATGGCGTATCAATGCTGATTTTCACCGGTATCGTCACGGCAATTCCTCAACAAATTGGATCAGCACTTTTCATTGCACAATCTGATAGCGGAAAACTCATCGGATTCGTTGTAACGATTCTCATCACCATTATTCTCGCCATCTTCGTCATTCTCGCAACAGAAGCACAGAGACGCATTCCTATTACCTACGCAGGACGAGGTATTCGACAAGGCGGTGAACAGCCATCACTTCCAATTCGTCTCAATCAAGCAGGAATGGTTCCGATCATCTTCGCATTCTCCGTTGTTTCATTCCCAGGCATCGTTTCACAATTCTTGATCAATGCAAAAACAGAGTGGCTTCGAGTCGCAGCAAAATTCGTCACAGAACATTTCACCACCAATTCAGCTCCATACATGTTCGTCTACTTCTTGATGATCATGTTCTTTACATTCTTCTACGTCAGCATCACTTTCAATCCGAAAGAAGTTGCGGAAAACATCCAAAAACAAGGAGGATATGTTCCAGGTATTCGACCAGGTGAACAAACTGCGGAATATCTTGGACAGGTATCGAACCGAATGAATCTCTGGGGTGGACTTTTTGTTGCCATCGTAGCGGTTCTCCCAATGATCTTCTCAAATCTCTTCATCAGTGGAGTGGGAACCGTCTCTCTTCTTCTCAGTGGTGCCGGTATGATCATCGTTGTTGGCGTGGTTCTCGAACTCATCCGCCAAATCAATGCACAGCTCGTCATGCACGATTACCAGAAGTTTTACTAACATGGACATCGTACTTTTTGGCATACAGGGATCAGGAAAAGGAACGCAAGGAAAAATTCTTGCCGAAACTTATGGCCTGAAGATTTTTGAAACTGGCAGCGAACTTCGAAAACTTTCCAAAGAAAACTCCCCACTCGCACAGAAAGTAAAATCCATCATCGAAGCAGGAAATCTCGTTCCAAACGAAGTCGTCATGGAAATCGTTGAGAACTTCATGAATCAACTTGCACCAAATGATCAAGTACTCTTTGACGGGATTCCACGAAAAAAGGACCAAGCGGAAAGTCTTCAAAAGCTTTTTGAAAAACATGGACGATCCTATATCGGCATTCATCTGACGCTTTCAGAAAATGATGCCCTCGGTCGCCTCACAACCCGCAGAATGTGTGAACAATGTAAAACAATTTACCCAGCCGCCTATACACAAGAAACATGTGAAAAATGCGGAGGAAAGCTCATAACACGATCTGATGATAATCCAGAAAGTATCCGAAATCGCTTCAAAGCATTCAACGAAGAGACAACGCCCGTTATCGAAGAATACAAAAAATCCGGAAAATTAATGGAAATAAATGGAAATCAACCAATCGTCACAGTAACAGAACAATTAAAACAAATACTCGATCCAATCCTCAAAAAATCATAAACACTCTCATGGATATCAGTTATAAAACTGCGGAAGAAATAGAATTCATGAGAAAAGGTGGAAAGATCCTAGGAGCGATCTTGCTGGATCTTGCAAAAATGACGCAACCCGGAGTCACCACAAAAATGCTCGACAATCGAGCACGCGAGTTGATGAAAAAATATGGAGTAAAGCCATCATTTCTGGGATATCATGGATTTCCAGGAGTCATTTGCACACCGGTAAATAACGAAGTCGTCCACACCATTCCAAACGACAAACCACTCCAAGAGGGAGATGTTTTAACAATCGATGGCGGCGTGATCTATGAAGGATTTCACACAGACTCAGCGATCAGTGTGGGAGTCGGAACCATTAATAAGGAAGCCCAGAGAATGATTCGCGTCGGCGAAGAAGCGCTTCATGCCGGAATTCAGACAGTCGGACCAGGTGTCCCAATTAAAGACATCAGTCGTAATATTGAGCACATTCTCAAGAAAAATGGCATGACCGTAATCCGTGAACTCATCGGTCATGGGATCGGTCGCAAACTCCACGAAGATCCTCAAATGCCCAATTGCGAAGCTGACGCAAGTAATTTCAAGCTCAAGCCAGGAATGACGATTGCGATCGAACCAATCTTTTACGCCGGAAAAGGAGGCATCAAAACACTCGGTGACGGATGGAATATCGTCACGGCCGACGGATCACTCGCAATGCAGGTGGAACACACCATCGCCATCACGGAAAATGGCTATGAAATCCTCACGCAAAGAGAAGATTTGGATCCTGTCTATCCCTCTTTTTCTCAAAGCTGAAATATACTTGACATTAAATGAAAAATCCCTTGCATTACCCAAAAATGTCAGCTAGAATCACAAAGCTTTTTTTGAACTTTTTTCCTTCAAAATTGAATGGGTGATGATTACATTCGTGTCATGGGAGTCGTTGAAGAATCGCTTCCAAATGCGATGTTTCGGGTCCTCGTAACGGATGAAAAATTTCCGTCAAATGACCACCGAGTCCTTGCTGCAATTTCAGGAAAAATGAGAATGTCAAACATTCGAGTCCTTCCCGGCGACAAAGTCGACGTAGAAATCAGTGTTTACGACATGAAACGAGGAAGGATTGTCTATCGCCACAAAGAAGTGCGACGACCATTCGGCCAAAATCAAAGAAACGGCAACCAAGGCCCATCTCAGAACTCATCTCAAGGGACAAATCCCACTACCATATAATTTTCTCCCATCTTATCCATGAAAGTCCGAGCATCTGTTAAACCCATCTGTGACAAGTGCAAAGTTATCCGAAGAAAAGGAGTTGTCCGCATCATCTGCAAAACCAGCAAAAAGCACAAACAACGACAAGGATAAAGAAAATACTCCCTACTAACTACTAACTTTTCACTAACTTATGGCTCGTATCGCCGGCGTCAACCTCCCAAAAGAAAAACGTATCGAAATTGGTCTCACATCAATCTACGGAATTGGCCGAAAACTCAGTAAGCAAATTCTTGGTGAATTAAATATCAATGTGAACACCAAGGTTCAAGAATTAACAGAAGAACAAGAAGGAAAATTGCGCGAAAGAGTAGCAAAACTTCAGACAGAAGGTGATCTTCGAAGAAAGATTCAGCTCGATATCAAACACCTCATGGATACAGGAACGTATCGAGGTTTCCGACACAAGAAGAGCCTCCCGGTTCGTGGTCAAAGAACTCGAAAAAATGCTCGTACCAGAAAGGGCAAGAAGAAGACAGTGGCAAACAAGAAGATCGCTACGAAGTAACAATCTTACAATTTTCTAAATCCTAAATCCTACCTTTCCAAAGCAATGACCTACAAAAAAGAAAGAATCGTTGAAGGACAAACACCTGACGCAAGCACAGGAAAAGAAACTTCAGCAGCAGTAGCTCCGAAGAAAAAGTCTTCCAAGAGAAAATCAATTCCTGAAGCCTATGTCTACATTCAGGCGGGATACAACAATACTATTGTGTCATTTGCAGAAGAAAACGGAAACGTCATCTGCTGGGCAAGTGCAGGTTCATGTGGATTCAAGGGAACAAGAAAATCAACACCATACGCAGGACAGGTAGCAGCAGAAACAGCAGCAGGAAAAGCAAAAGGTGCAGGCGTTGAACGCGTGCATGTTTTCGTTCGTGGTGCAGGACCAGGCCGTGAACAGTGCCTTCGTGGTCTCAATGCTGCAGGACTTTCTATCGAATCTATTACCGATACCACAACAACTCCTCATAACGGCTGCAAAGCTTCTCGTCCACGCCGCGTCTAGTCAGAAAGACCAAGCGTACTTCTTTTCTACATCCTAAATTCTACAATTCTAATTCATGAGATACACCGGACCAGTCTGTCGATTCTGCCGCCGCGAAGGAGAAAAACTCTATCTGAAAGGCTCACGCTGCGAATCAGCAAAATGCCCTATTGCACGAGGACAAAGCTTCAAACCTGGAGTCCACGGACCAAAAGGTACCAAAGGCAAAAAATCAGAGTACGGCAAACAACTTGCTGAAAAGCAAAAGGCAAAAATCATGTACGGTATTCAAGAAAAACAATTCAAGAACTACTACGGACATGCAGAAAAAGCAAAAATTACAACCGACGCACTGATGCAAACATTGGAGCGCCGTCTTGATAATGTGATCTACCGATCAGGATTTGCAACATCACGCGCACAAGCACGTCAAATCGTTCGCCATGGCGGATGCACCGTGAATAACAAACCGGTAAACATTCCATCATACCAAATGAAAGTTGGCGACACTTTTGCCGTTTCCGAAAAAGCAAAGGGACGCGCTGAATTTGGCGAAGTAAAGAAAAAGAAAGACACAGCACCTTCATGGATGAAAGTGGATCTTCACAACTTGAATGGAGAAATCCTTCGAGAACCAGGCCGTGAAGACTTCGAAAAGAACATCCAAACCCACATGATTGTGGAGTTCTACTCAAAATAATACCCTCCCTTAGTTCCCTCCTTCGTAATTTTTTTTCCACTTCATTCTATGCACCAAATTCAGGAAGAAATTGGAATTCCAAAGCTCAAAATCGTGAAAGTCGAAGAGAATCATGTGATATTTTCACTCAGCCCGCTTCCACCAGGCTATGGTGTAACGCTCGGCAATGCGCTTCGACGCATTCTTCTCTCATCACTTCCAGGTGCCACCATCACAGGCGTGAAAATCGAAGGAGTAACACACGAATACACCGCACTCAAAGGTGTAAAAGACAGCGTTTTGGATATCACTCTCAATCTCAAGGGTATTCATTTCAAGAAAATCTCAAAAGAGCCAACATGGATTTCTTTGAGTACAAACAAAGAAGGTGTTATTACCGCTGGTGATATCAAAGGAAGCAGCGATGTAGAAATTTTGAACCCTGAACTCTATATCACAACACTCGAAAAAGGCTCAAAATTGAACCTCGAGATGCGTGTTGAAAAAGGCGTTGGCTATATTCCAGCAGCAGTAAAGCAAAAGGAAGAAACAATGCCGACGGTTATCGTCATGGATGCAGGCTTTAGTCCCGTCAAAAAAATTCGTTACAATGTCGAAGCAACTCGTGTCGGTCAAATGACCAACCTCGACAAACTCGTATTCGAAATGCAAACAGATGGATCAATCAGCCCGGAAGATGCTATCAAATTCTCTGCAAATATTCTTCAGTCATACTTCAAGCTCTTCAACCAAGAGAACATTGTTGTAGAACCAGAATTCATGACAGACGCCAGCAAGATCATCGAAAAACAATATCAGGAAGAAGACAAAAAGCCAGCACAGGAAACCTATACCCCGATAGAGATCCTTGGGCTTTCTCCACGAACCCTCAATGCGCTGATTAACGGCGGCATCGGTTCAATCGAACAACTCTGCAAATGCACAGAATCCAAGCTCAGCAATCTTCGTGGATTCGGTAAAAAAGCACTGACAGAAGTTGAAGAAGCTCTCAATCCTCGCGGATTAACACTCACCAAAGAATAAATCTTTCCTAACTAACCACTTACTACCACCTACCACATAACATGCGACACAGAACCAATAAAGTCAGGCTCGGAATCGACAAGGATCATACCACGTCCATGCTGCGCAATCTCGCAGTCTCCATCTTGATTCACGAAAAAATCGTAACAACTCCAAGACGAGCAAAGGCCGTTTCAGCATTCATCGATCGTCTTATTACCATCGGAAAAAAGAAAGACACCATGAACGCTATTCGCCAAATCGAAAAGCTCTTGCAGCATGAAAACAGCAGCAGAAAAATCCTCGAAGTACTCACGAAACGATATGCAGATCGTGACTCAGGCTTTACAACAGTTCATAAGCTCGGCTACAGAAAAGGCGATGCAACAGAAATCGTGCAGCTCGAACTTCTCGCATAATATCTTCATCCATTACACTTAAAACAGTAAGCACATCTCCCCTATCATGAAAACATTCCTTCCAAAAGAAATCGAACGAAAATGGCATGTCATCGATGCAAAAGGAAAAGTCCTTGGAAAAATTGCAACAAAAGCTGCAGACCTTCTCCGCGGTAAACACAAGGCTATCTTCACAACGCATATCGACTGCGGTGATTTCGTCATCGTCATCAACGCAAAAGAAGTAGCACTCACCGGTAAAAAAGTGGAAGACAAAGAATATTTCCGCCACAGCCGATATTTCGGTAACTTGAAGACAAAGACTGCACGACAAATGCTCGACAAAAAACCAGAAGACATCGTCTATCTCGCCGTCAAAGGTATGCTTCATGACAACAAACTTCGAGACTGCTTCCTCAAGAGACTCAAGGTATTCGGAGACGAAAAACACGATCACGAAGCACAAAAGCCAGAAGTAATGGAAATTCAATAAGCCCCTTTCTACATCAATACTCTCTGTAGTATCAGGTAATACTGTTTGAGATTCTACA
>CAZFSD010000004.1:36963-46028 GCA_964521465.1 uncultured Candidatus Peribacteria bacterium | reverse complement strand
GCGATGCCGATAAAAACCAATATTCTTTGGGTTCATAAGACATCCATTTTACACAATAGAAATGATAATAATCAAGTGTATTACTCTGAGTTTCCTGTCACGAAGTTCGAGCATTTCAGCATTGCATCAAAGCCAAAAATATGGTAGAATACTAGGATATGTTTAAAGCTTCTACACAAATCAAAAAGATCTCCAAAAAAGGGATTTGGAAAAATCTGCGCACATGGTCAGTGTTTGTTTCTTTGCTCGTCGTCGCTTTGCACTACAATCAGGTACTCGCGGCTTCAGCGCTTCCGCTGACCGGCGTGGAAAGATTCGGCGATATTCCCGGTGCACCAACCCTCCACGGCGACAGTGCCCTTCAGCAACTCGCCACATTGATTGGCGGATATCGTGCAGGACAGGGTGGAGTTTTGGGTGTTGCGCGACCGATCATCGGTGTCGTTGCCATCCTCATGATTATCGTGTCCGCGCTCAAAATGCTCTTTGCCGATGGCGAAGAAGGAGAAGTGGAGAAAGCAAAAAATGGAATTACCTACGGCATGATCGGCCTCGCGCTCATCAGTATTGCCGGCGAACTTACCAAGGTCCTCAGCGTCAGCGATGAAGGAATTAAGGCGGTCTATAACGGTGAAACAGCGGTCTGTTACAAAACAATTCTCAGCGACCCGAACGCACTCATGTGCCGTGCAAAAGTCTTTAGCAAAACAGTGCAAATCGTTTTCGTTTTCATCAAATATCTCCTCGGAAGCCTCGCGGTGCTTGAAGTCATTGTCAGTGCTTTCCGCATGATTACGCTCGGCTCAGAGCCAGATTCTTTCAGTCTCGACCGGAAAAAACTCATCTGGGGCGCTGCCGGATTTCTCATGATTTTCTGGAGCGATACGATCATTAATAAAGTCTTCTACAAACTCAATTACAACACTTACATAGGAGTCGATGGAGTGGCTCCGGCAGTCGATCCCGCAGAAGGCGTGAGACAGATTATCGGTTTCACGAATTTCATCATGTCGCTTGTGGGGCCAATCGCAGTATTCGTGGTCTTTCTGGGCGGATTCCTGTATCTCATCGCCGCCGGAGAAGAAACAAAAACGGCTCAGGCCAAACGCATCATCTACGCCGGTCTGGGAGGAATTATCGTCATTTATGGCGCATTTGGAATTGTCTCAACGATCATTTCCGGTCATTTCTCATAAAAAAAATGAACAAAAAAACAAAAAAAACAATTCTCGAAATTCTCGGCATCACGGCATTCATCAGTGCGGTGCTGACAATTGTTCCGGCGCTCGCACCGCTGGCATTGGCACAGTTCGCGCCACTCCAACAAATTGGCAGTGACACTGGTCTTCCTGGCGGCCTGGCGGAGCACGCGAAATCTTCTGCGGTTGCCGGCGCATCAGAGATTACGAGTGTCATCTACAAAGTCATGGATGTGATCAAGTATTTTGCAGGATCCGTCGCCGTCGCCATGCTTGTATTTTCGGGCGTTCGACTCGTGACCGCTGGTAAAGACATCGAAAAAATTTCCGAAAGTCAGAAAAAAAACATCGGCTATTCTATTGCCGCACTCATCGTCATTATCGTCGCCGACACGCTCGTGAAAAACATCTTCTTCGGAGAGGCGGGAAATGTTTTGGAAAATCAGGAAATTGCAAAACAGTACGCTGGACAAGGATCACAATTCGTCGAAGGTGTGTACGGATTTATGATGAAATTTGTGGGAGTGGTTGCAGTCGTGGTCGTCATCGGAAGTGGAATTGGGATCACACTCAGCAGCGGCAGTGAAGACAAAATCAAAAATCATCAAAATCGCATTATGTGGGCTATGGGAGGTCTCATTGTCGCCGGTATCGGTGAATATGTCATTAAAGATATTATTTTCCCGAAGGCTGGCCAAGTTCTTCCCGACATCGAAAAAGCAAAAAAATTGCTCGTGAATTTCACGAATTTCATCTCAGGATTTATCAGTACGATTGCCGTAGTACTCATTCTCTACGCCGGATTTCTCTATGTTACCGCGGTCGACAATGAGGAAAATACCAAGAAGGCTCAAAAGATCATTCTCGGTGCCGTGATCGGTATTGTCTTGTCGATGGGCGCCTACGCTCTCGTGAATACCGTTGTCACCTTCAAACGTGACATTCCAAGCTTTACGCCCATTGGCGCCGCACCGGCAGGATTTGGCACTCTCCAATCTCCGGTGGAAAGCACGAAAAAATAAAAAGAAAAAGCATGCCACATGGTCATCCTGAAACATCAAGAGGTGAAGTCTCAAAAAATCCGAAAAATGGAGAAGGTTTCGAAAAGCAGGAGATAAAAGGGGAAAAGACGAATAAAAAAGAAGCCGAACAGATTCAGAAAAAAAATGAAAGAGAAGCGCGAGAAAAAGGCATGATCGCAGTGCTCTCGCAAGAAATCAAAGAAAGAGCGGGGAGATGTCGTGAACTCAGTCAAAAAATCAAAAAATTTACAGAAAATCCGTACGAGACAGAAAAAACAAAAACGCATGAATTTCTAGAAGCCTACAATCTATCGCTTTTGGAGATTCGTGATGCAATGATCGTGCTGGATTATAAGCCGGAGTTATTTGAAACGGAATTTTTTGCAGAGAAATTGGGAAACATGGTCATCGATACCGGTTCGCATCAAATGCCATTTCCAAAAAACCCGCGAGAATACGGTATATTTCGACAGCGATTAAGCGATGCAATCGTCGCCGTGCAGAGTCAAATTTTCACGATGACGGGAGATGAAAAGTACAAAGCATCAGCAGAAAATGTGCAAAATATGACAGAGATGAATCTTGTCCTGGCATCCCGAGCATCTCTTGACGAAGCGGAAAAGGCAGAGGCATTGAGTCAATCGATGTTGCCTCAAAAAAGGGAAAAAGAAGTGTTCGATGGATCACTCAAGTACAAAATAACAGAATACACCGATGCGCTCGCAAAAGATTTCGCCGACATTGGACGAGCGCAAATGAAAGATCCAGTCGTCGCTTATGAACAGGGAGAGAAATTACTTCAAAAACTGATGCGATTTCGCGAAGGAGCGCAAGGGACACAAAAATATCCCTACCAACTTATTGACAGTGCAAAAAATGACGATTCTTTCATGGGTGAAAGAGAGGTTTTTCGCGCACTACAAAATCAACCAGAACTCAAGAAAACATTTTCTGCTATCGTAGAGCGATACATCGACGAAACGCAATTCGCCATGGAAAAGAATATGAATGCATATCCAGAATTCTATCAATTCTCAGAAAACCTGAGACAGCTCTTCGTTTCTTCGAAGCCATTTGTCGAATCAATACAGAAGATGATCGCCCAAATGAACGCTGGCGAAAAGCCGACGGACGTGATGATGGAAAAATGGGTTCATCCAGCAGCACGAAAAATTCTGGCCTCGCCATACATGGAAGGTATCGAAAAATCCACAGCGTCTGGCATGGCCCAGAGAATAGCCCTGAGAGCGGAGAAATCGCAATTTCCACGCATGAGAAATGCACTCCAGAAAAATCTCTTGGGTCCCATCGTGCAAGGCAAAAAAATGGCAGCCCAAATACAAGAAGTGGCAAATGGGATATTGACGATACAGGGGCAAGGAAGTGGTTTCAAAGGATTTATGTTGGAGAAGGCTTTACCAATGACACTTTCTTTCGCCGGATCCATGCTGGGTTTTATTCCCGGCGTAGGAACAGTGGGGTCGTTGGCACTCATGTCACTGGGAACAACGGCGGGCCTTGGAGTTTCGGAAAGAGTAACCGAAGGAGATTGGAGAGGATTTGATCCAAAAATTTTCGCGGGACGATGGGCGCTCGGATGTGCCACGGGAGCACTCGCAGGGTTTTTGGGAAACAAAGTTCTTTCTCCTTATCTGACAGCGGCAGGTGGAAGAATTATGAATGCAGGGAAGCATTTGATGCTCGGACGAGCGATTCAACGATTTGGTTCAGGACTCAGCTCTGGCGCACAAGGGTCTTCTCTCCTGAAGGTATCGGACAAATGGTACAACCCAATAAAATATCTCAATGATATTGTGAGGCCAGGAAAGACGGTAGATTTTGCCACCATGCAAGAAGAAGGAAATGAAATTCTTGGTCAAGGGCAAGCATTGGAGACGGTCGCATCTCTTTTTCCGCTTGATCCCAAGAATCAAGTGAGCTTGGCTGAAAAAGGATCGTTTGAGATTTTTCCGGGCGCAAAAGGGTATTCTACCGGAGATGGGATAAGTATTCGTTATGATGCTTCGGTAGAAGGAGATATGAAGCAAAAAATAAGCAGTTATCTTCAAGAAAAGGGGATGCCAGAGCATATAATTTCAGCTTTCAGCAAAGCTGATGGAAAGCTCGATATGAATTGGAATGGGGTCGTCCTCAAAATCGCTCCAATGGGTTCATAGGAATCTTGGGGAAGTTTGCCCGCTTGCTTCAAAGCTAAAGTTGTGATATACTGGAGAGATTTCAAAAACAAAAACCTATGACAAAAATTGCACGCTCAAAAGCATCGTCTGTGGCAAAAACGGCACCTGCCATGACCGCCATCATCGCAAAATTGCTCATCCTCACATGCGTCGTCATGATGGCGTCACTTTTTGCATTCAAAACAGTGCACATCGCACAAGCTGCAAGTTGTGATGGCGTCGATTATTTCAAAAACATTGGCGAGTGTGTTTTTCAGAATAATGGCGTGAGCGGGACTTCATCGACATCATTTGTAGAATTCCGCGGAGGACTCACAGCACCAAGTACGGAAGGGTTTGATCCAGCTCTCACACAAGTGACCAGCGCCCGTGAATTCGTTTTGAAAGTGGTGAATTTTGCACTTGGATTCCTCGGACTCATCGCAGTAGTCATTATTATTTACGGTGGCTTCCGATATGTGCTTTCCGCAGGAGAATCAGGTGGAACAGAGACCGGAAAAAAAGCGATCATGTACGCCGTTATCGGAATTGTCATCATCGCGGCATCCTTCGCCATCGTCAACACAGCGCTCAAAATTCCATCAGGAACAGATCGTGATACGGCTGGTCCTCAAAATGCCGTCTTCGCGACCGCTCCCGGCGCGAGCGCAGGAACTTATGGCAATCAGATGTACACGATTGTACAGAGTACACTCACGACCTATGGAAGTTACGCTCAGATGAAATTCAAGCTCGATGACATCGAAAACGAAATAAAAAATGCATTCGACGAAACAGGATTTATCAAATTCAACGGTTACGATGATGCCACATCAGCACTCGCATTGATGGGGACGAAATTCGGACAAATTCGTGATGCGCTCAATCAAATCACCAATCAGTTCCCTTCATTTCCAGAGCTGAAAAGTTATATCACGGCATTCGATAATGCGAACAAAAGCTGGATTCGTGAGATGAAAATCAAGATTGATCAGGCTTCAAAAGAAAAAGCGACGGCCGAAAGTCTCAAATCTTTCTATGACAGTTTCAAAAAAGATTGGGGAGATTATAATACGAAACTCATTGCGCAAGATGGTACATTCGGAAAATTACGAGCAGCAATAGAAAATGCGATCTACAAAAATATCGATGATCTCGAGCAGTACATCGGAGTGATCAAAGAAAAAGTTTCACCTCTGCTTTCTCCGGAAATGCTCGCAACTTTTGATAAAGTTGATTTTCAGTCATTGAAACAGAACAAAGATGACCCGGAAAAAGCAAAACAAAATCTTGGTACGATTGCCGGCGCACTCGAGACGCTCTATACCAACTTGAAAGATCTCAAGGGTGTCGCCGTGAAGCTCACCGCTGATAAATATAAAGGCAATGCTCCGCTCATCGTGAATTTCTCAACGATCGGCACACGCGATCCAGCAGAAGAAAGTACAAAAGCAGGAGGCAAAAAACAGATTGAATGGAAATTTCTCGCAAGCACCGATGCTCAGTGTGCCGACAATGGCGCCACCGCCAACTGTCTTTTCAAAAAAGCAGGAAGCTACAAAATCGGCGTGATCGTCAGCAGTATCGATCCTCAGACGGTCGTTCCGGGGACAGCGTATGTGACGATTGATGTACTTCCATCGACAGGAAAAATTAATTTGAAAGTCACAACAAAAAGTATTGATGCGGACATCATTCAATACGACGAAGAAGGAAACCTGACCGCGAATCGAGACAGCCTTTCCGTGCCAGCAAAAGAAGCAGTGGACGGCGTTCGATTTGATGCATCGCAAACAAAAGATGCAACACAATTCAAATGGAATTTCGGAGGAGCTCAAGGAGAGATCATCGGAAAACCAGGCGACAAAGATATCGTAACGATGCCATTTACCCGTGAAGGGAAGTATCGCATTGTCCTGGAAGTAACGACGAAAGATGGAAATGTGAGTCGAAAAGTTTTCGATCTTGTCGTCTCCAATGTTTCAGCATTTATCAGCGTCAATCCTGGCAGCACCGTTCGTGCGGGATTGAAGGTTGATTTCAACTGCGTGACCGGAAGAAGCCAGGGTCGTATCGATACCAAGTGGAGTGCACAATCGGATTCTCCAAAAGCAGACACCAGTAAATTCGACACGACCGATCAGAGATTCGCACTCACGCTCGAGGATCCAGCAATCTATAAAGTGCAATGTGAAGTGAAAAATGAGCAAGGCGATACTGCCACCGACGAACTCGCACTGCGAGTGGAATCCAATCCACCGGTCGCACGATTCCTGGCTATGGCAGGTCGAAAAAATCAGCCATCGGATTTCACGCTCGACGCCTCCTATAGTTACGATCCAGATGGATTGAATCAGAATATCGTCTACACTTGGGGTCTGAGCGGTGAAGAAGGAAAACAGTACAAGATCATCGAAGGCGACAAGAATAGTGAAAAAGTACTCGTTCGCTTCCTTCAGAAAGGTGAATATAAAATTCAGCTCGAGGCAAAAGACGCAAACGAAGGAAAAGGTACAAAAGCAGATGCTATGATCAGAGTGGAAAATCTTCTGGATATTGATTGGAGCGAGTCGAATCCCGTCAGTCTCAAACTCGACAACAATCAGCAGGCAGAAGCAAAAATCACCATTCTGAGTGAACAAGGAAAAAATTATCAGATCGAATATGGCGACGGAGAAATTGATAGCGGTATTTTCGAAAACAAAAAAGCGACCGTCACTCACATCTATCGTTCAGCACGACCATTTATGGTCAAAGTCACCGCATACGACGAAGACAGCAATGAAAATAGCGTCACCCGAAAAATTATCGTCGGTGGCAGTGACAAACCTCTTGCCGTCGCTCGCATCAAGATGAACGGCGAGCTCGTAAATACGAGCGAAATGTTTGTTGTGACACGAAAAACAAATCTCACCTTCGACGCTTCCGATTCACAAAACACCGATGGATCAGCGAAAAATCTGACCTATCTCTGGGATTTTGGAAACGGTGTAAAAAGTACCAAGAAGACCACCTCCTATATATACAAGGATAAAAGTCCTCAAAATCCTGGCTATTTCCAAGTGAAACTGACGGTGACCGACGACCAAGACTCGAAAAAAACAGACACGGATGATTCGGTAAAAATTCTCGTCGCCAATCAAAAGCCAACGCTCAAATCACTCGTCGTGATCCCTCAAGGATCAGAACTCAGAACGCCGATCACGGTTCAGGTGAAAGCCTTCGAGCCACGCGATCCGGACGGCAGTATCGTGAGCTATCGCTGGTGGTATTATGATGTGAAAAATCCGAACATCGAACTCAGCACCAAAGTGACCACGACGCCGAGCGTCCTTTTCAACATCGGTACACGCGGCCAGGAAGGTGATCTCATGGAATACGGATTCAACATGGAAATGCGCGATGACGAAAATCAAGTCAGTCGCGCGAGCGATATCCTCAAGACTCAATCACCGCCATCATTCACGATTATCAACGGACCAAACAAGGCTCCTGTTGCAAAATTTTCTGTGAGTAAAACCAATGTCAAAGTCAAAGAAGCGGTAACATTCACCAGCGTTTCGGCAGATCCAGATGGGACGATTATCGGATATGTCTGGGACACAGAAGGGGATGGATTCGACAACAATGAACAGACAGACAAGTCGTCCATCGTGGTGAATTATGAGCAGGCAAAAACAAAAGGGATTCAAGTTCGTCTTCGAGTGATCGATAATAATTTCGGAGAGGCGGTATCGGATCCAGTAACGATTTTCATCATGCCAAACGGCAATCCGCCGATCGCCAATTTCTCTTTTGCTTCCGGGGCAGGCGACAATAAAATCGCATTCAAAGACGCGACAAAAATTTTGGACACAACCAAGAACACGACCGTTGTAAGTTATAAATGGGATTTTGATGCCGATACCGACAGTGATAACAATGGTGTCCGCGACGATGACAATGAATCTTCAGAAAAAAATCCTATTCATCAATACAAATCTTCCGGCGTTTACAATGTTAAGCTTACCGTTACGGACAATGAGGGAGCACAAGGCGTCATCACGAATATCGTCAATGTTTCAGCAGCGCCAAAAACCGGCAGCGGCATCGTAGCAAAAGGAGCGCTCTCGCCAACGACCGGTTCATCGGTCGGAGCATTTTCAGCAGCTCCAGAGTCTCTTCTTGCTCAAATGAAAACAACTCCGGATGCAAGTCTCATTGATGGGAAAATTCACCTCAAAGGCGTTGCCGGCAATGTCACATTCGATTACAGCTCTTCAAAAGGAAATATCGTTCGTTATGAAATCGATAAAAATATCTATTTCGATGGCGATGGCGACGGGATCAATGACAATGACAAAGATTATACCGATACCAAGCCTGGAAGTTGGACGACCGACTATCAGAGTGCCTGGGGAAAAGTTGCGACAAAACTCACGATCTACGACGCAGCAGGAAACAAAAAAAGCACGATCCGCGAAATCACCTTTCTTGGTGAACTCGGCGGCGGCGGAAATAATATTTTCGTTCTTCCGGGAGAGACTTCACTCTACGGCGCGCTTGCGAGCATGTTCGGTTTTGGTATACTCAAATCACGAAGAAAGAAACGTATTATCAAAAAACAAACATAACCTCATCTCATGACAGAAAATACCTCAGCAGCTCCGGTCGGTGCAGCAGCGTCA
>CAZFSD010000004.1:30592-36863 GCA_964521465.1 uncultured Candidatus Peribacteria bacterium | reverse complement strand
CAGAAGCCGCACCAGCAACCACACCATCAACAAAACCTGCAAGTGGCTCAGCAGGAAAAATTGCCACAGGATGCTTCAGTATTTTTGTATTCCTCGGAATGCTTGTACTGGGACTTTCATTCGCATTTCTCGGCGGATTGTCGAAATATGAAACGCCACTGGCAGATGCGCTCGGAACCGATGGAGCAACGCTGGTGAGCATTTTGGAAGTTGTGGCAAATACGGTTTTTGCCGTGTCGGGATTCGTCGTATTTCTCTTGACGATGCTGGCACTTTTTCATTATTCAACAACAAAAAAAGAAGATCCGGCAAAAGGAAAATTCGGCTGGAAATCAGTGCTCTGGGGTACGCTCCTCTTGATCCTGTTGATTGGATGGGCCGGAACCTATTTCGCTCTTGAAGCAAAAATGAATGTGGTGAGTCAGCCAAAACCAAAACCACCAATTGTCACCGATCCTCAGCAGACGGTCGGCCTCATCGCACCGGTGGAAGTAACCTTCGACGCAGGAGGGACGGCAAATGTCATCGATCTCAAAAAATATAAAATCATTTCCTATCTCTGGGATTTCGGCGACGGCCAAAATGGCACCGGCGTCCACATCGCTCATACCTACGAAGATAAAGGTACGAAAAATGGAACATTTCCGGTTCAACTCACGCTGAGTCTCCTCGATCAAACGACAGGATCCATAGTGAAAAATCAGGATTATAAAACCATCGTCTCGATCGCTGATGTGAAAACCATCGTGCAATTCACCGCCACCCCAGAAAAAGGAAATGCTCCGCTCAAAGTTCAATTCGACGCATCCGCATCGAAAGATCCAGATGGATCGATCAAAGCCTACGAATGGGATTTCAATGAAGATGACGACTATACCGACGCCACTGGACCAAAAGCACAGTATACCTTCGAAAAAAACGGTGACTACAAAGTCTCACTCCGCGTCACGGACAATAGTGGCAATTATCAAACCGCAGAAAAACTCATCTCCGTCTCCGACGAATACGGCATGCAGGCCGTCATCAAAGTGAGCGGCGAACCAAACGGAAAATTCCTCATCAACAAAGCGTATCTTTTCGATGCCGGTGATTCCACGAGTCCGGACGGTACCATCAATAAATACGAATGGAATTTCGGCGATGGAACCGGCACCAAGAAAAGCAAAACGGTGACCTACGGATTCAAGCAAGAAGGTGTCTATGAAGTCACTCTCAAGGTGACCGACGAAAAAGGAAATACCGCGACCAAATCACAAAAAATCATCATCGGCAATCCACCACGAGTACCGAAAGCCATCATTGATACAATGCCAATAAAAGGCAGCGCCAAAAGCCTCACCGGCGCAGCGCCATTCGAGGTTGAATTCAGTGCACAAAATTCCACCGATCCTGACAATAATATCACCGAGTATCGCTGGGATTTCGAAAGCGACGGCCGCGACGATCAATTCGGACCAGTCGTCACCAAAGTCTTCGAAAAAGCAGGAACCTACAAAGTCACCCTTACGGTCCAGGACAGCGACGACAACGAATCCAAAGAAATCCTTTTCGTGACCGTCACACCACCCGGACTTTCAGCCCGCGTGACCGCGACGCCGAACTTCGGAACCGTGCCACTCGTCGTTTCTTTCGACGCATCAGCATCTTCGTATCCAGACGGCCAGATCATCGGTTACGAATGGGATTTTGGTGACAAAACGCCAAAACGACAGGATGCCGCGAAACTGAGTTACAAATATAACAGCGTCGGCGTTTTCAACGCCACCGTCACCGCCATTGCGGCTGATGGCAAGAGAAATGCTGCCACGGCACTCGTCACGGTCCAGGTTGTTCCCGTAAAAGCTTGTTTTCAAATCAACAAGCATCAAGGAGTAGCTCCGTTCGATGTCATTTTTGACAGCACCTGTTCTACGGGAACCATCGGCAAATACCGCTGGGACCTCGACGGCGACGGCGCTCTGAACGACTCACGCGAGCCAAATGTGACCTACACCTACAAAAAAGCCGGCACCTACAAAGTGAAACTCGAAGTCACGGACCAGCAAGGGGTTGTTGACACATTTGAAGATAGTATTACGGTTACGGAATAAAGTCGCTCAGGAGAAATCCAGTCCAATTCGCACTTGCTTCAAAGCAGAAAATATGATAGAATGACCAGAACGGTCAAGAATTGATCGTACCCCCATCTTCAAAAACAAAAATTAAAAAAAACCTCCTATGGGCGAAAATCAAAATCAAAATAATGATGTGCAGTGGGTGCCCGTGGACCCAGATGCCGGCATCAATGTCGACATCAATGCCGGCATGAATCCTCATGTTGAAGCGCAAGCTCCAATGAGTGAAGCACAGACTCCAGTAGATCCAATGATGACCATCCCTCTGCAGCCAGAGGTTGTGCAGACGGTGGAAAAACAGAATTTTTTCAAAACAAAAAAAGGAAAATTTCTCGTGACCCTGATCACCCTCGTCATCGTGGGTGGAATTGCTTTTTACTTTGGTGGAGCAAATCTCTTCAAAGGAGATTTTGGCCAAGAAGTAGGATCACTGACGGAAGGCACAGACAATGTAAAGCCAAATGCTCCAACGATTACATCTCCAACACCAAACGCAACATTCGGCACCGCAGATCTTCAGTCAGGACTCAAGATTACTTGGATTGACGGCAAGGATTCAGACAACAGGCCATCAACCGTGAGAAATTATCATTGGAAATTATTGACTGATGCCGACGCTACAGTGAAATGGGGTCGCGATTGGTCATCATGGCTCAGTGGGTCATCAGGAGATCAGGATTGTGAGCCACTGACACAAGACAACGGCGAGTTTAATCAGCCAGGCACATGGACCTGTCCAGAAGTAACGATTCCAAAAGAAGTATTCGAAGCAGGAAAATCATACAACTTCCAACTCTGGGCCGGTGACGGCGCTCTCGAATCAGATCCAGCGAGTGTAAATTTCTCGGTTGCAGCGCCAAATGTTGCCCCAGAAGCACCAACACCAAAAGCCCCGACAGACAATCAGGAATTCACACTCGGAGCTCCCGTGAAGCTCGAATGGGATGCAGGAAAAGATGATTTTACAGTAAATAAATTAATGGGCACGATGGTCCAGAATTACAAGTGGGTCATTAAAGGTCCCGATGGGCAACCAGTATGGGATCGCGGATTTCATGAATCAGCAATGTCGGGTTTACAAGACTCAGAAAAAATTTGCAATGTCACTCTCTCAAGCGCAGAGAATAATGATTGGATCTGTAAACTAGTTACAATCCCAGCAGAAAAAATCACCAAAGAAGGAACCTACACCTGGCAAGTTTGGGCCGGCGACGGACAGTTTGCATCGCCAGCATCGAAAGAGATGCATTTCAAAGTAACGGCAGTCGCCGCTTCTTCCACGACAAACACCGCTCCGGAAAAACCAAAAGTGAAGTATCCATTAGAAGGTACAACCGTAAAATTACCATTCGTCATTGCATGGCAAGATTCAGGAGACACGACAGGTGGAACCAATAAAAAAGATGGAAAAGATGTCAGAAATTATCAATGGAAAATATCAAAAACTGACGACAAAGGAGAGAAAAAGATTGTATGGGCTCGAACATGGAAGGAAAATGGCCTCATGGGAGATACGCAGGATTATGCTTCCTGCGAACCAGTTGATGGCGACACGAACAAAAATACATGGACCTGTCCTTATGCGAGTGTGACCGACAAGATTTTGCAACCAGGAAAATACAGTCTGGCCGTGGAAGCCGGCGATGGCGAGAAAGGTTCAGGATTTTCAGATGAAGTGACATTTACCGTCGTGGCAGAATGTCCAGCGGGAACAGAAGTTCCAAAAGTGAAGGGACTCGTAAATCTCTCCAGCACCTGCGAATCGGTAAAAACTGATGGAGACTCCAAAGTCCCAGAAGTTTGTCCGGATGGAAAATACCTTGCTGCAGCCGCAACATCGTGTACCGATATCCCAAAATTTGAAACCACGGCAAATAACACCAAAGACGCAGAAGTCTGCGGAGCATACAAAAAGATCGCATTCGGCGCTGCAAATCCGCGTATCAATGAAGCGACAAAAAAAACGATAACCGACGCACTCGCATCCGATAAATGTAAATTCCCAGCCGTGCCATCAAATATCACGGCAAAGGCAATGCTTGATGGTATTGAAGTCACCTTCGACAAAGTAGACGATGCAACAAGCTATATTCTCTACCGAAAAGAAGGCGAGGCAGCCACAAAACCAGTCGACATGGCGAAAGATGCTGAAGGTTGGTCTATTGCAGCTCTCATCACCGGTGACAAAATTCCGGCCACCGGAACGCAGGTAAAAGTCATCGATGACAAGGCCGACAAATACAAAACCGTGAAATACAGCTATATGGTTGTGGCAGGTGGCGCCGTTCATTCTTCAGATTTTTCCGCCATCGCGGTCACCAATCCTGACGACGCAAAAATTCCAAGCAATATCGTGATCACCGCAACCGGTGGCGATAAACAAGTTCAGCTCACCTGGACCGATTCTACCGCCGCAGGAAAAGTTGAAACCTACAAAATTTTCCGCGACCTGCTCGCCGGAGTTGATACCACCAAAACGGCACCCGTCGATGCGACGACCGAACCGGGAAATCTTGTTGCGAGCCAAAAGGCAGCAGACGGTCTCACCTACATCGACAAAATTGCTCTCCAAAACGATAAAGATTATTTCTATGTGATCGAAGCTTTCGATAAAGATGGCAAAAAAATCGCTACCGCAGCAGAAGTGAAAACGCACACCAATGTTTCACATACGGTGGTACTCTCACTCGATACAATCGGTGATAAACAGGTGAAACTCAAATGGACGGTTACGGGAGATGTGACAAACATCGACCATTTCGAACTCTATCGCGCAAGTCCAGCAGCACCATCAGCTACCGCCAGCAACGTCGACATCACCAAGAAAAATATGGTGGATGCGGCAGCGGATAAGGGAAATCTCGTGAGTAACACGATTACAGCAGACACAAAAGATTTTACCGATACGAAAGCTCTGGAGAATTCAAAAGACTACTATTACGCTCTCGTCCTCGTGAGAAAAAACACGACCGATCTCATCACATCCAACGAAATCAAAGCAACGCCAGCCGCTGCCAGTACGACGGCAACCGCCGCCGATTGTGACAGTGGAAATCAGCTCTTGAATGCGCTCTATGGCGTCTATCAAAGTCAGAAAAACGACGTTAATAGCAATAATTACAATGCAAAATACAAAGAACTGCAGGCAAAAGGATGTTTCATTGCACTGCAATATCCAACCAGTGTTTCCCCAGAAGTAACTCAGCCGATCGGAACAAGTCCATTCATGGGAAATGCCGGAGCCGCAAACCTCTTCGGAGATAATCTCTTCGGCAACACTACGGGAACCGATGTTCCTTCAAATAATCAAACGGTTGATTTCGGAAATGGCAGTAGTCAATCGGGAGCGGCAAATGGCAATACGACGCAAGAAACTTCCGGAAAAACGATCACAAAAATCGTCTATCGCGACGCCCCAGCAGGTGACACCGACACAACCGGTTCATCACTCGAACCGCTTCAATCAAGTGCAGCAGCTCCAAAAACAACCGTCCGTCACCCAGTAGCCGGTTATACCCCACACCGAAGTGCCGAAACAGGCCCAGAAATGTGGATTTACGGAATCTCACTGGCAGGGAGCGCATTTACTTCACGAAAATATCTGAAAAGCTCAAAAGGCCCTAGAAAAGCCGGCAAATAAGCCAAAAAAAATCTCAGACCGACTGAGACACCCATACAAACAAAGCACCGCCTGGTAGACGGTGCTTTTGGGATTTGAGGCGGACACGCAGTGCGCGGTGAAGGGGATTGAAACTTTTCTCCGAAGCCGCTACAATCGAACCGCGCTTCTTCTTTGGAACATTGCGCACTATCGCTGGGGATTCGCCAAGTGGTAAGGCACCGCCCTTTGGAGGCGGCATTCGGGGGTTCGAATCCCTCATCCCCAGCCATTTTTAACGCTTCAAAAACGCCGCAATTTGCAAGTACCCCATCTCACTGGCGAGATCGAAGGCGGTTTTTCCGGTTGGGTCCTTGGTGTCTACACGAGCACCGCCGGCCACGAGCGCCTGGACGACCTTGAGAGTATCTTCCTCACCCGTTGAACGGAAGGAAACGGCAGAGAGGAGAGCGGTCATGCCGTCACGATTCACGGCATTTGCGTCAGCGCCATGACCGAGAAGAAATGATACCGTCTCTACCGGATACCATGTTGCCGC
>CAZFSD010000004.1:0-30492 GCA_964521465.1 uncultured Candidatus Peribacteria bacterium | reverse complement strand
GCCGCATGTAAAATACCGGCTACGAGAATATAAAATGCAGAGATACCGCTAATGCCCGCAGCAATACGAAAAAAATTTTTCATAAAAAAGTGAAGAAAGAAAAAAAGTGAAAAAAGAGCTACGAAAAGTATCTCACACCATTCTTCAGAACCTCAAGTCCAATGAATGATGAGAAAGTTGCTTGCATGAAGCCTCGCGCGTCGCGTTCAGGATGAGGCATCATTCCCAAAATTCTTCCTGAAGGATCGCATACCCCGCCAATGCTTCGGAAGGCTCCATTTGGGTTATAAGGGAAGTTCATCGTCGGTTGCCCTTCATCATTCACATAACGGAAAACAACCTGTTCATCACGAACCATTTGATCCAGGAGCTTCGGATCGGCCGTCATGAAACGACCTTCGCCGTGTGCCACAGGGATACTAAAAACAGATCCCGCGAGTCCTTTCGTCCAAACGCAGCGGCTTTTTTCGATTTCCAGTCGCACAGTGCGAGACAGAAATCCGTGGGTATTGTGGATCAGATTTCCTTCGAGCGAGCCAATGCGGCGCATCGGCAAAAGGCCCGTGCGTACCAAAACCTGAAAACCATTACAAATTCCCAGGATGAGTTTATCTTCCTCGGCAAATTGTTGGAGCTGCTCACGGAAAGCAAAAATAAGATCACTCGAGAAAATTTTTCCAGATGCCAAATCATCAGCGTACGAAAATCCACCCGGCACCACGAGTACCTGCGTCTGGTCAAAAGTCTGCGTCGAAAGATCGGCAATATCCACAATTTGACTGCGCGCTCCCAGGAGTTCAAACGCATGATGCGTCTCTTCTTCACTGTTAATTCCTGGTGCGCGAAGAACCGTCACCATCGGCCCTGTGCCCACGACTCCACCAGTACTCAAGAGTTTCAATCCGGCAGAGGTTCGACGCGTGTCCGGCTCCTTGTCTTGTTCTACTTGCAAATTCGCACTGCCAACCGGGAAGAATTTTTCGAACAGAGGACTTTTGATCCAGTGACGAAGTTCGTTGACAGAAAGGCTGAGAAGAGCCGTTGCACGATGCTCAATGACAAAAGAATCATCCTTGCGGACGCGACCGAGAAGCACTCCATAGTCGCCAAAATAATTCACCACATCCAAATCACTCATGTCTTTCGAAACTTCTACGACAAAACATCCTGGAGTTTCATTGAAAAGAATTTCCGCCGGTGTTCCGAGGAAATGATTCAGGCTCACATCGCAGCCAAAGCCTTCGCCCATCGACATTTCTGCCAGCGTTGTGAGCAGGCCGCCATCACTCACATCATGACAGCTCACAAGAGCGCCATCGGAAGTAGCTCGCTGAAGACGCATGAAAGTTTCGCGAACCTCCGTGAGATTGAGCCGCGGAATGTTGGTATTTTCCGTTTTGGAAACTTGAGAAAAAACCGATCCGCCCATCTGTGAAACATTGCGAACTCCCACAAAATAGAGTTTATTCCCGGGAGTCTGGAAATGATTCGGAAGTGCTTTTTTGACATCTTCGATGATTCCAACGGCCGTGACGCACAGAGTTGGTTTTACTTTGATGACTATATTTTCACCATTGAGATCACCCTTGAAAGTACCACCAAGACTATCTTTTCCAGAGACAAAAGGTGTTCCAAAAACCATGGCCGCTTCACAGAGTCCATCCACTTCGCGATCAAGAGATCCGACATCGTCAGGATTGTCCGGTTTGGCATGAATAAAATTATCCATAAGGAAAACCTTGCTCATATTGACGCCGCGACTCATGAGATTGGAAAGAGATTCCACGACGGAAGCCTGCGCTCCATAATACGCATCCACTGCGGCAATATTCGGATGCATGCCATGCGCCACGCAAAAACCACGATCACGGTCGAAAAGCGGTTTAAAAACCGTCGCATCTTGCGGCGTATCACGATGACGACCGGCAAAATACGAGGAAACATTGCCTGCGCGAACAGAGTGATCATATTTGCGAACAATCGGCTCGCGACTACAGACATTGAGATGAGACAAAACATCACGGGTCGCTGCCTTCATGGCATCAGCCGACAAATCAAGCGAATGGCGATAAGAAAGATCATCCGCTCCTTTTTCGAAATCAACTTTTTCAAAACGCCCCTCAATCATCTGTAGGGGATTCTGCTCAAAAAGGAAATCCAGCGAAAGGTGTGCCACCGGAAGATCGCCGTAGCGAACTTTCAAAACGCGATCATTGTTTTGAAACTCGCCAAGATCATCAGTATGAATTCCGTAATGCTCACAAAGAGTCCGAACTTCTTGTAAATTTCTTTTGTCCACGCAGACCATCATGCGTTCCTGAGACTCAGAAAGAAAAATTTCCCACGGCTGAAGTCCACTATATTTCAAAGAAACGCCGGAAAGATCGACTTCCGCACCAATGTGAGAAGCCATTTCCGTCACGGCAGAGCTGAATCCTCCCGCGCCACAATCGGTCACGGATTTCACGAGACCTTTGCTGCGAAGAATTTCCATAACATCGAGAAGGCGTTTTTCCAGAGCAGGATAGCCAATTTGAACCGCTTGTGATTGAACATCTTTGGTCGAACTCTCCATGGCTCCAGAAGAGAAAGTCGCACCATGAATACCATCACGACCTGTCAGTCCACCGATAGAGACAAGACGATCTCCGTCTTCCGGTTTGTCTTTCGTGACGTTGTCGCGGTCAATAAGTCCGAGACAACCCGCAAGCACCACCGGCTTCGGCGTGTAACCAGAATCGAAAAACAGGCTGCCGCTCACATTGGGAAGACCGATT
This sequence comes from uncultured Candidatus Peribacteria bacterium, assembly GCA_964521465.1. GTDB lineage: Bacteria > Patescibacteriota > Gracilibacteria > UBA1369 > UBA12463 > JBBTWG01. The sequence continues at coordinate 27,715 of CAZFSD010000004.1, read as the reverse complement.
TTATTGCCATAACTCTGGATTCCGGAAACCACTTTTCGAAAAACAGTTTCAGGATGCAGACATCCTCGAGGAACTTCTTCACGAGAAGTCCGCGGATCTCCAAAACAGAGAACATCAAAAACACAGACCGGTTTCGCACCTTTTCCGGTTCCCATAATATCGCGAATAACACCGCCAACGCCCGTTTCAGCACCACCAAAAGGTTCAATCGCCGACGGTGCATTATGCGTCTCACCCTTGATGGCCAGCCCCACATTCTCGTCAAAAGCCACGACACCCGCATTGTCATGAAAGCAGCTCCAAACATCTGGATGATTCAAATCTTTCGTTACTTTCTTGATACGAGAAAAAAGCGACGATTTTTGCTGTCCATTCATGACGACATTCGCCTTAAAAGTTTTATGTCCACAATGTTCCGACCATACCTGCGCAATAATTTCCAGTTCGGAGTCCGTCGGATCGCGACCCAGATCACGGAAATGTTTCTGCATCGCCTGCATCTCCGGAAGATTGAGAAAGAGGCTTTTTTTGGCACTCAAGCTTCCAAGCTCTTCATCAGAAAGATCACGAACCGGAACAGTCTCTACAACAATTTTTTTTGTTTCACCGAGCATCAATGTTTTTGGTAATTCTTGAAGATCACACTGAACCGTTCGATTGTAAAAAAGCGGCGCAATTTTTTCCCGATCTTTTTCGCTCAAAGAGCCATAAAGTAAAATTAATTTTGCCGTCGCCACCGCAGAAAAACTCACTCCCATATTGCGCGCTGCATGTTTCACGGACTGAACTTCCGGATTGGTGACACCGGGAAGATAGGCGATACAAAGAGCCAATGCCGGCTTTTTGGCCTCTTCCGGAAAACGATTCACAGCACCCATTTGATGCGTTCGTTCAATCAAAAGTTCTTCTGCCAAAAGTGGCAATTGTTTTTCATCAACGCCCTCAAATAAAAAAAGCTTCCCCGTGACAACATTTTTCACTCCCTTGATCCCATGATCCGCAAGTTCCTGGAGGACACTTCCGCGATCCGGATCAAAATCAGCTTCTAGAGGTAAGCAAACGACAGAACTGAGGCTTTGCCCTGTACCAAGCTGATCAAGAAGATTCATAGTGTCATAATCAACAGGAAGTATGTGGCGCAAGTATAATATATTTGCTATATATTGGGAAGCGTCTTTTCCGTCATCAAAACCCATGAAAGTCCTCATTCTCGACAACTACGATTCCTTTACCTATAACCTCGCACAAGCCCTCGAAGAGCTCGGCGGCAACCCGGAAGTCTACAAAAACGACGAACTGACACTCGAAGAATTTTTTGCAAAAAAACCGACTCATATCATCATTTCACCTGGTCCGGGAACCGCAGAAAAATCAGAAGATATTGGCATTTGTCGTGAAGTCGTGGAAACGGCGATACGGGAATTACCAGTAGTTCCCATCCTGGGAGTCTGCCTCGGTCATCAGCTCATCGGGAGTATCTTCGGTGCAAAAATTATCCATGCGCCAGAAATTATGCACGGAAAAGTTTCTCAAATCGTCCTGACGCCGGAAGGAGGAAAAAGCCTCCTTTTCAAAAAAGTTCCGGAAAAATTGAACGCCATGCGTTATCACTCCCTCATGATTCAAGAAAAAAAACTTTCTCCTGAAATTGCCATCACTGCGCGAAGTAGTGGAGTCATTATGGCTATCGAACATAAAAAACTTCCCATCTTCGGCGTTCAATTTCACCCTGAATCTTTCGCAACACCGGAAGGAAAACGAATGCTCTCCAATTTTTTAACGACCTAAAGAGAAACCCCAATTTTCGGGCATACGCTCGTCACCGGACACGCTTCGCACATCGGTCTTCGCGCCATACAGAAGCGTCGTCCATGCGCAACAAGAAGGTGAAAATCTCCCCATTGTTTCTGCGGAACAAGTTTCATGAGGTCTGTCTCAATCTTCTCAGGAGTCTTGTTTTTTGTAAGTCCCATGCGTTTGCTGAGTCGCATCACATGTGTGTCCACGACCACGCCATCGTGTAGATTATACGCGACCGACAAGACGACATTCGCGGTTTTTCGCGCCACGCCAGGAAGGAGAAGAAGTTCCTTCATGGTTTTTGGTACTTCGCCACCAAAATCCGTAACAACCATCTTTGCCGCCGCCAGGATATTTTTCGCTTTATTGCGATAAAAACCCGTGGAATAAATCATTTTTTCCATCTCTTTCTGTGTGGCGAGAGCAAAAGAAGTGACCGTCGGAAACCGTGCAAAAAGCGCCGGCGTCACAGTGTTCACTCGCTCATCTGTGCACTGAGCCGAAAGCATTACGGCGACCAAAAGTTGCCACGAATCACGGAAAAAAAGCTCACATTTCCAGTCAGGATATGTTTTCTTGAGTGATTTGAGAATGGCACGAGGAGAGATTTCTCGCACAGGAAGCACCTTCTTCATGCGAAAAATATAACACAGCTAAGGATTTACATCACCATCTTCACCGCTCTGAAGTTCTTTCTGCATGTGTTGATTTACGCGATTCGATATATCTTCATCGCTCAAGGGAGAAGTGGCATCTTCTGGTAAAAATCCTTCAGAAGCAGTAGCAGGCTTGTTGCTTTCGGCACGACTCGAATACTTCTCTGGAAGTGATTCGAGCGGCAAGCGTGACAGTGAAAGGAAATCGAGCGGATCGTTATATTTTCCATCTTTCAAAATTTCGAAATGCAAATGGGCACCTGTTGTCATGGCACCAGCCCCTTTGGTTCCTGGCATACCGCCGCTCAGCGCAATGACATCGCCTGCGCGCACGAAATCTTTTTCTTTGACCAGCATCGCAGAGACATGGCCATAAGTCGTCGTATATCCATCTTTGTGAGACAAAATAATATAACTATAACCCATGCCATTGTCTTTCACCTTGTAGACATAGCCATCCTTCGCTGCATGAACGGCTGATCCCTGAGTCGTCGGAATATCAATGGCATGATGATCCACGCCGAAACGAGCGCGATAACTCGGATCATGAAAGTATGCACTGATGCCGCGACTTGGCTCTACCGGCCATTGGAATTCATGATGATCGTCTTGAAGCGCCTGATAGTCATAAAATTCTTTCGTTCGCTGATCTACGACTTTCTGAAGTTCCGAGAGAGGTACATCCGCACCAAAATCACGCAATTTTCGTTGAATGTATTTCATATTCTCTTGCAGCGCCGAAATCGCAAGGAGTGATTCATTTTGCTGTAAGAGTGATTGTGCAATGAGTTCTTGATATTTCTGTTCATCGCCACGCGTTTCTTGGAGGAGCTGAGCCTTGGCCATTTTTTGATCATTCAAGTTGTCATATTCATTTTGAAGTCGCATCCGAAGTGCATCGAGACGGTTTTTCTTGTTTTGCAGATCGAGCTGGAGCCCTTCAAGGACTCGAGTGCTCGTGACGAGTTCATCCAAAACCTGCATTCCCGCATTCTGAAAAGTGCTCACGGACTGAATCTTTTCTGTCGTGTTCGAAAGAGCTTCGCCGCTGAGAAAAATTTTCTCCGGGCTCATCTTGCCAATATCATCGAAATAAACCTGCTCCTGCACATACTGCATTCGGATATAATCCGCGAGGAGTTTTTTTTGCTCTGCCAGCGCGATTTTGCGAGTATTAATGTCTTCACTGAGCTTATTCAGGTCCTGGTCTTTTGCGGAAATCTGATCAGTGATATTCAAAATTTTCGTTTCACTTTCACGAACTTGGCGATCGAAAATCATAATCTGTTCCTTGAGCGTCGAAATGGCGTCCTGTGTTTGTGTCAATTTTTGCTGAGCAGCAGAAGTCCCAGAAAAATTATCTCGATAATGGCTATTTGCCTCTTTCAGGTCCTCCTGAAGTTTATAGAGAAAAAAAGTGTTATTGAGCGCGCGCTCAGAATAAGGATCGGTTACTGGAGCGACAGAGGAGGACTCCGGAGCAACCAAAGGTTCCGGCGGTTTTTCACGCGAATCCCGTTTGACGGGCGTTATCACCGTCTCAGAAAGATTGACGGGAATATCCGTTATCGGTTCAGCGGAAGCAAGACAAGGGAGAAACCCTACTCCAAAGCTGAAAATGAAGACCCAGGAGATCAGCTTTGAGGAAGGCCGAAAATGGCGAGGAAAAAGCATCTTCATAAATCCTCCCATTATAGCACAAAAAAGCCTTGCACGGAAGGGGAGTATCGATTACAATACGCCCACTATGGCACATAAAAAAGCCCAAGGAGCGAGTAAAAATAATCGTGATTCACAGGCCCAGCGTCTCGGCGTAAAGCTGTTTGGAGGGGAAGTGGCACGAGCGGGAAATGTGATCGTCCGCCAACGCGGTACGAAAATGCTTCCTGGTAATAATGTCGGCCTTGGAAAAGATCATACTATTTTCGCTCTCGTCAACGGAACGGTCGAATTTACAGAAAAGCGTGTGAAAAAATTTGATGCACGCCGAAAAGTTCAGACGGTCGTCAATGTTCGCGAATTGGCTCAAAAATAGTTCCAAAAGACTATCCTCCTCATATCCTCTCGCAAGATGAATTTCTTTTTTGATGATCTTGAGTCGTTCCGCCCGAGTGACGACGGTACGAACAAAGTCTCAGAGCAGGCTGCGGAAGCTTTTCGCGAACAAATGCGCAAGGCATCAGCCCAGATGAAAGCTCTTCAGAAAGGGGAGCAGAAGAAAAAGAAAAAGGAAGATCGGCTTGCAAAGATTATTAGTGAGTTTTTGAAAAAGAAGACAAAAACTGACCTGGTTCTCCTCGCAGCGCAAGTATTGGCAGAGGGCATTCCCCCAAACTTCGTTTTGGGAATGCTTATTTTAAGTGATCGAGAGTCGTTGGAAGAGGGTCATAAAATTTTGGCGGAAGAAGGTCGTCGTCTCCAACCATTTCAGCTCGATGAAGAAGAGAGAGATCTCATTCCAGAAGCAAATGGTGAAATCATCGATTGGGTGAATCTCATGGGAGAATACGGCGCACAAGAAGGTCTGAAACTCCTGGAAAATATCAAAAATCAGGACGGAAAACTCAAGTATATTCTCGTGGAATTCATGACGGCGGTTCTCGAAGATTATTTCCAGGAAAAAAATATGTCATTTGATCGTGAAAACCTCAAAAATTTCACTATCCACATCCTTCGAAAAGTTGTTGCCGAAATCCAGCAAAATCTGGAGCACCTCGAAGTTCTCCGCGAACAGGACTTTACCGCAGGGGAGCAGGTGTAATTTTCATTTCAATAAATTTTTCCAAAAGCTCGAGTGGAAAAATCGGCTTTTTTTCACTGAGAGCCTGATGGAAAAGCACGGTTGAGGGTGTCAACGCTGGGAGTGTATTCGCTTCAATCACGATCACTTCACCCGTTTTGCAGTGGATAAAAAGATCCAATCGGCTGTAATTTTCAATCCCCAGAACTTCAGCGATTTTTTCAACTCGCTTTTTCACGAGCGCCACAATCTTCGGACTGACATGTTGTTTCGGTGGCGGTGTAAAATTAATACCGGTTCCGCCCATGAATTTTTCCTCCAGACTCAAAACATCCAAATTCGCCACGGTCTGACTTGGATAAAAAGCATGAAGATTTCCCCTACGCCCAAAAACTCCACAAGTCACCTCGATCCAATCAGTTTTTTTCCTCCAATCAAGAGTCAAATCATGAATCAGGACTTTGTCCGTTTCGACAAACTCTTCGATCAAAATCTCATGCATTTTGACATACGGAATATCGATAATGCCATGCGACTTGTGGATCGCTCCCGCCGGAATGACCGAAAAATCTCCCTGCACAAAAGCCATGTATTTCTCCAAATGCGCGAGGGAGTTGATGCGCAAAACGCCCGCAGAACATCCATCACTGCGCGGCTTGAGAAGGAGATCATGGGTTGAGAATCCTTGATCCTGAAGTCTCTTCCAGACATCACTCGGTCTCTCCTTCACGCCAACGGACATTTTCCTCGCCACGCGAACACCAGGAATTTTTGCTTTTTCGATCGCCGCTCCCGTTTCAAATTTATCCATACAGAGTCTGGAAGCCGCCTCACCAGGTCCATTGTAAGAAACGCCAAGGCGATCGAGTTTTTTCTGCCAGGTTCCATCCTCTCCCGGGCTTCCATGGAGACCCAAAAAGAAAAAACGGTGCTTCTTGGCGAGCTTTTCCAGAGTCGTTTCAGTCGGAATATGTAATGGTTCATCCAGGTCTTTTTCAGAAATGCCCAATCGATGAAAAATGTTCTGACGAATCGGCTTCCATCGCTCCATCATTTTTTCGTCCTGAAGAACAGGAATTTTTTCCTCAATTTCCTCAACCGTATGTTGCAAACAGAGAAAATGCGGAATCTGAAAAATCTTTTCGCGGCGAGTGAGAAAATAGGGAATTGGCCGATATTTTTTCGAGGATTTCAATTTAATCCACACATTCGTCCCGCTCATGATGGAGACCTGTCGTTCCGCGCTCGCACCGCCGAAAAATACCGGAATCTCCTCACGAACATCACGATCCTTTTCGCTCGTGCGCGTAATTTTTTTCTCGAGAATATACTGCAAAACTTGCCGATGACTCATCCCCAGAAATCCCGGCTGCTGGAAAAGGAAACTATTCTGTTCCATCCCGGAAATGGCATTGATATCACTGAACCAGATCTTCCCATCCGGCAGAAGCCAGCCATCCATGCGCGCAAAATCTTTCATTTTTAAAACCGAAAAAGCGCGCTGCGCATCATGGCGAATCTGTTCCACGACCTTGTCTGTAAATCCTGCCGAAGCCCGCGCCGGTGTGTGATAGCGTGTCTCGCCCGTTGCGAGATATTTTTTTCGATAATCAAAAAGGGTGTCACCGCAAAATTCCACTTCGGTCGGAAGCAGCGCCACCGGTTCGCCGCGACCATTTTGCAGGACAATAATCGTAAATTCCTGTCCCTCGCAAAAAGGCTCCAGGAGAGCGTTATCGTCGAGCTCAAAAACTTTTTTCAGTTTCTCTTCCAATTCCGCCTGCGATTCCACGATATAGACGCCCAGACTCGATCCACCGTTCTGTGGCTTCACCACAAATTTTCCCTTCGGCAGTCTTGGAATAACGCCTTTTTTCTTCACCGAAATGTTCGCCGAAGCATAAAAACCGTTAATCTCCAGCGTGTGAGTGCAAAGATGTTTGTCATTCGTGATACGGCAGGCATCCGGCCCAGAACCGGTGTACCGCACGCCACACGACTCCAGGAGGGTCTGGAGCTGACCATCTTCTCCGAAAGTCCCATGAATCACGGGAAAAACCACATCAGCCTTTTTGAGTTGCTTCTTGAGTTGCGCTTTCGTCAATTTCTGTTTCGAAGACTTGAGAAGATAATCGAAATCCATCGGCGTATTACTGTAAATCTGTGCCGGAGAAATCGCAAAAGCATCGAGCTTCGTATTGAAATAAACGAGAGAGACATCGTACAAAGTCTTGTCGAGATTGTCATAGACACATCGAGCCGAATTCAAAGAAATCCCGCGCTCACCCGAAGGTCCACCGCAGACAATAATGAGGGATTGTTTGATCATAGGAGGATTGCTTCTGGGGCGGACAACGGGAATTGAACCCATAACTGCAGAGCCACAATCTACCGTGATAACCATTTCACCATGTCCGCCACGACAAGCGAAAAGAATTGTAATGGATGGGCTTCGCAATATCAAGCACAAAGCCAAAAAACGCACCTACAAAAAACCCCCGCCACTTGGGCAAGGGTCCTCTGTGTCTTAGGTATACCAACGCTCAACGCCCTAGAAAAGCCTTACAGCCTTGATACCCTAAAAACGAAGCAATATATATTTACCTGTTTTTCAAGAATTTTTCAAGAGAAAAAGAAATGACGGTGGAGTCGAAATCTCGACCAACGATTTTGCCTTTTGCAGAATCAAAAGAGAACTCTTTTCCGTGAAAAATTTTCGACTTCATGAATTCATATTTCCTTTTCAAACGGGAATTTTGTTGCGCCATTTGGAGAAATTCATTGCCGTGGAGCAAATAAAAATTATAAGTCTCTGCAAAATCTTCGAAAGGATCCGTCATCGCGTAACCCGTCACGAAATCGAGCGAAGTTGAACCTTTAATTTTCGCCTTCGTATTTTTCCAGCTGATCGTGTAGAAACCGACGCTCTCGTCATCATTGAAAAGTTGAATGCGTCGATCTTTGAAAACACTTTCACCACTCGCCGCATTGCCCTGCAAAACGCCCGTGTCGGTAATGTGTCCCATCTCATGAATGAAAACACCGACAAGTTCATTGTCCTGCACATTATTGCATCGAAGGTAAATGGTATCGCCACCACCCACGCCACGCCCCATCTTCGCCGCCCAGAAAATTTTCACATGCCGAAGTCCGGAGCGATGCTCCAGGGGGAGTGAATAATAAGCGGATTCGATGAGTCGCTTGCAGCGTTCCAATTGCCAGAAAACGGCAGAAGAGTTCTCGACATCGGAAATTTCTGTCGTCACCGTAACATCCCGATAAAAATCCGCGCCAATAAAAGTCGCAGCAGAAACAATCTGAGTCGAAAAAGAAACAAAGAGCGCAAAAATCGACAGTGACGCAAAAAATCGTTTCATAGCAACAAAAACAAAAAAACAAAACAAGATTGCTAGTTTAAAGATGAAATTATATTTTGTCAAGTATTCGAAAGAGAATCACGGAAAATATCAAAAACGCCGCCATATGAACGCCGCCATATGAAAGGACCCCCGCGTGCATATTCGCATCGCGGGGGCGGAAAAGGAGGGAATCCTCGCGTCTTTACACCCGAAGGTGCTTGGCATCATGCCAAAGACGGGGATTTTCCTACCATGCTGTCGACGAAGGTGGGTTGAGGGGGAGTGTCGAACAACATGGTAGGGGTGGGAACCTCGTCGCGTAGCCGAAGCTACATGACGAGGAGGATGAGGGTGAGCGGGATGGCGGCGAAGACGAACTTCACCACCAGGTTCTCGTCCTTGGGCGGGATCTCGAAGACCGCCCAAAAGACCGCGAACCACACCCCCATCGGGATCAGGCGCGCCGCGTAAGCGGGCGCACCGACCCCGTAGGAGATGCCAGCGGCGATCAAGGCGGGAAAAAACCCGCCGACCAGGCCGCTGGCCCACTCAGTCCCGTCCGAGAACGGAGCCTTCGCCAGCCAGGAGAGGCCGACGAAGAGGAGGAGGAACAGTATGCTGATGGGGCGAAACGCCCCATGCCAGCACCACCATTCAACATTCGGCGCCGCGACCGAAGTCGCGGGCGCCTGTTGCGTACCACCCGCGCCCGCCTTCATGGCGGCGCGGGTCTTCCCGGCGCGGGCGCGAGCGATGAGCTCGCGCTGCGCCTCCTCGACGGTTTGCCAGGGGATTTGACCCGCCTGGTACGCCGCGAAGAGTTGGTCGACGAGGCGCTGCTGCGCCTCGACGGACCCATCATCCGACGTTTCCGCCGGCGCGAATGAGACCGTCTTGGGCTCATTGCTCTTGCCGTGGTCGTGCGCGGGCCCACTGGCGTCGATCACCATACAGCCTCCGAAGAGGGTGGCGAGGACGACGAGAATGGCCGACACGAACACGGACTTAGAAAAATCACACATGACGAACCTCCGAAAGTCCCCGCGCACGCACTCAATCGAGAGTCGCGCCGCGAAGACGAAACTTGTTATTCGACACGCTCGACCGGAAACCCTCCGACCGAGCAAAAACAGAAAAAAACTTCGCAAACAGCGAGTCGTTGCGCGCAAGCAGCTCCAGACAAAATCGGTGAAGATCGTGTCAAAACAGCTTTGCGAGCAAAATTCTCGCTATTTACGGATTCGTAGATGTCAAAGAACCTCTTCCTGTGCCCCAAGCAGCTTTGCAGCTCCGGGCATTCTTCGCACAGAAAAGATACTATTATAAAATATAATTGATAAAAAGTCAATAGAAAGACGGTTTCCACAAAGCTAAAAAACGCGCTAGAGCGAAGGGCTATAATGGAAGCTCTTCAAAAGATTAGCTGCTTAGGTAGCAGTCTTTCTTGCCTTGGCATTGTTGTAGATCAAGGTGAAAGACCCTTCAGTGCCCACGAGTTTATTTCGTAATTGTTCAAGGAGGTTTTGTTGTAAAGAAGACGATTGATTTTCGATCTGAACTCGAAGCGTCTGGTACTGACCACCATCAACTTCCTCACCACCATCAAAATATCTGTTTTTCACAACATCATTGAGTTGATTCATTGCAGATCGCTCCGCAGGAAGTCCGAGCTGTAAAGCAGCGATAGTAATCTTTGTTTCATTGAGGCATTTGTAAACAATATGATTCATCACCTTCACAATTCCATAGGTTGAAAGTCTGTCACGACCGTCAGCAATAAAGTCCTTCGCCTCAAATCCACCTTCTTCAATTCCATATTGTCTGAAAAATGCTTTCCAGGCACCCGGCACAGCAGAGACTGTTTCAGGACCTCGTTCGCGGCCACCATCGTTACCACCCGAAACTTTTCCCGTAAATTGTTCATAAGTTTTGGCGCCCCAATCAGCGATGTTTTCGCTGTTGAGTGACTTGTGAAGACCACTCCAGAGCACACCACTGTCTTTGGAAGTAAACGCCACAATTTTTCCGGAAAAATGTTCACCCAGATAGCGAAGATAGGCCATGCCCTGCTCGGTGACCGGTTGCTCCATGCCCACAGCAGAAGCAAGTTCCAGGAAAGGAGCGAGGACTCTCTTGTGTACCGAAGCCCAGTTACTCACCACATCCACGCGATCAATGCCTTCATGGTTGATATTCTGGACAAACTGCTGACAGTATCGCGCCACCTCATTACCGGCTTTTGGATCAGCAAAATTCAAGCTCACGAGCTGCTCATAATAGATATTGAAATCCGCTCGTTCGGCATTGTTTCCACTTTCCATGCCGGCCTGAATACTATTACGAAGTGTTTTGGCCTGTCCCTGGAAAAAGCTCAAAAGATTTTCTTCCTGTTTCGCGGCATCGGCGAGATCGCGTGCGCCACGAAGAGAATTCTCATACATTTTCACCATGGCGTTCTGCGTGGATTCCACGCCCACTTTCCAGAGCGATTCGCTGACAGATCCCGTTTTATTGCCGCCGAAAATCTGCCAGACTTTCCAGAAATTTTCCGGCATGCCATTCATGAGTATCGCGAAATCACTGTCGAGCATGAGCTTCTTGCGGAACGCCTCGCGCTTGATATTCACGAAACTTGGGCTGGTCAAAAGTTGCTGAGGATTGTCGAGCTGATACACGCCCGCACCGAGTCGATGAGCCGTGAGTGTCAGAGTTTTGTCGACTTCGAAAGTTACCAGATTGCCGTCGACTTTCGTGACGCGCAGATCGAGACCTTTCAAAATTGGAAGTGCCGTGCGCAAGTTGAGTGCCGCATCGAGAGATGCCGCCATCTCTGCAGGATTTTTCCCTGCAGGGAAAGTTTCACCGTCGATATCGAAGATGATGTTGTCACCGCCTTCCGGTCGCAGAACAATTTTCTTCGGCAGGGTTCCCGGCTGAAGTGTAACATTGTTGAGGACAAATTGACTGCCGTCGAAGTCCACACGCATGCCACCAAAAGGCGTATTTTTCAATTTCGTTTCCAGATCCTGTCTCTTGAACTCGATGAGTTTCGTGCAATTTTCTGAGCGCTTCGAAGCATCGTCTTTCGGATGCATGATCACGCGGCGACCACCGGCAAATTCGAAAACGAATCCGGGATTACTGCCGGCACCATCACCTCGAGCGATATCCTTCAAAGGAAATCCAGCAATAATCGGCGTGATACCTTTACCTTCACTGGAAATGGAAAATCCGGAAACTCCCGAAAAAATTTCACTCAGTTGTCCGGAAAGTTTTGTTTGTCCATCTTTGTCCAAGCCGGAAAGAGCATCAGCGGTCTCCACAGACCCCACCGCCCAGGCGACCTGATCAAAAGTAAATTTCGTATCCACATTGATGAACTGTTTTTCAAAAGCCTGAGGGCCACCGGCGAGTTTCACCGTGCCTTCGATAATTTTGAAAACACTTTCACCATCAATTTCTTTGTCGTAGAAACCGAGCGAAACCGGATCGATTTTTTTGCCCTGACTATGTTCGCGATATTTTCGATACAAGGTTTTGATGTCGATTGAGCCCATTTTCGCCATTGCTACGAGTTCCTCTGGCTTATCAATCTTCGTCGCCTTCGCAAGATTTTTCATTCCCGCCGGCATCTGATCGATGTTCGTGAGAACACCAAAACGGTCCAGAATTGATTTTCCCGTCGCAAGCCCCACGAGCCAGTTCGCGCCAAAAGCGGCAGCGCCGTAGCTGAGGAATTTTTTGAGACCATCATGATTGTAGATGAAAACACCGAGCGCAACGATAGCGCCGGCACTGAGAAGTTTTTCCGTACCACTTCCGCGGTTGAAGCGTTCCTGGATCCCCGTCAACCACTCACCAACTTTCTGTTTCGGAGTATCAACTTCGATTCCTTCGCGTTGCAAAATGCTTTCTTTTTGAGTTTTGATGATGCCGTCCACCGTATCAAGAATGCCTTTCAGAGTATCCAGCGAATCCTGACTTCCATTTTTGATCCCATCTGCCATTGTATCCACACCTTTGATGCCCGCAAACGCGACGCGAATTTTCGCCAGCGATTTTTGTGCACCATCCATGGTATACCAGTCACGATAATTCACTTTCTTCAATTGTTCTGCCACTTGGAGGAGTTTGCCTTTATTGTCCGGCGCTTCTATTTCCAGAGTGAGAGCATCGAGATCTCGTCGAGTCGAAGAAATCTCCGGCGCAGAAGAGAGCGTCGGATTGTTCCCCGGTCCGCCGGTTGGAGTCGTATTGTAGACAAACCGTGAATAATGAAGTTCGAAGGACATATTTTTTTTATTGTGTTTTTCCTATCATGATATTATATCACCTTTCAGCTTGAAGTGCAAGGTTATTGAAGCTGCCGAAGATCATCGATATCGCGGATGATTGCCGCCTGGACTTCCTGGAGTGCCTGAGCGAACTTCTCAGCAAAATCCGGGATTCGTGAAGCTGCTTGCGCGAAAAGGGCTTCTTCCTGATCTTCTGTCAAGTTGCCTTCATCGAGATCAGCGACCAGCTGCTGAAATTCCTCTTCCGGAAGTTCATCAACAATCAGTGCGTGGATCCGTCGATCAATTTTTTCTTTGATCAATTCTCGTAGAACCTGATTTTTTTCAGGTGTGGAAGTATCAACATTGATTTTCGCGATGGTCTCAGTGAGAAAACCCTCGAGGAGTTGAATGAATTCTTGTTCTGGTGAGTCTTGATAGTGCATAGAAGGAAGAAGGAAAAGTATAAAGAAGAAATTTTTTAATGATGTCCGCCGCCATGTCCGCCATGTCCGCCACCGCCACCACTCTTGAAGAAGCTTTTAAAGAAATCACCCGTGGCACTAGCAGCTTTTTTCGTGTCACTGACAACAAATTTTTTGGCACCTTTCCATGTCTCTTTTGGCAGATTGGCAACAAATTTTCCACTCGTGACGAGTCCCTTCTTGCCAAGACCGGCGAGTTTCGCAAGACCTTTTGCAGGATAGAGGACGCCGTATTTGATCGGTGTACCGATCGTGAGTTTTGCAAGGGGAGTGACCACTTTATTTCCGACAAAACGGAAAGGTCGCGTCGCCTGATAGCCAATTTTTCGCAGAATGCCGGCCTCTTTGACCGTACCAGCTTTTTCGCCAGCGGTCTGAGGAAGTTTACTCGCAATTTTTTTACCAAGTTTCTTGGCGCTGTAGGCCAGCGCAAGTCCGGTAGCGACAGCCGCAGCCGCAGGAACACCATTTTTCTTGAGGAATTCCACAACTTTGCCCCGTGACCAATTTTCTTTCGTCATTTTTTCTTTCATCTGTTCTTTGAGTTCACGAAGTTTTTTCTCATACGGAGCTTGTCTGCTGAGCTGATACCAATGTGCATCTCGAATGTTTTCGAAAAGCGCATCTTTATCAATCGCCTCGCCGTATTCCGTGGCCAGAGCGTCTTCCGCCTCGAAATCATTTTTCCAGAGAGCGGTAATCTTGTCTGGGAATGAGCCTGGTTTTTTGGCAACATCCTTGAGGAATTTTTTATGGAGATGTTCCTGTCGCAAAATTTTGATATTGGTAATGAGGTTACTCAGTGGACGCAAATCTTCATAACGAACCTGTTTTCCACTAGCATCACCTTGAAGAATTGCTTCGAGGTGAGCCACGAGCAAGAGAAGATGATCTTCCTTGATTTGCTTGTGAGCAAGTGCCATGCGCAAATCTGTTTGCGTCATCTTGCCGCGCAAAACGAGCTCCGCAAAAGGCTTCTCTGTTTTGCCATCTTCACCTTTTTTCGGAACTTCGAGTACGCGAAGTCTCTTGAGCATGATGTCGAGTTTTGGAAGGGAATAGGCATTTTTGAAAAGTTTGAATTTCTTGGCAAGTTTCTTGGCGCGAATTTGGTTTTTCACAAGTGCCGTCTGATCCTTCGCTTCAATCATCCAGTAACGAGCAAAAAGCAGCGAATCAGATCGAAGTCGTCGCTTGGTAATGTCGTCCGGTAATCGATTTCCATCGGGAACTTCACCACCATCCGCAGCCTTGGTCGTTTTCGAATGATAATGAATTTTGTACATGAGCTCCACCGCAGACATATGTTCTGTAGCAACCTCTTTGTGTTCTTTCGCTTTCGCTTCGGCTTTTTCGAGTTTTGCCTGATCTTCTTCAAAAACCGGTTTCAGTTCTTTCCAGCGTCGTGAAAAATTACGATTACGAACAGAAATAAAAATACTTTCTGTCGCAGCAGAAAGGGAATTTGCTTTGTTCTTGAAATCGGTCATATCGCCATGATGAATATCAGGAAATTCTGTAAATTTTTCAGCATCCTCGAGAAACTGCGCGAAAGCTTTTGCGGCAAGAGTCTGCTTTGCTGGGTCAGGATCGAGATACAGCGGATGAGTTTCTTTTTCGCGCTCTTCTTTCGGCGCAAGACTCTCGACGCCCGCAGCAAAGTCTTTGTAGTTTTTGCTAAATTCTTTGTATTGATCAAGAAGGTGTTGATAATGCTCCTTCGCGTGTTTCAATTCCTCTTTCGCTTCCTGAAGAACGGCGCGCGCAGCATCAACTTTTGCCTGTGCTCCGCGATCGCTTTTATCAGCACTAGCCGCGAGAATTCGAGCATTATCACGAGCCTCTTCTTGTGCATCTTTCAAATTGCGTTTTGCAATTTCCTGTTTTCGTTCTGCTTTTTGTAATTTTGTTTCTGCAACAGCAATGGCAGTTGGATCGGGAGATGTAGCCGCTCGAAGTAGATCGAGTTCGTCTCTCACAGTACGAACCTCTGTGTCAGCAACTTTCTTTTCAGCAAGTGCTGTTGTAACAGGATCCTCTGGCGCACCACCAGGAGATGTAGAAGGATTAACAAAATCTTTAATAGTTTTATTGGCCTCTTCTACTTTTTTCTCAAGTTCATGAACATGCACTCGAGCATCTCGAATCTGATGGACGATATTACCTCCACCCATTTTCATAACCGACTCCATCAATTTTGTGGAGTTCTGTTTCACGCCTTCGAGCACTTCCTTCGTCTCAGCAGCATCAAGCTTTCCGGCTTCAGGCTTGAGCTTCGGACCGAGCGCACCTTCGAGAAAAGTATCAAGCTTCATTGCTGGATTCTTATGCTTGAGTTCGAAAAGGTACGACAGTGTTGCTGTAACTTCGGGAAAAGATTCCATTTCATCGATGGATTTGTCGCCAAGTTTTTTCTTCAGAATTTTCTTCGCATCGGTAATTTCTTTTTGTTTTTCAGGTGAAGAATTTTGAAATTCAGCGCTGCTTTCATCGAAATATCGCACCCAAACTCGTTGAGCATCAAAAGCCACCATCTTTCTCACGTCCATATCCGCAGATTCCCTGACAGAGGCCTCACTCATGCCATGGGGATACTGTTCATGGAGGTAGTGATTTTCGTGGCCTCGTCCAGAAGCCCATCGGAAAAAAGCGCGAATTTTTCCCATTTTTCCATGCGTTCCATGATATTCATGAACACGGTCGCTTGTTTCTAATTCCGTAATTTTTTTGCGCAAATTCCCCTTGCCATGAAAAACATGTTCAATGCTTTTACGAACATCTTTCAAGATGCGATCATGAGCTTTGTCCGTATTATCCGGTGGAGTACCGAGCATATCTCGAATGCGTCCAAAGATTCCGGTTTTTTCGCGCTGATCACGAGCTTTTTCGGTAATATCTTCAAAATGCAGATGCTCACCATGATCATGTTTATGTTCCTTGTGACCATGAGTGCTGCCATGCGCATCCGCACCATGATCGTGCTTGTCAGGGCCGAGATTATCTGCTGTCGCGTTGGACATAGAAAGCGAGATTTTTTATTGGTATTTTTTTGAACCGATCATACTATTATAGCACAAAATTGTCTTTTTTCCAAGCGAAACGAAGCAGGCATTTACAGTCGTTTCAAAACCCGCTATCCTACAGCGGCTCCAGGAGCCCAAATATAGGAAAAACAGCTTTATATATCCTAACTTCTTAAAATCATGCAAGCAGTCCTCGAAAAACTCCCAAAATCGACTATGAAGCTCACGATTGAGCTCACAGAAGAAGATACGATGAAATATCGCGAACCAGTTGCGCAGCAGCTTTCACAAAATATGAAAATCGCCGGTTTTCGAGAGGGAAAAGCTCCAGCTTCGATCGTCGAACAGACAATCGGTGCAGAGCAATTTTATGCCTATGTCCTCGAACAGGCTCTCAATGCCAGCTACATGGAGACGATTGTGAAAGAAAAAGTCCAGGTCACAACCCATCCGAAGATCAAAATCCTGAGCGAAAAACCGCTCAAATATGAAGCAATGGTCGCCGTTTTGCCGGAAGTAAAAGTCAAAGACTACAAAACGATCAACATTCCGAAAGAAAAGATCGAAATTGATGAAAAAGATGTCGAGCAGGCGATCAACGACTTCCGAAAATATCACGCCGAAACGGTCCCGGCAGATCGTCCTGTTCAAAAAGGGGATCGTGTCGAAATTGATTTCGAAGGCACTGATGATGAGGGAAAAGAGCTCGAAGGGACAAAAAGCACCAACCATCCGATCGTCGTGGGCGAAGGGATGCTTCTGGAAGACTTTGAAAGCAATCTCATTGGCATGAAGAAAGATGAAGTCAAAAGCTTCAAAGTCACATTTCCAGAAAATTACCATCACGAACCATTCCGCAAGAAGGTCGTCAATTTCAAAACGACCATGAAGCGCGTCGAAGAAGTGAAATTGCCGGAGCTCACCGAGGCGATGATCGAAAAAACACTCGGCGAAAAAATGTCGCCAGAGGATCTCAAGGGTCGCATCCGCAAGAATATGGAAATGGAACAGGAAGATAAAAATCGCATGAAGCGAGAAGACAAATATATCGAAGAGCTGGTGAAACAGACTGAAATCGAGCTCTCTGAAATGATGGTCGAAGAAGAAGTGCAGTATATCATGGAAGAGCTGAAAAAGGACTTGGAGAAGCGAAAAACAGACCTCAAAACCCACCTCGAAAGAATCAAGAAGACCGAAAAGGATCTCGCCGAAGATATGAAAAAAGAAGCCGAAAAACGCCTTACGATCCGCATGGCACTCCAACATCTTTTCGAACAGGAAAAGGTGGAAGTTACCGACGAAGATCTTCAGAAAGAAATTGATCTTATCGTTCTCAACTTCCCAGAAAGTGAGCGCGAAAAAGTAAAGAAAGAATACAGCACGAGGTCGCTTCGAGCACAGCTCAAGAATCGCTTGATGCTCTACAAACTTTTTCAAAAAGTCCTTCACGGTGAATAAATGCTGCCGAGCAGGAAAAAGAATCGTTTGACGCGCGATAAAATTTTTTATACAGTCTGATCAAGGCTCGTATAAATAATGTATACATGTTAAAAAGACTCTTCACCTCCGGTGCAAGAATTAAGCTCCTGACACTCTTTTTGTTCAATCCTGATGAGGAGTATTTCATTCGTGAGCTCACGAGAAAGCTCGATGAACAAATAAATTCCGTGCGTCGTGAACTCGACAACTTGAAGAAAATTGGTTTACTCAAAAGTAAAACCAAGAATCGAAAAAAGTATTATGTCGTGGACAAAAATTTTATCGCTTTCAATGAGCTGAAGGCGATTTTTACAAAAGCCCTCAGCGACAAAGATGCTATCGGCAAAAAAATCGCGAAGTGTGGAGAGATTGTCTTCATGGTCCTTTCCGGGGTTTTTGTCGAAAAAAATAGTACGGTCGATCTCCTTCTCGTCGGAGATGTGGACAAGCAAAAACTCGAGCAGGTTTTGAATGCTGAGATTGAAACAGAAACAGAAAAGCCGGTTCGATATAGCATCCTGACCCGCGAGGATTTTCTCTACCGATTGAAGTGCAAAGATCGATTCATTACGGAAATTCTTCATGATCCGGAAAACATCATCGCCGTCAATCAGCTTGATATTTCAAAAGAGATCTCCATTTAAAGCTAAAATCCAATGAAAATCGACTTGATCTTTTGAAAGTGTCTCTTTATAATCACCCGCGATGTCTAAAATAATTCTCGAAATCGACCAAAAAAAGATGAAAACGGCGGCACCAGATGTGCGTCCAGGTTTCACCGTTCGTGTTCACCAGAAAATTAAAGAAGGAGAAAAAGAGCGCGTACAGGTCTTTGAAGGACTTGTTATCGCTGTAGGAAGCGGAGAAGGCGCCCGAAAATCATTCACCGTTCGCAAAATCGTGGATGGAGTTGGAGTCGAGAAGGTATTTCCTTTTTACAGCAACAACATCGCAAAAATCGAAGTGAAAAAAGCAGCAAAAGTACGCCGCGCAAAGCTCTACTATATGCGTGATCTCCGTGGTCGTGCCGCTCGTCTCCGCGATGAGGAGATCCAGATGCGCGAACAAGAAATAGAGAAAGAAGCAGAAAAACTCGCAGAGGTAGTAGAAGCACAGGAAGCAGCAGAGAAGGCAGCAGAATAAACAAAAAAATGAGCCGAAAAGGCTCATTTTCAGTACTGGGCAAAAATGATACGATACTCCCATGAATATCGTGATTTGCGGAAACTATGGGGCCGGGAATGTCGGCGATGAGCTGATTCTGAAGGGTCTTTTGAAGACTCTCTATAGTATTCGAAGCGACCTTCATGTGAGCGTACTCAGCGGAAATCCTCGCGAAACGCGCGATCTGCACAGCGGTGGAAAATGGCAATTTCAACAAATAGAAGCCGTTTCCATGATTCCCAGTGGGGTTCGATCCTGGCTCAAAAGTCCCATCACGCTTCCCAAAACTTTCGCCGCTCTGAAAAAAGCGGATCTCATCCTTTTCGGAGGAGGTGGGCTTTTCAACGAAGGTGAGCCATATTCGGTCTATCTCTGGGGTACGCACGCACGCTGGTTTGCTCGCCTAAAAAAGAAATACATCATCATCGGTCAAAGCTTCACCACTCCTCATCAAGAAAAAACCAAAAAAATTCTGCAAGAAATTGTTGCCAGCGCGGAAGCGATCTGTGTTCGTGACGAAGTTTCCAGAGAAATACTTCAAAAAATATCCTCCTCCAAGACGGAAATTGAAGTAACGACCGATCTCGCTTTCTCCCTGACGCAGGAAGATTTTGAAGAAATGCAGAATCATGAGGGAGAAAGATCCATGAGAAGTCCACTCGAAATCATCACCGTTCTCCGGAAGTACCGTGATATGAATATCACTCATCTTCAAGATCAGCTTCATGCTCAGCTTCAGCCGAGGCTGGAAATGCATGAAAAAATCACGGCCATCCCGTTCGAAGGTGAAGTCACCAAGCAGCGCCTGGAAAATCTCTGGTATCGCTTCGCAAACGCGCGTGGCATCATTGCCATGCGTCTCCACGCCTTCATACTGGCGATTCTCACCCAGACGCCTCATCTCGCCCTCAGTTATCACGATAAAATCAAAAATCTGGCTTCAAAATTTCACGATGAAGCTGTTTTAGAAATTCCGTGTACCGACCAGGCTTTACAAGACAAAATACAACAATTATTCAAAAAAGATATATCAAAGCAGGATCAGCTTCGAGAAATCCTCGAAAAAGAGCAAGAAAATGTCAAAAAACACCAGAGACTGTTGACAAAATTCATAAAATAAGTTTAAATTCAATCTTCACTCTATTTTTAATACAATTTTTTGTATGACTCATATGAATGCGCCAAGTATGGAAAAAAACAGAATGGAAATGGGAACTGCTGCTCCTATGAATGCTTCGCAAAGGCCTTCATTCATGGAAAAATTCGGAAGAACATTTCGAGGCGCTGCCGTGGCCGCAGCCTTGCTCGGCAGTGCAGGTGCGTCAGCCGATGACAAAAAGCCAAAAATTGAAGACTGTCCACAGACCTGTGATGTTGTCACCTATGGCAATGCAAAAGTAAAGGTCTGGAATCTCACGGCACAAAACGGCGATCTCGTCCCGGTTCAGCCAGGGGCAGGCTATGGCCACTATGTTGTGAGTCCGGGTCAGGAAGTCAGTGCACGCTTCGTCTTCACCGGGAAAAAATTAACCGCACAGCAAAAACAAGAAATCCAAACAAGAGGTGCAGGAAAATATGAAGTTGTAGCATTCGACGATCTCGCGGGAATTGAAAACGGTACGGTTGTTCGCTTGAAGCTCAAGATTCCAAAGGATGCAAACGGTCTTCATCAGGTTCAGATCGATCCATTGGATACGATGGACATGAGCCGTGACTATCCATCAGCAAAAAAAGAAAACCAAACCGGCGTTGATTGTAAAAATGTGACACTCAATTTCTGGGTACAAGGCAAAGCGCCAGAAAAAAAAGAAGAGCCGGAAGGAGAAGCATCATGGACTAAAAATGAATTTTCACTCACTGGCGGCGGCGACCCAAGAAAAGATATCGGTACGGGTTCTGTAGAAGCACAATATGTGAGATATCTGATCGACAATCTTGGCCTTGGTGCGTTCATTGAGTCAGGAGCAGGACTTGAAGGAGTGGAAGGAGTGACGGTTGATGGAGGGAAAATGGACAGAATGCAATTCACCCAATTCGCAGTCGGTGCCGTTCTCAAGACGCGTTTTCACCTTGGAGCCTTTGTCGACTTGCATCTTCCGGAGTTAAAGCTGGGATATGAAACTCGCTGGGCAAATGAAACAGCCCAGGAGGCAGCAACAGGTGATCTTCTGGCAAACCAAAGATCAGGAGGATTGCTTTTCACGGCAGGAGGCGATCTTTGCGCCAAAGTATATAAAAATGAAAAATCAGATGTGCGCGTTGATGTTTGCGCCGGCGCAGAGTACAGAATGAGATTTGCTCAGCCACTTCTCGACGACAAAGCAGATCCAAAGATGGAGCATGGATTTG
Source organism: uncultured Candidatus Peribacteria bacterium (assembly GCA_964521465.1). Lineage (GTDB taxonomy): Bacteria > Patescibacteriota > Gracilibacteria > UBA1369 > UBA12463 > JBBTWG01. The sequence goes on along the minus strand of CAZFSD010000004.1, from coordinate 6,386 downwards.
ATGTCAACGGCCAGGTAAAAGTTGGATTTTAAACGACAAAAATAACTCACAATATCATTCAATTAATTTTTTTCTTCTCATGAATACATTAAACATCAATCAAGGATCTGAAGGCGTAAAAACCGCTCCAAAAAATCCGCTCCAGAGACTCGCGAGTCTCGCTGGAAGAGCTTCTTCCGTAGCAGTGCTTGCCCTCGCAGCAGCAGGTTGCTGGGGACCACACGGTGGTGATCGTATCCAAGGCATGGCAGATGCAGGTTACTCACGCCCAGACAGCAGCGGCCCAGATAATGACAATGGTGGTCAAACCGATGATCATGGTTACACACCAGGAGCCTGTGATGATTCAAAATATGGAACACGCTTGCAATTGGCAGTCGATGAATCATGTGCCGACGGTGAATATCCTCTTTTTGCCATGATTTCATCAGACAAACCAAATAAAGAACATGCGGTCACTTGGATGAGAAAAAATCCAAACCCTGATGATCGTGTTGGTGGAGACAATGTCCAATATTCAACCGAATCCTTGAAAGTAGGCGAATCCTATTCTTTGCCACGAACTTTAACAAAAGATATGCTCGCAGGAGGTGCTGAACTCGTCGGCGCAAATGGAGAAAAATTACCACAGATGACACCGCCAGCAGAAACGGCAGAGTTTAAACACTCAGAAGCAGGAAGAGGATTGAAAGGATTTGCAATTGATTATCCAGCAGGAACACATGTATCAGAAATGAGACAAATCATGGCCGTCATGACAGACATTGGCACAACAGATACGAGAGACCTTACATGCGTTGTCGCACTTAAGGAATGTGCTGGCGATGTAAGAGAGGCTGTTCAAAAAGCAGTACAGGGATCGATTAAAGGCAGAGCAGTGAGCGGAGAAGCCGATATCGGCGAAGGTGAAATGTTGGTTTGTTTGGCACAAGAAAAAGAAGCTGATTGCGCAATACCAGAGGGTGACGCAAGTGAATTGCCTTCTCAGTAAGAAGATCACAGCTTAATCAAGTTCGAGAGAAGTTCAATTTCTTCAGCATTCAAAAGTCGCTCTTCAGAAGCTTTCTGGAGGGCGATTTTTCGTGCAATGACATTCGCGCGGAAAAGACTTTCGAACGTTCCGGCGTCGGTCCAGTTACCTTCAAGAACCGTGGCATGGAGACTTCCGAGGCGAATATAGGCATTGTTCACATCAGTAATTTCATATTCTCCGCGGCCGGACGGATGCAGGCAGTGGATGATATCAAAAACAGATGAATCGTACAGATAGAGCCCTGTCACGGCATACGGTGATTTCGGATGAGTGGGTTTTTCTTCGATACTGATAACGCGCTGCCCATCCAGTTCCGCAACGCCAAAGCGCTTCGCATCGAGACTCTCTTTCAAAAAAATCTGTGCACCAGGTTTCCCAGAAGGTCCCGTAACTCTTTGTTCAAACGCTTCAAAAACATCACGAAAAGTATTTTCGAAAACATTGTCTCCCAAAATCACGGCGCAAGAGTCATTGCCCACGAAATCCTTCGCAAGCGACAGTGCCTGCGCGATACCGCCGGACTCTTCCTGAACGCGATAGGTGAGTCGGCATTTGAATCGTTCACCTGAACCCAAAAGTCGCAAAATAGCCCCCACATGGTCACGGCTGGAAACCACGAGAATATCCTCGACACCAGATTCGACAAGCGTTCGCAGCGGATGAAAAATCATCGGCCGATCATAGACACCGAGGAGATGTTTATTCGTGACTTCGGTCATTTCGCCAAGTCGTCGAGCCTTGCCACCAGCGAGAAGAACACCTTTCATGCAGGAAAAAGAGAGAAATTATGGCTTCAGCTTATACAATTTCAGATACTCTCGCAAGGCTTCACCATGCGATCGAAGCTTCGGGAAAAGAGTATTTTCCAAAGCTGAAAAAGCCGGTCGCACCGCCGGTCGCGGGAATTCGCCGGAAGATACAGGAAGAATTTCGACATTCATTTTCACCTCCTCAAAAATCTCTCGCGCAAATTCATACCACGAGACGACACCTTCATTGACCAGATGATAGATGCCAAACGGTCGTTTTTCTTGAATCAATTGAAGCGTGGCACGGGCAAGGTCAAAGGTAGAAGTCGGTTTGCCAATCTGATCATTCACGACTCGCAGGGGAGTGCGATTTGAAGGATCGGCCAGGTGATATTTTTGCCCCAGCAAAAGCATGGTATCTACAAAATTTTTTCCGTTCGGCCCAAAAAGCCAGGAAGTGCGTACAAGATAAAAATCGCCTTTCATCGCAAAATTTCCAGATGGAGATTTCTCAAAATTCGTAAGCGCTCGTTCGCCTGAAAGTTTCGAAGCACCATAGACATTGGCAGGATTGCCCGGCATGTCATTTTCCCGGTATCCGGCCAGTAAATTCTCATATGGCTTTTCCCCATCAAAAACATAATCAGTACTGAAATGCACCAGTCGCGCACCCGTCGAAGTACAAAAATCCGCAAGATATTGCACTCCATCGCGATTTACTTTCATCGCAACATCAGGATTTTTTTCCGCATCATCCACCGCCGTATACGCCGCCGCATTCAAAACCAAATCCGGTTTCATGGCCGAAAGTACAGAAAAGACCTGTTCGCGATCCGTAATATCGAGTTGCCGATCGAGGTCTTTCGCTGATCGATCAAATCCCGCGACTTCATATGCAGCAAAACACTCCATCAAAGCAGTTCCAAGCATACCAGAAGAACCGAGAACGGCAATTTTCATAAGACTCATATTCAAAAAATATCTCAGGAAGAAAGCCACTGCTTCACCGCACTCACGACTTCACTGAGCATCACATTCTTCGCCTCCGCATGAGCCCGCTCCTTCCATTCGACGGCATTTTTCTCGAGCGTACGGCCACTCACGACGATGCGCAGTGGAATACCGATGAGGTCGGCGTCTTTAAATTTCTTGCCCGCACTATCATTTCGTTCATCGAAAAGTACTTCCACCCCCGAAGCCAGAAGTTCACGATACAGTTTTTCTGCTGCGGCCTGAGCTTTTTCGTCGCTTCCGAGTGAAATGAGATGAACTTGATAAGGAGCAATATTTTTTGGCCAGATGATGCCATTTTCATCATGACTCGCTTCTACCACCGTTCCAAGCAGGCGCGTATTGCCAATGCCATAACAACCCATAATGACCGGAATTTTCTTCCCTTCGCGATTCTGAACCGTCAGATCAAACGCTTCGCTAAATTTCGTGCCCAATTTGAAGATATTTCCCGCTTCAATCGCTTTCGCTTCCGCCATTGGTGAACTGCATTTCGGACACACCATCTCACCTTTGAAAACCTCACTATTCTGAGCAAAACGGCATTTTTCGCAGTAAATCATCGTATCTTCACCGGCAGGAGTTTTGATAGAAAATTCATGCGAAAATTGATCCGTAAAAGCACCGCCGGAAGCCTCGAGAATGTAGGCATCGAGCCCGCAGCGCGTGTACACATTCATATACGCAACTTTTGCGCGCTCGTAGTACGCGTTGAGGTCGTCGCTGGTCTCATGGAAACTGTACATATCCTTCATGCCAAATTCGCGACCACGCAAAAGTCCAGACTTCGCACGAGGTTCATCACGAAACTTCGTCTGCAGCTGATACACCGAAATTGGTAAATCTTTGTACGATTGGACATATTTTTTTACCAGCGGCGTGACGGTCTCTTCATGGCTCGGACCCAGGATAAATTCCTTGTCTCCACTCGTTTTCGTTCGATAGAGAATATCTGTCATCGTCTTGTCGCGGCCGGTCTGCTGCCAAATTTCAATCGGATGGAGCGAAGCCATGAGAATTTCCTGTCCATCGACCGCATCCATTTCTTCACGAATAATCTGATTAATTTTCTTCAAAACACGCAGCCCCAAGGGCAAAAATTGATAAATTCCAGCCGAAAGTTTCTCGACAAAACCACCCTGGACGAGCAGTTTCGCATTGATACTGTCAGCATCATGAGGAGCATCAAACCGGGTTTTTCCAAACATTTTTGAGTAATACATGCCAAAAAGTATACAGACTTCGCCAAAGACCCTCAAATTCAGCTTCCACAAGCAATTGACAAAAAAGAAAAATAATATAAAATGCCTGTTGCAGAAAATGAATACCATGAAAAACAACTCGCCAGAAGGCATAAAAAATCCGCCAGCAATTCCCGACCTCCAAAGAAGTGCGGCTCAAGAATTTTACGGTGCGAAAAGGCTTCCAGACGGAAGATGGAGCATTCCTTATGAGCAAGGATATAACTACAAGCGCATCGCCGGAGAAGTGCGAAGAGCCGCTCTGGCAATAGCAAAAGAGCAGGCAGAACTTCAAAGGAACACGACAGACATCGAGGTGATCGTCGAAGCTCGTAAATCTCGCAGAGGGAGGAATGCGCCAAAAATGATGGTTTCAGGTGATATGAAAGAAGTGAATCAAGAAGGCGTCGATAGCGTCATGCAAAGAGTAAAAAACGCGCTCGGAAAAGTCGAGAGCGGTGCTATTATCATTCAGAGAAAAGAAGAGCCAGTTCAATTGCCTACTGTTGATTTCCCGCAAGTCGAAAAGCAGCCTGAGGCTTCGAACTTATCGTGGAGTGTTTCCGTTCCTGCATCCTGGAGACCAGCTTTTGCTGCCATTCTTGGTGTGCTGAATACCATTGGAACGTTAATGCAATTCCGTCCTCGAAAGTGACGGAAGGTTTCCAGCCAAGTTCCCGTTCAATTTTCGTTGGATCCATGGCATAACGACGATCATGTGCTTGTCGATCATTCACATACACGATCATGTCTTCGCTTTTGCCAAAGAATTTCAGGAGCGTTTTGGTGATTTCCAGATTCGTTTTTTCGTTGTGACCACCGATATTATACGTCTGACCGAGTCGGCCTTTTTCCAGAATCATATCAATCGCGCGGCAATGATCGATGACGTAGAGCCAGTCGCGAACATGTAATCCGTCGCCATAGACCGGTACCGGTTTATCCGCATTGATGAGCATGAAAAAGTACGGAATTAATTTTTCCGGAAACTGATACGGCCCATAATTATTGGAACATCGCGAAATGGTCACCGGCATTTTGTACGTCTCGAAATAGGATTGTACGAGCAAATCCGCCGCTGCCTTGCTCGCCGCATACGGGCAATTCGGCGCCAGGGGAGTCGTCTCGACAAAATAATTCGTCGAGCCATCGCCCAAATCACCATACACTTCATCGGTCGAAATCTGATGATAACGAGGAACATCAAAAGCGCGGCTTGCTTCGAGGAGATTATGCGTCCCCACGATATTCGTCATCACAAAAATTCCGGGAGTTTCAATGCTGCGATCCACATGCGTTTCCGCCGCAAAATTCACCACCGCATCAAATTTTTCTTTCCGAAAAAGCTCATTCACAAAGGTATTATCGCCAATGTCACCCTGGACAAAAGTCATGCGTTTGGAAAACTTTTCATCGGCAACAAGATCGCTCAAATTATCAAGATTTCCGGCGTAGGTGAGCTTATCGAGCACGACGATGCGATCCTCAGGATGCTCCTGCAAAAAATAATGCGCATAGTTGCTGCCAATAAAGCCTGCACCACCGGTAATAAGCACTTTTCGTGAATCACTCATGGGCTCGATTATAGCATATTCTTCGAACGCTTCAAAAACTCTTCAAAGTCGTAGACATAGTCATTTTTGTCATAATTCACCGAAGAAATAGCCATGAGAACCGTCCCGGGCGTGAAATCTGTAAATTCACGATAGCAAAATCCGTCCATCTTGACCGCATCGCTCGGGCCTTTGAGCTCATATTCTGTCCACTGCTTTCCATCATGAAAACGCCCTTTGCAGGAGCCCTGCATACAAACATAGATTTTCTTTTCACCCACCACCGCATGCCCTCCACGCGCACCCACGACATCCGTCACATAATAGACACGCTTGGGCGTCCAATCGATATAATCTTTGAGTTCCATAGCCGTCAAAGCACCACGAGCATCGAGATGAGTTGGAAGGGTGAGTTTGGTGAGCACAGTGAAAAAGAAAAAGAGTAGGCTCCTATCGTCACATGTCACAAGTCACATGTCAATTCTTCCTCAGGCTTCAAGGATTTAAGAAAGGCCAAAAAAGTGTCCATATCCTGCCGCTCCATTTCATCAGCCATGGTAATGGCTCCTCGTGTGCGGAAATTTTCCAGAATGCGCTCGCGCGTGTTGTCGGCTTCGCTGGCCATGACACAGATGCTAGCAGTGGCTGGGCAATCGATTGAAACACCCGTTTGAATCAATTGTATCAAACACGTGTCCAACTACAAGCGGCAAGTCAATTGTCATGCCAGCATTCCAGTTCAAACGCCGCCCGGCAGTGGCGAGCCGTACACCGACTGCTCGCGCACCTCGAGGAGGTT
>CAZFSD010000003.1:31004-53325 GCA_964521465.1 uncultured Candidatus Peribacteria bacterium | reverse complement strand
TCAACCACGAGAGAAGACGCCATCCACAAAGGTATCGAAGACGCCCTCGCAGAAGAGAAAAAATTCATGCTCGCCGTGGAACATCAGGAAAAAATCCTCCGCACGACGAACATCATCAAAAAATCTCTCGCTGGTCTCGCAGCACTCACGGTCGGAACCATGGCGCTTTGGGGACATGTTGGTGTCAGTCACGGCGCAACGCCACATCCAGGACCAGGTACAGGTGGCAACATTCCAGCACCGGCTCCAGGAGAAGCAGACGACATCCTGCCACCGGAAAGTCAGACGCCAGAGGCACCAGATCCATATAGCTTTCAGCTCACTCCAGAAGAATTGGAGGCTCAAGAAGCGCTCGAGAGGCAAACCATTCATCTCGACATGAAAGGCAGACAATGGAATTTTGCACCCGGCACATAACCGAGAGTATACTCATCACATAAACCCTAATTTCCCCCTCACATGACACCACCAATTTCATTCGACGACATCTTCGTGAAACTCGGCCTCGCGGGCATTAGCGACGAAGAAAAAGAGAAAATGACCAAAGATATGGAAGAAATTATCGAAAGTCGCATCACCATCGCCATCATGGAAAAGCTTTCTGATGAAGAAAAAGCCGCCATGGAAAAACTCAACACCGACGAAGAAATGGCAGATTTTTTTAAGTCTCACGGAATCGATCCCGCCGCAATCGCCATGGAAGAAGCCGTACGATTCCGCGAAGAAATGATCGCCGACGGTTCATTCATTCAAGCTCAAGTCGAAGCAAAAATGAAAGATGAACAGAGCAGCGCAGACGCTCAATAAAAAAAACCGCAGCGGTGCAAATCTCCAGGCATTTCAGCAAAAACTTACGGTGCCGGAACAAAAGGCTTTGAGGTTGGAACTGCAAGTTGCGGGTGAGCAAATTGAATATTGCCCATACTCGCTTCGGCAGCTTTTTGTTGATCAAACGAATAGCGAAGCCAGACGCCCAGCGCAATGGAACAGAGAACAACGGTCACGACCACAAACAGCCAAAGAAAACGAGCAGCAAATCCTTTCATGAGGGTATTTTTTATCAGTGAGCGGAAAAAGTCAAAATTTACTCGTTTTCCCAGAACGAAGTGCGAGGATCACATCTGATTTTCGTTCATATTTCACGGTCACATTCAGTGAGGGGCTGAAATAATAATCAATCGGTCCGGTCCCAACACCAATCGTATCCGTTTCGAAAAGAACCTTATCCGTGAGGAGTGAAAGTGTCACGGTGCCTTTCCCTTCGACGAGTGTAGCAGTGTGAATTTGACTCAGGAGATTCTCAATTTCAGCCTTCTTGCTCTCTGCAAGAGGTGATGGTGAGTACACCAGGCTTCGCTCCATCAATCGAAGGATATCGCGCATTTTGGAAGTCAAAGGACTGTCTCCAAACTCTCCATACAGAACCACGGCCTTTTTCGGCTCGACGAAGATATACCAATTCTCCAGATTTTTGCTCTTCACCGTGACATGGAGTGTGGTGCCCAGTTCCTCAAAATTCACAGAATCTTTACCAAAAAGGGTTTCGCTCAATTTCCGAATTTCAGTAAAATACACCGTCGCAGTGGTTTGCGTGATAGAAACCGGGTGACGCACGATGAGTTTTGCCGAAAGAGGGGTCGTGAAAGCATAATCCTCCTGTTCGATGGTCGGATCTTCCTTCCAGAAAACCGTCCGCGTCGACTCGGGAATTACGCTCCAATTTCGTGGCATCTTCAGAGTGAAAGAGCCGGTGGTGCTCGTATGAGTCGACCATTCACTCGTAATGTCAAAAGCCGCCATTTTCGCTGCAACAACTCGGTCAAAACGATAGACGATCTCCGCCGCCGAAGCGCGTGTCAGTTGTTGATGGGGACGAAATTTTCCATCGTCATAGTCCGTCATAATCCACTTATTGCGGGCAAATTGTGCGTACGGCGTAAACCAACCGCCAACAGGCAAGTCAGAAGGAATTATCTCAGTCTGGGCTGCAGATGATGAAATTGCCGATGTATCCGGAGTCACGCCATAAGCATTCGAGAGAATTTTGAGCGCCTCCACCCGACTCACGCCCTGCTGTGGACGGAAAGTATTATCACTATAGCCGCTCACAAGTCGCAGCGTCTTTGCTGTGCGCACAAGATCATAAAACCAGTCATCTTTGGAAACATCTGTGAATGATATATCTTCAAGAGTGCCATTTTCGCCAGCCGAATTCACGGGAACTTTTACGCCACTCGCCGTGACGGCCAATTTGAGAAATTCCGCACGGCTAATGCCTTTATCCGGCAAAAAAGTCTGATCCGGATAACCTTTGATCACGCCACGAGTTTTGAGTGAATCCAGCGCCTGCACAAATTCAAAATCCTCCGGAATATCCACAAAAGGGCTCGCCGCAGATGCTATCGTCGGAACGACGAAGGTGAACAAGGTAAAAGCGGCAATGAGTGAGGAGGTTTTTTTCATGCTATCCGTAGAGAAGTTCGCCAGGAGAATAACGATCCAAATTGTCTTCGCCAATCAAGTCCACGAGCGTTTCGATCACATCGTCCATTTTTACCGTCTGTTGCGTGCCTTTGGACATGTTGCGAATAATCGCAGTTCCTTCGCGAACCTCTGTAATGCCGATAATCACCGTCCATGGAGCCTGAAATTTATCCGCCATACGAATCTGCGTTTTGATGGCGCCCTTTCCCACAGCGCCAACAGTTTTGATTCCGCGTTCTCGCATATCGCGAATCAAAGGCAAGCATTTTTTCTTCGCTTCTGTGCTGAGTTGAGCCACGAAAACATGCAAAGAATCTTTTGCGGGAACACGGATTTTTTCCCGTTTCATATTGGCAATCATGCGTTCAATGCCCGCACCGAAGCCAATAGCAGGAGTTGGTTGTCCACCCATGATTTCAAAAAGTCCGTCATAGTGACCGCCACCACACACGGCATTTTGTGCGCCGAGAGTATTGTCCCAAAATTCAAAAACCGTCTTTGTGTAGTAGTCCAAGCCACGAACAAGTTTCGAATTCTCTACATATTTGATCCCGAGCTCATCCAAAAATGACTTCAATTCCTCGTGAAACTGCTTCGATTCATCATCCAGGTGATCCAAAATACTTGGCGCGAGTTTTGCCAAAATCTGGCAATCTTCCACCTTGCAATCGAGTAAGCGAAGAGGATTCGTCTCCAGTCGACCGCGGCAGAGTTCACACAAATTTCGCTCTTTGCCGAAATAATAATCTTTCAAAATTTGAATGTAATTCGCGCGCGACTCCGGTGTACCGATGGAATTGAGTTGGAGGGTAAAAAGATGGGCAATCCCCAAGTCTTGCATGATCTGATACGCGAGCTGAATCACCTGAGCATCAAGTCCCGGATCGCTTTCGCCAATGATTTCAACGCCATACTGCCAGAACTGTCGATAACGGCCTTTTTGTGGACGGTCATAGCGAAAATGCGGCTCGATGTAGTACAGCTGGACCGGCTGAGGCAAAGACCCCATGCCATGCTGGATGAATGATCGGACCACACCCGCCGTACCTTCCGGTTTCAGGGTCAGGCTGCGACCTTTGCGGTCCTGAAAAGTATACATTTCTTTCTGCACAATATCCGTTGTCTCTCCAACGCCGCGTCGAAAAACTTCCGTAAATTCGAAAGTTGGCGTCGTAATACGGCGAAAACCAGCCTGTCTGCAACGATGACGCACGACTTTTTTCACAAAAGTGAAATATTCATGATCCGCCGGCAAAATATCATGTACGCCCTTCGGCGTCTGAAAAGGTGGAACTTGAGGACCGACATTTCCGCCTTCCTCATCTTTCAAAAGATCATCATTCATAGCAGAAAAGTGGTTAAAGAGACCGGTGGCGCGCCATCATGCGCGCCAAAAACGACACCATTATAGCACAAAAAAGCCGTATTCAAAGCAAGAATCAAAGGGCTTGTCGTACTAAAATTGTGCGGTAGCCTCCACAAACTTCCACTCACGATACTTGTGAGGATTTTTTTCGTGCTGAAAATATGCTGCCCCGGCGATCATCGCGCCATTATCGGTGCAGTAGGACATCTTCATCGGAGTGCGGAAGACGATTTTTTTTGCTCCGAACAAGCCGGTTTTGCCGGTTTTAATACTCAGAAGATCCTTTTCCAGCGTTGTGCGCAGAGCCATGTTCGCACTCACTCCACCCGTCAAATGGACCTCTCGCACATCCGGAAATCGAGCGAGTGCTTTCAAGACATTCCCGACAAGTGCATCGATCACGGCCTTCTGGAAACTCGCGGCAATATCCGCCTTTTCTTTCGGCGTCACCTTTTTCCGACTCTTCACCCGTTTTTCCAGGAAGTATTGCACCGAAGTTTTGAGTCCAGAAAAACTGAAATCGAGCGATTCCGGATTTTCAAATTTCGCTTTCGGAAAGGAAATGGCGAGAGGATTGCCTTTTTTTGCGAGCGCCTCAATCGCCGGTCCGCCAGGATAGGCAAGTCCCAGCATCCGTGCAACTTTATCAAAAGCTTCACCCGCAGCGTCATCGACCGTTTCACCGAGCACATCAAAATCAAAATGATCGCGCATATAAAAAAGCTCATTGTGTCCACCCGAGACGCTCAGGCTCAAAATCGGAAATTGTGGCGTCCCCTTGCTCTCCAGAAAAGGCGCATACACATGCCCCAGAATGTGCTTCACACCGATGAGTGGTTTATCGAGAAGCATCGACATCATGTTCGCCGCAGAGGTTCCGATGAGCAGTGAGCTGATGAGTCCGGGTCCATACGCCACGGCGATCGCATCAATTTTTTCCATTTTCGTTTTTGCATCTTTCAACGCTTTTTCGATCACGGGAATAATTTTTTCGACATGTTCGCGTGCCGCCACTTCCGGTACCACGCCGCCCGTTTTCGCATGCAATTTGATCTGTGAAGCAATGACATTTGAGAGGACTTTTCGGCCATTTTCCACAACCGCAGCCGATGTTTCATCACACGAGGATTCAATACCGAGAATTTTCATAGAAAGTGAGTGGAGAGGAAATAATAACCAAGACAAAAACGGAAAAAATACGATACAATGATACCACATGAAAGTGACCGCCTATCAAATTATCGAAACACTCCAAAAAAAAGGCTATGAAGCCTACTTCGCCGGCGGCTGTGTTCGTGACATGCTTCTGGGAACGCAGCCAAAAGATTTTGATATCGCGACGAGTGCCACGCCGGATCAGGTGGAAGAAATTTTCGAAAAAACTGTGCCCATCGGCAAATCATTCGGCGTGATTCTCGTCATTCAAAATGGCCATCACTACGAAATTGCGACTTTCCGAAGCGAATCGGAGTATGCAGACGGTCGTCGTCCGACAAAAATCGAATTTACCACCGCGCAGCAAGATGCCCTCCGTCGCGACTTTACCATCAACGGACTTTTTTTCGATCCATTGAAAGGTCAGTCCGGAGAGACGCAAGATCAGGTTGTTGATTTTGTCGAAGGCCAAAAAGATCTCAAAGCTCGCCTCATACGATTCATCGGTGATCCGGAAAAACGAATTCAAGAAGATCATCTGCGTATTCTTCGCGCCATTCGCATCAAAAACATGATCGATTTTCAATATCATCCGCAGACCTACGCCGCGATCAAAAAAAATGCCGCTCTCGTCAAAAAAGTCAGCGGCGAAAGAATTGCTGCAGAGCTCGACAAAATCCTCATGAGTAAAAACATGCGCACCGCTTTCGACGACATGGAAGATACCGGAGTTCTGGAGGCGATTATTCCCGAGCTTGTGAAGCTCAAAGGCCTGGCACAGCCCTATCAGTATCACCAAGAAGGCGATGTCTGGGAACACGCCATGCGCGCAGTGGAATCACTCCCGGATGATGCCACGCTCGAAGTCCGCTGGGCCACACTCCTTCACGACATTGGAAAATACGACACTTTCCAGCTCGCCGAGCGCATTCGCTACGATCATCATGCGAGCAAGTCCCGAGATATCGCTCGTGATATCTTGACGCGTCTCCACTATCCAAACAAATTGATCGATCATGTCTGTTGGATTGTAGAGCATCACATGACCATGGTTCCACTCGTGACCATGCCCGTCGCAAAACGCAGAAAATGGTTCCTCCACGAAGCATTCCCAAGTCTTCTTCAAGTCTTTCACGCCGACGCCGCCGGAACCATTCCCGGTGATTTCAGTCTCTATAATCAGATTATCCAACTCTATCAAGAAGACATGAAACACATGCCCGTGAAGCCCAAGAAACTTCTCACCGGCCGTGATGTCATGGCCATCCTCGGTATTCCACCAGGAAAAAAACTTGGCGAAATTCTCGAAAAACTGGACGAACTCCAACTCTCCGGAGAAATCAAAACAGAAGATGAGGCGAGGAATTGGCTGAAAAAACTCTAGCTCCAGTATTTCTTCGTCTTCAGGAATTCCAGCATTTCATATCGTCGTCGAATGAAAGTTCCGAAGGCGAGAAGAATGAGAATCGCGCAGAAGATTGGTCCAAAAACCGGAACCAATCGAAGCAGTGCGACCAGGAAGAGTCCAAGAGCGTATCGTCCGAAAAGACGCCATTTGGAAGTGGTGGTGCTTTTTTCATGGTCACCGCGTGCAAAGAGTGCATTTCCCACAAACATGGCGCCAAAAACATGGGAAACACAAAGAGCCGCTGCCATACCCATACCCAAAAGAGCCGCCACAGGAAGGCCAATAACCGTCACCGCCAAAAGAAGAGCCGTAATCGGAATCAAGAAAAACGCAGCAAAACCGATACCCAAGTTTTTCCAAAAGTCAGATCGCATATCATGAGCGCCGCTACGAACTTCTCCCGGCATAAACCAGAAGAAAAGCCCACCCAAAACGAGCATGCTCAGAAAGAGGAATGCTGAAGAAGCAACGCGCCAAATTGGATAAAACGAACCAAAAGAAATCGGCATTCGACCAAAAAGATTCACCGTTCGCTCGGTATTTCCCGAGACAACTCCGGCGGGAATGCGTGCTGGATTTTCGGAAAAGTATTTCAGGTCACCCTTGACGCGAGCGGAAGAGGAAAAATTCAAAACATCCTCGGCAAGAACCTCCATTGAGCCATTGACCCAACCACGCACCATCAAAACCCCCATCATACCCTGAACATTGCCGTTCACGGTGCCATCAAGCGTGACTATGCCGCCATGTGCAAGGACGCCACCAGCAATCGTCGCACCTCGTTCTAATTCCACTTCACCACCCATGACGACGAGATCACCTCCGATATTGCCACTCACACGAACTTTGCCACCCGCCACGCGGACATCACCCGTGACATTGCCATGAATGGAAATTTGTCCACCCGCAGCCAAAACATCACCGGAAACATCTTGAAAAAGATCCACCATGCCACCGACAGCGACGACATCACCAGCCGCCTTCTGTTCAACGGTCACTTGTCCGCCCGTCAGGTAGAGATTCCCCGGCGCGGGCTCTGTGACATTGAGATTCGGACTGCTGAGAAAAGTAAAAGCACTCGCACTGGGCACCAAAAGGAAAAATGATGCGAGTACAAGAGCAGAGAAAGAGAGTGAGGTTTTTTTCATGAGGCCAGTATACTACGCCTCCACTTCTCGTCCAAAAAGATTCGAAGCGCCAGCCTTCATACGACCCCACAAGCCTTTTGCCTTCTCAGCGACAGTAGTAGCAGTCTTTGATGCTACTGAGGAGACGGCGGATGCCGCAGAAGACATCGCACTGCGAGCGCGATCCATGAGCGAAGGAGAAACTTTCGCTGCATCTTCTCGAACAGAGTTATCGGCAGAAGCCTGAAAAAGAGGTTCTGTCGGAACACCATGAATCCCCGCAGGATTGAGACCAGCACCGCGAACTACTTGAGAAGTGCGATCAAATGTTTTCAAAGTCGAAGCCGTTGCAGCACCTAGAGAATCATCGGCAACTTCCTGATACGGATTGCCGTTGACGCTGTCTCGGGCATATTTCGCCAAATTGATAAGACCGGACTGTCCAGCTCGAACAGATCGGCTTAATTGTGCTGCATAAGGATTGTCCTGGAACTCAGCCCCACGAAGAGAAGCGGCATATTGATCACGATTGGCGCGATACTGAAGACCTCCATCGGTTGTATGGCGAGCCTCAACCAAACCTTCTGTTGCCGGATCGAAAGAACGATAGCGTTGACCAGCTTCGTCGAAAAAAAGATCAGCACCGGATCGCTTTCGGGTAATCGCCGCATCAACTTTCTCAGCATACTGAAGAACGGCGACCTTGTGGTCTCCGTCAACCCAACTGCGATCATAATCAATGCCATGGCGTGCCGCAACTGCTCTGTCCGCGCGCATTGCCTGAGCAAATTCATCATTTCTCATATCAACTTTCGCTGCAGCACGAACATTTTCACCGTACCAATCGCGATAGGAATTCACAGATCGAACGCTTGTGGTATCTTCGACAGCATCTGGAAAAGCACCCCAATCGTCCACATCACTTCCGTCAACACTGAGCGGCGAAAACTTCCCCGAAGACTGAAAAAACACAAATCCACGAACAGAAGCAAAAGCCTCAAGTGATACATGTGAAAAAAGTTTCATACAGAAGGAAGATTAAAATATTTTTAAAGATTGAAAGATAAGAGAAAATAATAAAGTGAAGTTTCCTCCACCGCAAGTTTACTTCAGAACGAAACTCGCGACGAGCTCAATATGAGCAGTGTGCGGAAATTGGTCAAAAGGTTGGACTTGACGCAGGCTATAACCGGCGTCACACAAAAATTTGGCATCTCTTGCGAAACTTGCGGGATTGCAGGAGACATACACAATTTTCGCCGCTTTCAAATGTATCACCTGCTCGAGCGCTTTCGGAGCGAGTCCCGCGCGCGGAGGATCCAGCACAATGACCGATGGTTTTGCCGAAATCGACGGCAAAACATCCTGCACAAATCCCTGGTGGAATTCGATGTTTGAAAGCTCATTGAGTTCGGCATTTTTTCGCGCACTCGTAATCGCCGCCGCCTCGCTGTCGATGCCGATCACGCGCCCACAAAAACGCGCAAGGGCAATGCCAATGGTTCCCGTTCCGCAAAAAAGATCCATCACCACATCATTCGCCGAAACATCGCTGCAGCGCAAAACTTCACCATACATTTTTTCTGCCATGAGGGGATTCGGCTGAAAAAAAGCCTGAGCACGCACCTCAAATTGCAATGGAACTTCGCTCTTTGGCCCTTGAATGACCATCTCTTCCCGATAGAAACCATTGCCAGAAAAAATGGTCTCCGGCGACGGAAAGCAGACCCCCGTCTGCACATGCACCACCGACACAATCCGCGGAAACGCCGACAATTGTTCCAGAAGATTCTTCGCCTCTTCGTGGCTCAAAAGTTTTTTGTGCGGCGAAGAGATGACGACCATCATCTCCTGAGTTCGCTTGCCTTCCCGAACCGTCATGGAGCCCGGCACGAGAGGATCAGTGCCTTTTTCTCGCGCCACGCGCGCTCGCTCAGCAAAGAAACCCCGAAGCACTTTAAAAATTTCTACCGACTCACCGGATTGCAAAAAACATTCTTCCACTTGTACTACATCATGCCATCGTCCGCGCAGGTGAAATCCCGCCCGCACATCACCGGTCTCGCCCGGATCAAAACTCCATTCCATTTTGTTTCTATAGAACCAGGGCCCCTGATCAAAACCCTCAGTCCCCATCATCGGCAAAACCTCTGGATCCACAAATCCTCCCACATGTTGGAGTGTTTCACGAACCTGTTTTTCTTTCCAAAAAAGCTGTTTCTCATACGGGAGCATCTGCCAACTGCAGCCACCGCAAGAGCCAAAATGTTTGCATCGTGGCGCAATACGATCCGGAGATGGCTTTATGATTTTTCCGAGCTCTGCCTCAGCGTAGCGTTTTTTGTGAAAGGTGACGCGCGCCTCGACTTCGTCGCCCGGAACGCTATCCTGTACAAAAAAAGTCGCATCTTTGGTAAAGCCCACACCGCGACCACCAAGTGCAAGTTTTTCAATCGAAACAGCAGCGATATCATTGCGTCGAAATTTCATGGTCCCTATAATAGGCATAATCGCTCAAAAAAGCTATGGATATGCCCAAAATCGAAATCTACACAAAAGATTATTGTCCCTACTGCACCGCCGCCAAAGAACTTCTCAAGAGCAAGGGTGTCACCTATGAGGAAAAAGATGTGATCGAAAACTTGAATTTTCTCGACGAAATGCTCGCTCGCAGCGAAGGTCGAAAAACCGTCCCTCAAATTTTCATCAACGACAAGCTGATCGGTGGATTCGATGATCTTAGCGCACTGAACAAATCCGGAAAACTGGACACTCTCCTTATAGAAGAACCACAATCATGATCAAAAAAAATGCCGCACTCGCCATTCTCGGCCTTCTCCTCGTGGGCGTGCTCACATTTTTGAGTCTTTCGAAAAAAGTCGAGAAAGCTGATATTTCCACAGAAAAAAAAGTCGAAATTCAAGTTCAGAAAACCGAATCAAGAATCGATAACG
This sequence comes from uncultured Candidatus Peribacteria bacterium, assembly GCA_964521465.1. Lineage (GTDB taxonomy): Bacteria > Patescibacteriota > Gracilibacteria > UBA1369 > UBA12463 > JBBTWG01. The sequence continues at coordinate 42,831 of CAZFSD010000003.1, read as the reverse complement.
ACGCTGTGACCATGCGCTTCTTTGGTGATGTTATGCTCGGTCGATTTGTTCGAACGCTCATGGACAAGGGTGGCCACGATTATCCTTTCCAGGGGAAATTAACAGAAGGCGATCAAGATCTGACCATCGCCAATCTCGAAGGTCCAATTGTGACGAGTCCGAGTCATGCACAGACCGGAACCGTTTTTGCATTTGAACCGGATACTGCGCCGATCATCAAGAAAAATAATATCGACATCGTGAGCATTGCCAATAACCACACGCTCGATCGAGGTCAAAAAGGACTTGAAGAAACAAAGCAATTTCTCGCAGCCGCCGGCGTTGAACATTTCGGCGACCCAATCTTGCCGAGTGATCACGATGTTCTGGTGAAAAAAATCAAAGATCAATCCTTCGCCTTCATCGGTTTTCATGACGCCACGCGAAGGTTGGATGAGGAGAAGGCTGCACGGCTCGTCAAAAAATTCGACACCCAAGTTGATCATGTGATCGTGTTTATCCACTGGGGCGAAGAATACCGCTTCAAAAATACACAGAGGCAGCAAGATCTCGCGCATCTTTTTATCGACAATGGCGCCGATCTCATCGTCGGTCATCACCCGCATGTCGTGGAAAACACCGAAACCTACAAAGATGTTCCGATTTACTACTCCCTCGGCAATTTCATTTTTGACCAATATTGGAGCGATAAAACCCAGCACGGACTCGCATTGGATGTTATATGGAAGCCAGGAAAAGGTGGTCGGCTCGACACAGTGCCACGCACATTCTCCCTCTATAAAAGCATTCCACAATGGGACAAAATGTGATATAATAGGAAGAAGGCTCAGAACCTCAAAAAACCTCTACAAATAAACAAAAATTTTCCATGCACATTCGATTCTTCGGTGCCGCTCGCGAAGTCACCGGCTCCAAGCACTTATTGACCATCAACGGCAAGCAGCTGCTCCTCGACTGTGGTATGTCCCAGGGGAAGCGCAAAGAATCCGAAGAGAAAAATAGGAATCTCCCTTTTGACGCTCGTGATGTCGATGCTATGGCCCTTTCACATGCCCACATCGATCATTCGGGGCTCATTCCACTGCTCATCAAAAAAGGCTTCAAAAAAAGTGTCTACGCGACCAATGCCACGAAAGATGTCGCCAAATATATGCTCGCCGACAGTGCATCAATTCAGGAGCGTGAAGTCGAATATCTCCGCAAAAAGAATAAACAGTGCGAAGATCCTATCTATACCGTCGAGGACGCGGAAAAAGCCATGGAACATTTTGTCGGAAAAAAATACAATGAAAAGTTTGAAATTTTTTCGGGTGTCCAAGCCGAGTTCCTCAATGCTGGTCATATTCTCGGCTCTGCGATTACCTACCTGACCGTCGACGACAAAGAGACAAAAAGCAAATATACCGTCGCATTCACCGGCGATCTCGGCCGTAAAGGTCTCCCGCTTTTGAAAGACCCGGACTATCTTCCGCAGACCGATTATCTCATCATCGAAGCAACGTACGGCAATCGTCTCCATTCGTCGCTCATGGACATGGAAAGCCTTCTCGAAGAGTATATCAATAAAACGGTGAAGCGCGGGGGGAAAATTATTATTCCTGCTTTCGCTCTCGAACGCACCCAGGAAATCGTCTATCTCCTCAATATTCTTACGAAAGAAGGAAAAATTCCGGAAATTCCGATTTTCGTCGACAGTCCACTCTCCGGAAACCTCACGGAAGTTTTTATGGACCATCTCGAATGTCTCGACGAAGAAACGAATGAAGAGTTTCTCAAAAACAAAGAAAATCCATTCGGTTTCGGTCGTCTGAGATATACCGCCAGCGCCGAAGAGTCCAAAAAACTGAACGATCTCAACGGTCCCGCCATCATCATTGCCGCTTCCGGAATGTGTGAGCATGGACGCATTCTTCATCACTTGAAAAACAACATCGAAAATCGAAAAAATATCATCCTTCTCGTCGGCTATCAGGCAGCGAATACTCTCGGTCGCAAACTTCTCGACGGTCAAAAGTCCGTGAATATCTTCGGAGATCCATACAATGTGGAGGCAGAGGTGAAAGTCATGGATGGTTTTTCCGCCCACGCCGATCGCAGTGACTTGCTCGACTACATTCAGCGCATCAAAGGATTGAAAAAAATATTCCTCGTCCACGCAGAAGAAGGTCAAGGTCTCGACTTCGCCGAAATCCTCAAAGAACACGGATTTGGAAATCTCGTGGAGGTGCCACTCCCAGGCCAAGAATTCGTGATTGGATAGTCAAAATATTTTTGGAAAAAAGAGGAAGTAAATTCGAACACAATTTCCATTTTGTGAACATCTTTTCAGCTGCAAAAATCGACAAAAAATAGGGGAGAGATACAATGACTCCAATAGTTATTCTCTATCCTCAACTTAAACTGTATGATTCAAAACAGTCGCAGAGCAAAAGGTCTCCGGATGGCGCTCGTCGTCTTCTCGGCTTTTTTGCTCGTTTCACAAAATGCCTTCGCAACAACGATTGGCACTAATGTATCTACCGTAGATCTCACGGCGTCAGGAACCACGACACTCAGTGGAACTCTTGATGTGAGTGGAACCATTAGTACGACAACCGTGCAGCTGACAAAAGAAGCACCGCACACATTGAAAGTCGCTGATACGACGACGGCGGCAACGGCCGGTGGAGCACTGACAATCAGTGCTGGTGCAGGATCCACTTCAGGAAATGGTGGAGCAGCAGCGTTGAACGGTGGAGCAGCAGGTGCAACAGGAACAGGTGGGGCACTCTCGCTGACTTCCGGTGCCGGTGGCGCAACTTCGGGAGCATCAGGAGCGGTAACCGTTGCCTCGGGAACAACAACATCCGGCGCATCAGGTACGGCAGCATTCGGATCAGGAAATGCGACAGCCGCCGCATCGGGTGCCGTCAGCATTTCTTCAGGAACATCTACAGGAAATAATGCTTCAGGAGCAGTAACGGTATCAGCAGGAACAACTGCAGGAACATCGGCTCCGGGAACGGTGACGATTGGGTCATCCGTAGCTCCAACGGGAGCATCAAACGGAGGATCGATTGCGATCACAGCGACCCCGGCGGGTTCAGGCGCGACAACGACCGGCGGCACGGGGGGTGACATTGCCATCACCAGTGGAGCAGGTGCTGATGGTCCAAGTGGAGCTGCGGGAAGAGGTGGAAACATTACACTCACAACAGGTCTTGGTGGAACAACAGACGCAGACAATACGGCCGGTGCCATCGGAGGACTTTTGCTCATCCGAACGAGTGCCGGTGGAGAAGGAACAGGAAATGCGGCCGGAGGACGCGGTGGATCCATCACGAGTTGTACCGACTACCCAACCTGCGCCGTAGGAACGACGCAACGACTTGGTGATGGTGGTGCTTCAGGATCATCGGGAGGTACCGGAGGTATCGGAGGTGGATTTTCGATAGCACTGGGAGCTGGTGGAATAGGATCGCAAAATGGATCAACCGGTGGAGCCGGTGGATCGTACACCTTCGCTGGTGGAGTCGGAGGATCTTCTACCAACGCTGGTGGCGGAACAAACACCGCAGGAGCCGGCGGAGGATTGACACTCATGGGTGGAGCTGCAGGATCTGCCTCCAACGGGGGGTCGAATGTTGGCGCAGCCGGAGGCACAATCACGCTCACAGCAGGTGCAAGTTCTCTTGCAGTAGCTGGTGGAGCAATCACGGGAACTGCAGGAGCTGGTGGAGCAACAGGCACCGGTGGTGCAATTAGCTGGACCGGTGGTGCTGGTGGATCATCTTCAGGAACCGGCGGAGCAGTGACGCTCGTTGGTGGAGCAGGAACGGCCGGGAATGCCGCTGGTGGTATTACATCAATAACCGGTGGTGCGGGTCAGGGTTCTGCCAATGGTGGTGCATCAGGAGTCGCGGGCGGAGCCGGCGGTGCTACAGGAACCGGCGGAGCTGTCACGATCGTCACAGGTGCCGGCGGTGCAACATCCGGCGCATCAGGAGCACTCAGTGTGAAATCAGGAACAACAACATCCGGCGCATCAGGAACAGTGGTACTCGGTTCAGGGAACGCAACTGCGGGATCTTCTGGTACGGTCACGATCTCAACAGGAACAACAACCGGCGCTAACGCATCGGGAGACCTGACAATCAATACCGGAGCACTCACAAATGGTGTCAGCGCGAACGGAGGAACCATCACCATTCAAGCGGCAGACGGTGGATCCGCAGGGGGAACCGGTGGTAGCATCAAGCTTATCCCTGGTAATACCACGGCAGGTGGTGCAGGAGTGATAAAAATTATGGCGGCAGGAAGTACATCAACTACTGGAGGTCAATTGACACAGGCCAATGGAGGTGGAAACAATTTCTTGATTGCTCCAGGTACGAGTACGAACACGGCGTATGTTCAAATCGGAAACTACGCACAATATGACGCTCCGGGTCTCCGAGTGATCCCAGTCTCAACTGCAGGAACCGCAGCAACGAACTTTGTAAAAATATCCGGTGCCAATACGGGAACAGGTCCAACGCTCGGAACAGATTCGGTGGCAAACAGTGGATCAGCAGACACAAGCGTAGATTTGAACATTACACCGGCAGGAAGCGGTATCTCGCAAGGGAAGGTCTTCGTCAACGCCCCATTCGCCATGAAGTCACAGTACAGTTCAGCCGCAGGAACCAACGACACAACTGCAGAGTGGGACGGTTCTCCGATCGTCATTCTTGCTGCCGCAGGTACCCAGGCATTCAATCTCGGCGCTTGTAATGCATCAACGGCAAATGCTGGAAGAATCGTAACAATCTTCGTCATTGATACATCCAACAACGCTCGCACGATCAATGGAACAAATGCGGAAGCGGTGTTTCGCTTGATTGGTGGAGCAGCAGCAGATCTTTCCATGAAAAACAGTGCCGCAGCAGATATCTCTTCGGCAACACTCTATTGTGCAAGCGGTGCTACAAACTGGACAGTTCTTCAGCAATCGGTACACCCTTAATTCTGGTCTTGAGGGATCCTCATGAATCATGAACCAAAAAACCCCGCCACATGTGGCGGGGTTTTTCAAATCCCAGGAATGGGGATTACTTGAGAGGGTTGGCGTCGATATTGAATCCATTCAATTTCCAGATCCATTCTTTCGCATATTCAAAACGAAAGTGAATATTGAATCCAGCGTTCTTATAATCTCCTTCCACGACCATAATGCCGGCATTTGTTGGACTCGGGAAGCAAGGAGTAAAAGCAAAGCCAGTTTCTGGTAATGCAATATCAAGTTTTTCTTTTTTGAAAGTGCTGAAAATTTTCTTCAAATTTCCCGGCGTGATCTTTACTTTCGCACCTCGGGAGAGATGTTTGTGATAACCTCGATAGTCATTGGCGGTAATAGCTTTTGCGAGGCCATCGATTTCCGCTTTCACGAAAGTATCGAGTCGATCACCCTGAGGAAATGTCCGAAGGAGATAATCCACAAGAGGAGCCTCTGTGACGGTATTGAGTTTCCATGCGCCACCATCCTGCACCAAGGAGAGCTGCACGAGATGCGAAATACCATCGCCATCCTGCGTGCGTGCCATAACATTCGCACTCTTGCTATCAGTGGCGACTTCACCGCGAATCCAGGTCAGGAATTCTCCGGAAAGGCCGGTGCCCAGAAGAATTTCACTGAAACTTTGCAAAGGAACCGTTCGTCGAAATTCCGCCGTCGTAAAAGTTTTATAAGCGACAGAATTATCTTGAGCACGGAAAGCCGTAAGCATCTCATCGAGACGACTTTGAAATACGCCCTGAATCGCTTCGGAGCAGCTTTTTGGCGCTCCAGAATTCACAGGAAGAGGGGAAACGGCGGGATTTTCACCGGTCACGCCAGGATTTTGTGCCAAAACCGTAAAAGGAGCACTCAGGGAAAGGCTTGTAGCAGCCAAAAAAGAAAAAAATTTGTGACCCATAGAGTTTTTGTTATAATATGCCCGCTCGGAAGTAAAAATTAAAGAGTAAGAAAGCGTGCGGGTATAGTATAACGGCTATTATGTCGGTTTTCCAAACCGAAGACAGGGGTCCGACTCCCCTTACCCGCTCCAAATTGAAAATCAAGATATATGTTTTTTGAAACCCCCTGGCCGCCAGAGGATATTTTCGAGGATTTGAAATATAATAAAAATCCTGTCAATGTGAAGTATCGAAGAAGAAAAATCTACAAATTGAAACATGGACCATGCTGTGAAATAATCAAAATATGAAAAAATCTCTCACCTTTCTCGTTGCTGCAGCTTTTACTTTGACCGCGAGTGTCGCATACGGTCAGTCCGTCACTCTGACGGATATATCAAAAGATGATTGGTTTTTTCAGGCCGTTCAAAACATGCAGAATGTTGGCATCGTGAAAGGTTTTGAAGACAAGACATTTCGTCCAAATAAAGAGTTGACTCGAGCAGAAGTGACCGTCCTCCTGGATCGCATGTATGGAATTTTGACAACAGCGATCAATCAAGGAAAAGCGGCTCCAACCGTTGTGACTCCAGCAGATACCACGCACGCCAATGAACGACTCGCGGAACTGGAAGGGATTCTTTATGGCAACACTGACAAGAAATCCATTGTTGCCACCATGCAGCAAATCGTGACAGACAGTGCCAAGAAAATTGACAACGATTCTTATGTTCGCGATCAGGCAATTATTGACAGCCTCAATATGCTTCAGAAGTCGATCATTGACCTCAATACCAAATATCGCGACCTTCAGCAGATGGTTTCCGCAAACGCCGCAAAAGCAGCAGATACCGCCACATCAACACCAATTATTCTTCCGGCTCAGACAAAAGGAGGACTCGAAACGACGGTTTTGGGTTCTGTTTGCAGCAATACGATCAGTCCGCTCGATTGGCAAACTCAAAAAGCCTGCGGAAAATCACAAAATGATATTTGCACGAACATGAAAAATTACGGATCATCAAAAGGTATTTCCCAAAGTACATCATTCACCAGCCTGCTCAGCAGTGCGGGATGCTCCTAAGCCAGTGATGAGACTTATATTATGAAACATCGACTTCTTCAGATTTTCTCATTTCTCGGGATACTCATTACGGGATACCTCATCTATCAGCACTACAAGCCGGCAGGCGATTCTTTTTGTAATGTGAGTCAATTTATCAATTGCGACATCGTCAATAAAAGTGAATATTCGGAGCTTTTTGGAATTCCCGTGTCGATCCTGGGATTCCTGACTTATGCAGGATTTTTCATCGCCACTTTTTTCAGAAAAAATTTTGAAAATACGACAATACTCGCTGCAATCACTTTAATCCTGGGCATCGGCGTAGCATTTTCTGGATGGCTCACCTATGTGGAGTTTTTCAAACTCTATGCCATTTGCATTTTCTGCCTTGCACAACAAATTCTTATTCTTCTTTTATTCGCTATTACTTTTTCTCTATGGCACAAAAAACGAAAATCATAATCATCGCCGCGAGCCTCTTGCTCCTGACGGGTTGCGATAAAGTGGGCGATACCTATGTTGGTTTTGCAAAATGTCTGAAGGATAAAGGTGCGGTGATGTATGGCGCTTTCTGGTGTCCGCATTGCACGAATCAGAAAAAAGCATTCGGTGAAGAAGGTTTTGCCCAGGTCAACTATGTGGAGTGTGACGGCCGCGACCCAAAAGGGAAGCCAGCACTCTGCGAAGAGAAAAAAGTTGCATCCTATCCAACCTGGATTTTCGCCGACGGTTCACGCCTCACCGGTGAGCAGAGCTTGAAAGAACTCGGAATCCGAACGAGCTGCCCGGTTCCTACGGAGAAATAATTCTTTGTATTGCTCTCTCAAAAAGATGGAGAATAGCGAGAAATCACAGTCTCGCCGCCCTTAAAGCATTCAGAATCGCAATGACATCGATCAACTCCTGAAAGAGTGCCCCAGCAAACGCCGGAACCGCGCCAAATGCGGCGAACAGCATGCCGACGACACTGAGACCAATCCCGATAAAAATACTCTGGATTGCGATACGAATCGTTCGTCGTCCGAGCGTCAAAGATTCCAGAACCAGTGAAAAATCCCCGCCGAGAAAGACAATATCCGCCGCTTCAGACGCAGCAGTTTGTTCTTCATTACTGAAAACCATACCCACATTGGCGAGCGCCAATGCCGGTGCATCATTGATTCCATCGCCAACCATAGCCACGATTTTCCCATCAGCCTTGAGATCATGAATGCCATTTTTTTTATCCTCAGGCGTACACTGCGCTCGTACTTGGATACCCGCAGGAAGTCCGGCGGCAATTTTTTCCGCAGCCTCACGACGATCACCCGTGTAAATAAAAATCTTCATGCCCTGATGGAGAAGTTGCTCAACTACTCCAGCCGACTCTTGTTTTGGGACATCATCAAAAGAGAAGCGTGCAATCAGGCGACCTTTGTCATCGTCACCATGGGGATATTCCATCATCTGAATCCCCATGCCTTGGCCGGTGATTTTTGAAAGTTCATAGCGTTTCCCGGAAACCGTTCCGTGAATGCCGTGACCAATCACTTCCCGCAACTCCTGTGCATGGAGTACTGGCGCATTCGCAGTTTTTGCCGCCTCGACAATCGCTTTCGCAAAAGGATGGAGCGAGCTGCGTTCGATGGCTTCCGCAATGCCCAGAATCTCGGTTCGATGATACGCGCCGTCTTCAATGTGAATGTCCGTCAAAACCGGTCTTCCCAAAGTCAGCGTCCCCGTCTTATCAAAAATCATGACATCGACGCGCGAAAGTACCTCCAGACTCGCGAGCTTTTTTACAATGATACGATTTTTCGCCGCCGCATTCATTCCGCCCATCAGGGCAATCGGCGTGGCGAGAATGAGCGGACACGGCGTGGCAATCACGAGAATCGCCAACACTCGCGATAAATCCCGGGTGAAAAAATAGGTCACCCCCACGATGACAAAAGTCACCAAAGTAAAAATCAAGCTCCATCGATCCGCCAAGCGCACGAGTGGTGGCTTTTCCTCTTGCGCCTCTGTCACCATGCGAATGATTTTGTGGTAGGTTGAATCTTTTTCCGCCTTCGTGACATCGAGCACAAAACCCTCTCCCAAATTCACCGTACCACTGCGCATCTGATCACCGCGAATTTTATCCATGAGATACGGTTCACCCGTGAGCGACGATTCATCCACATAAGCATTTTCTGAAAAAAGCACACCATCCAGCGGAATCACTTCGCCCTTGCGCACAAAAACCTGCTGCCCAACCTTCACATCGCCGATACTCACCCGCGAACCAATGGCACCATTTTCGAAAAGCAGCACCTCATCCGGAATGCGACTGGAGAGTTTCGTGAGCGACTCTTTGGCTTGCGTCGAGCCATATTCTTCCAAAGTTCGCCCGGTGCAGAGCATCAGCGCAATCACCGTTCCCACAAAGAAATTCTGCATCACCAGTGAGAGCACAATCGCCAAAATCGCAATATAATCGAGCGAAAAATGCCCTTCCAAAACATTCTCCAGAGCCTCTCGAAACATCGAATAGCTTCCAATGACGATCGCTGAAACCGCCGCAATCATGGCGAAAATATCAAAATTCACAGTAAAAGGCCCGACAATCGCATTCCCATCATGCGCCATTCCCGCCCATCGAAAAGCCCCATACATCCCCATCAAGAGAAGAACGGTCACAGGAGCCCCAAAATGCTTGAAGAAATTCTTCATACACCACATTATAGCGCAAAAAACATCATATCGACCATACGCGAAAGCTGAAAAGTCGCCTCGGACCAAAGAAAGGAACTTGACAAAAGATATTTAACTTGTAAAATACAAATATCAGTATATTATTTCCCCGTAAAAATTATGAAAAATGCAATAAAAACAGTTCTGGCACCGATCGCAGCAGCAAGCGTAATGGCAGGATCACCGGGCTGCAAGGATCAGCAGGAGTGTTCACCCACAAGAAGTATGGTCTACGAATATGCTGCAAAGGTGAGGAAAGCAGCAGACACAGAGGATCCAGGGAAGAGAGCGGCAATATGCAATGAAATAGAAGATATGGAGCCCAAGGCAACGAAAGCGTATCAAGACGATGCGTGCTACACGGGGTCAGCACTCCTGGAAGACGCATACAATGATACCTATTATAGTCTCCGCAGCAATTTGTCGCCGTGCAAGAACATGAAAAACAAGTAACACGGCATGAAATAACTCTCACCGGAGTCGAATGTGGTACAATACCATCGCTCTTTTTTGAATTGCGAAAGAAGCGCGGGTATCGTATAACGGCTATTATGTGACCTTCCCAAGGTTAAGACACGGGTTCGACTCCCGTTACCCGCTCCAAGAAGTTCCGAAAAATAAGAAAACAGGACTCAACACGCCCCACTCAATACACCCCCGGAATAAACTTATACGGCGTTTTTTCCTGATACTCGCGATATTTCGGATTCGCATACCACATGAAATTGTCTTCGCGTTCTGAGCGGATCCAGTAGAGAAAAAAATACATGCAAATACTGAGCCACTGCACGCCCGTAGTGAGTGACACCATCTCGGTCACTAGGAACATGAGCACCTCCAGCATGTAACTCGGATGCCGTACGACGCTATAAAATCCGAAGGTCCGCACGCCTTTGTCTGACATCAATCCAAACATCGGTCCCAAATTCCAGATACTGAGCATGTAAAAAACATTGAGGAAAAGTCCCATCCCCAACATCAAAACTTGCAGTCCTCCATCGGTAATGATCGGATTATTGCCATAAAAAGACGGAATCATCTGCCAGATCACGACGCCAAACAGGGGATAACAAAACCCATTCGTGAGCCAACCCACGACCGTAAAATCCAGATGACGAACATACCTGCCCCACAGAATACTCACGACAGAGTGCCCATAGCCGATGAGGCAACCCACGACCGTCAGCGACCATACGCCATATTTCAGGGAATCAAAAGTCGCCGCAAGCGAAGGAGCCGGCCAGCCAATCTGTTTCATGGCGAGAAGATTTCCGTGCAGAAAATTCAACAGCGTCGAGGCAAAAGCGTAGACCACCACCAAATAAAGCGCCCACAAAAAAACACCACGCTCAAAAGAAATATTTTTGACCGTACTCGGTTTTTTATAGGAAAGAAAATGCCAAAAAGCGAGAACCGGTGAGCGCCGCTTCCACCCAAGAAAAGTACAATACCAGATCCCAATGCCGGCATAGAGATAAGGCGCAAGCGTCGCCACAATCGCCGCATCATCAGCACGAAAACGAAAAATTGCATGCGCAATATACAGCAAAAGTCGCACGGGCATTTGCCCCAGAAACCACACAAAAGGAACGACGGCAGCAATGTTCACGAGCCAAAAAATTAAATGTTTCGGAACTCGAATTTTTCGCAATGCGTCGGAAACCAGGACAAAAGGCGATTTCCTCGTCACGCCGCGCACAATCGTATACAAGCCAAAAACTCCAAGAATCACAAAAATTTCCAACCAAAAAAAGAATCCGCGAGGAAAGTATATCACCTGTGTCGCCGTCGCGCCCACGCGGTTACTGGCGCCCACGCGACCTTTCGTCGTTTCAAAAGTGATCACCATCTCACTCTCCGATTTCGATTCCACAGAAGCGCTCTTCACCACCGATTTCCAGCCACTCTTGAATCGATAGAGATCCACGGGAGCCCCGATCGGCACCGCGGCAAGATCCGCAGGGTCACCGGTCACCACCACATGCGACGCATCCACACTCCGTACTACCGAAAAATACTGCGTCAGAGACCCATGAAAAGGCGCCAGAATACATAAAAGAATCGTCCCCAAAAGTCCAATCTCATACACCACACTGCAAAAACGATTCAAGGCGTTCATAAGCTTGATTATAC
>CAZFSD010000003.1:24548-30904 GCA_964521465.1 uncultured Candidatus Peribacteria bacterium | reverse complement strand
TCCACCTACTGCTGGGACACATTCGTCAAAGAAAAGAAAACATTCTGGAACGGCGTGCGGAATTATCAAGCCTGTAACAATCTCGCCGCCATGAAAAAAGGCGACGCAGTGCTTTTTTATCATTCCGGCGATGAACGCCGCATCATGGGAACCGCGAAAGTCATCAGAGAAGCGTACCTCGATCACACCGCTGATGATCCGCGGTGGCTTATGGTGGACATAGAGGTGGGAAAAGCATTCAAAAATCCCGTCGAGCTGAGTATCATCAAGCAAATTCCCGAGCTCAAAAATATGAAACTCGTGCGACAAGGACGACTTTCCGTTGCTCCCATAACTCAGAATGAATTCGAAGTACTCGTCAAGATGGGCGGACTAGGCGAAGAGAAAAAACATGTATAAAATAGGATTATGAAAAAAACACTTCTTTCGCTTTCGGTCCTTTTTCTTCTCGGAGGTATTACATTCGTTACTTTGAGTGTGAATGAATACATGGTGAAACAGGATTACGTCCAAAATATTGCTCGAAACACTGCCCGCATGAGCGAGGGTGAGGTGAAAAATAACACCGAAGAACTCGCAAAATTGATGGGATATGTCCAAGACGATAGTGCGAGCATCGCGATGGCAGAAGACGGTATGTATCTCTACGGCGGCCTCGGCCTCGTCGCGTTGCTCCTCGGCCTCGGCTTGTGGACCTGGAGTCGCAAACAAGATGCGATGCAGCAATCCTAGAGCATCCAAAGCTGCTTTAGCTTTGGAATTTGTATAAAAAGAAACATATTTCTGCTATTTAACAGATAGCAGAAATATGTTATAATACGAATATGACAACACCGAACAGAGACAATCCGGAGCAGGGAAATGACACCCCGGAGAATGGAAATACCGGCCATCATGGAAGTGACAGTGAAACGCCGATGCAAAAGACATCCTCGTGGGGAAAAAAATGGGAGGAATTGCCGGAAGAGATAAAGCCAACACAAGAGGAGCTGAACACAATCAAAACGCTCGGCATTGATCCTCAAAAATACATCCACGGTCTCGCGCTCAGGGTCAGCAGAAGAGCAGAAGCATTGGAAGAGTATGAAAAAGAGCTGAAGGAGGGGAAGACCAAGGAAAGAAAAAAACCGGAAGATAAAACTCCAGAAGAAATCAAGCGCGATGTGATGAGAAGAATTGCCAGTGCCATACACACAAAAGAAGAAAAAACAAAAGCAGGAAGAAGAGGAGAAAAGACATCGGCCCAGGATGTTGCGGCCCGCGCAAGAATTGCCGGTATTGATCTTTTGACCGGTCTTGCCAATCGACATGGAAAAAAGCGGGCTGTGCAGCGTGAAGCAAAGCGACTTTTACGCCAAAAAGGGGTGGATATTCGCGGTGCGGTGATGATGGTGGACTTGGATCATTTCAAAAAGATTAACGACACCTATGGTCATGAAGTAGGGGATGAAGTTTTGGCCTGTGTCGGAGAGGCACTGAGAGAGTTGCGAGGATCCGATATTCCCGTTCGTTACGGAGGCGAGGAATTTCAAGTGATTCTTTTTCATGCCGATACATCGATAGAAATGCCAGACAAGAAGCGAGCCCAGATCGTGGCTCAAAAAGTCTCAGCGAGAATCAGTCAGCTTATTCGAGAAAAGGTCAAAGACCCAACAACTAGAGTAGGCCTCAATGTGACCGCGAGTATCGGAGTTGCAGAATTCTCCGTGCCAAATCAGGAGCAGAAGGATGGGCGCCCTGTAACATCCGTGGAAGATGTCGAAAGTGCCGTCGAAAACGCGCTTCAAGAAGCCGATGCCGCCGTCTATGTCGCCAAAATAACCGGAAGAAACAAAACAGTCGTTCGTGACGAAGTTACAAATGAGCAAATGGAAGAAGTAGTAAAGGCAAGAAGGGAAAAAATCGCCGCCACCGAAGCAAGGATTTTCCCTCACGCAGTGAAAGAAAAGCAGGAGGGGAAAGAGTAATTGTCTCTCCGGAATCTTCTTGCTAGAGTGCGTTCATGGAAGCCATCAAAATCCCCCTCGCCCACGCCGTCAGGCCGACAGCATTGGAAGAATTTGTCGGACAAGAGCATCTCATCGCGCCGGGGAAACCTCTCTTCGAAGCGATTCGATCCGATTCCGTGAAATCGATGATTCTGTATGGTCCACCAGGTTGTGGCAAAACGACCCTCGCCGAAATTATTGCATCTTCCACGAATGCGAGATTTCATCATGTCAACGCCGTCGACAGCGGCGTGAAGGATATGAAAGAAATTGTGGAACAGGCGCGTCACAGCGGACTTTTTCAGAAAAAGACAATCCTCTTCATCGACGAGATTCATCGCTTCAATAAAAAGCAGCAAGATTTTCTCTTGCCGTATGTCGAGCGCGGCGAAATTACCGTCATCGGTGCGACCACGGAGAATCCTTCATTCACCGTCACGAGTGCGCTCCTCTCACGCATGGAAGTTCATCGCCTGGAAGCGCTCAAAGAAGGTGACATCGAGCAGATGCTCATTCGCGCACAGGATAAAGGAAAATTGCAGCACGAATATCCGGATACCGCCATCAAATTCATCGCCATTCTCGCACAAGGTGACGGACGATTCGCACTGAATACGCTTGAAAAAATTGAAGCATTTTATCCGAAGAATAAAAAACTTTCACCACAAGTGATTCGTGAAATTGTTTCCACAAAAAAACTTCTCTACGATCGCGACGGAGAAGAACACTACAATCTCATCTCCGCACTCCACAAAAGCATGCGCGACAGCGATGAGCAGGCAGCAGTGTATTACACGATGCGCATGCTCGAAGCCGGTGAAGATCCTCTCTACATCGTGCGACGCATGGTGCGTTTTGCATCAGAAGACATCGGACTCGCCGACACACACGCACTCGTACTCGCGATCGCCACCAAGAACGCAGTAGAATTTCTCGGCATGCCGGAATCAAATACCGCCATGATTGAACTCGCCGTCTATCTCTCACGCGCGCCGAAATCAAATGCGTGTTACCGTGCCGTGAATGCGACGAAAAAAATCATCGAAGAAACCGGCGCACTTCCGCCACCACTCCATATTCGAAATGCCGTCACGAAGCTTATGAAGAATTGGGGCTATGGACAGGGCTATAAATACGCTCATGATTACGAGAATGCGAAGGTCGATCAAAAACATTTACCAGAAAAAATTGAAGGCGAGACATTTTTTGAATCATAAAAAATCCTGCGCATGCAATAAAAAAAGAGGCATTTTGAGTGCCCCTTTTTCTTGGAAAGACAGAAGAGAAAAAATTATTTTCTTCTTTTGACTGTCTTTTTTGCCTTCTTAACGGTCTTCTTGGCCTTCTTTACTGTCTTTTTGGCCTTCTTTGTTTTGACTGCCATGATGTGAGTGAGGTTAGAGAAATAAAGTACTTTTATCGTAACGAAATTCGTGGTAGAAGTAAAGAGCAATGCGAAAAGTACACATCTACACCGACGGAAGTTGTTTGGGGAACCCTGGAGTTGGGGCTTACGGCTGCGTAATTCTCGATGATGAAAAAGAATTCATCATCAGTGGTGCAGAGCCTCATACGACGAACAATCGCATGGAATTACGGGCCATCATCGAGTCACTTCGATGGATAAAAAATGAATGTACTGGTCAATCAGTACAGCTTTTTTCAGATTCAAATCTCTACATCCAAAGTATTACGAAAAATTGGAAACGAAAAACCAACCTCGATCTCTGGGAAGAATTCGACGAACTTTATCAAGCCGTTCAAGATAAAAAAAACAAAGTGGAGTGGACCTGGGTCCGCGGCCACGCCGGCAACAAATACAACCAAAAAGTCGACCGCATTGCGGTTGCCGAAGCGAAAAAGCTCGAACGATCACTGTGAAACGCGATTTATCAATCCTTAGGCAGCCATCGCATCTTTGATTGCCTTGAGAAGGACATCTTTCGTGCGCACGCCAACGAGGGGATTTCCCACCGGTTCGCCGCGTTTGAAGACAAGAATCGTCGGAATGCTGAAAACGCCGTATTTTTGGGCTGTTTCAGGATTTTCATCCACGTCCATCTTGCCAACAACTGCCTGACCATCGAGCTCCGTAGCGAGTTCATCGATCGTCGGCGCCATCATCTTGCATGGGCCGCACCACTCCGCAAAAAAGTCCACCAGGACGACCTTTTCGGACTTAAGAACTTCAGATTCGAAACTTGCATCAGTAAAATGTTGAGTCATGGATACCTTGTACTATCTTTCGAAAAAAAATTCAAGAGCGAGCGAAAAAGATTCTTTCTCCATCTTTCCAGAAAAAGCCCGTCTTCGCGAAAGGCCACTCCGGTCGGACCGCTTCTCAATACTTCTCTTTCCTTCGTTCGCGCAGGGAAGAAAGCATCGAGAGACTTCTCAAACAAAAGACCTTCTTCCCTGAGCGCTTTTCGCGAAGCCAGCCTTTTTCTGGAAAGGAATGTGCAGAATTCTTTTTTTCCGCATTGAGAAATAAAAAAATTTCTCCAAAGTTCCCAAAGATATTTTTTCGTGGAGGGATTCTGTCGCTCGGCACGCCATGAGAATCAGCCCTTGAAGCCGAGCGACAGCATAATGAAGAATGAGTGAAATGAGAGAGGGAGTGGGCTGAATGTCCCGGAATGGAAAAAATATCTTTGGGGAATGTGCAAGAGAGTATTTTTATTTCAAAAACTTCTCCAGATTCCTGGCGAATATATCAGGCAAAATCGAAGGGCAACGGCCGAGAAAGCCATCACGGACCGCTCTGACGAAAGGAAGTTTCTGAATTGCGAGTTTGTAGAGTGATTTAGAAAGTTCTCGTTGATCTTTCCAGAGGGGCTCCAGGGAAAAATGCATGAGTACGAATGCCCGATTGAGCATGGAAATCGTCTCAATAGCGCTACCCTGCATACGGAAAAAATAAGTATCCTGAACTTTTCGCACATCGCCTTCATAACTTCCCACCGTGCACGAAAAAAGTTTATGTTTTTCATCAGCCATCACGACGAGAAAGTGATACACATCCTTTTTCCCATCCACGACCCGTAAGCCAAGAAAAAGATGCTCATCGTCGATGTGTTTTTTCATGGGCTCAATCGTTTTCAGGAAAATATCATCCTTAAATACTGCATCATAGACAGCCTTCGCCAAATTACTATCAATTTTCTGGAGATCTTTCATTCGCACCAGTTTTCCGCGCTTCATGGCATTCGCAAGCTTCACGAGAACATCAGCACGAAATGAAATAAAGAAATTCTGAAGTCCTTTGAGAATATCGCTATAGAGGAGTGTCAAAGCGTGTTCGAATTTTTCCTGAATTTCTTCGAATTGATTCCCGAATTGATTGATAATGATTTTTTGTCCTTCATCGAGCCACAAAATGAGATGGTATTCATCTTCATCGAATTCGTGCATTTTGAGAAATGAGAATGGAATGCTCAAAGCCTCTTTATCGCGCGGCATGATCACAAGCGATTCCTCATAGAGTCGCATTTTTCCAGGACCCTTGTGAAGGCAGTTGCCATCAGCGTCAAAATATTCATAGCTTCCATCAAAGTCCAAAAGATGTTTTCCCTGTTTCAGGAAAAGTGCTTCCAGTAAAAATTCATTGCGAGCACGAAAAAAATCATGCACAAACTGATCAAAAAGATTTGAGAGATTTTTCAAAACATAATGAAATTTCGAAAAAGTCGTAAAAGTAATAGATTTGCCTTCAAAGGTGACATCAGCGACATCGGAAAAATGAATCACTTCACCCTGATCATAGGCGCCTTTTCCGCGCAACTGAAATCCACGCTCATGAAGAAGGATTTCTCCATCTTTCTCGAGAGTTGTCTTACCAAGCCCGTTGACCTTCGAAAAAGTCAAATTATATGAAAGAGACATACATGAAAACAGGAACAAAAGAATTATACCACAAAAAAAGTGAATGTGTCGAGTGCTCTCTTGTACCAATATCGGATCCAAAGTGTACAATATCAAAGCAATGAAAAACATCTTCAACAGAAAAAATCACAGGAAAAAGGGCTTTGTGCTCGTGGCTTTTATCGGAGCAGTAGCCATGTTGCAACTGGGAACAGATGCAAATTGGACAGATATTTTCAGTGAATCGTCGAATTCTCGAACAGAGGTATTTGAGAGTCCGGAACGCTTAACAATGGATGCAGCTCGGAATTTTCTGGCATCAGCACGGTCGACGACCTCGACCACGGGCGCCGATCAACTAAAGGCTCGATATGAAAAGCAATCCACACGGCTGAGTAAAGTTTTGGTGACAGACAGATCATTCACCGCTCTCGGATTTGAGTGGAATCAGAAAACGCCAGCAGGCACAAAAGTCGAATTCTATGTCCGTTACGAAGAAAAAAAGAC
>CAZFSD010000003.1:0-24448 GCA_964521465.1 uncultured Candidatus Peribacteria bacterium | reverse complement strand
AAAAAAACAGGATTTCTGCCGATAAACGCTTCCGAAAAATTCCAATATCAGTTTCTCTTTTTCTCTGATGGCCACGCGACTCCGGAGGTAAGTGATATGCGAGTGACGGTGATGAATGAGCAAGGAATGAAGTCGACTCACGAAGTTCTTGCCGCCGACATCTCCGACACCAGTCTCTCTCGAAATCCCTCAGCCCTCGTGCAGCAACTCGGCACGCAGCGCGTCCAGATCATTTCCCGTGCGCAGTGGGGCGCCGATGAATCTCTGCGCATCTACAAGAGTGATCGTCCGCCAGCCGATATCAAAAGAGTAGATCCGGACTATGCAGAGAAGTTCTCTGATGAGCTCATGATCGTGCGCCGTGTGGAGTATGCACCAACCGGTGAGCCCCTCACTTGGCCGCTCGAATATCCAGAAAAAATTTCCAAAATCATCATCCATCACACCGCCTCAACCGCCGATCTCGATAATCCGAAATTAGCACTCCGAAACATTTATTATTGGCACGCTATCGGTCGTGGATGGGGCGATATCGGCTACAATTACATCATTGATCCTCAGGGGAATATCTACGAAGGTCGCGCCGGTGGCGAAGGCGTGATTGGCGGCCACGCAGGCAAATCCAACACCGGTTCCATCGGCATTTCCATCATGGGAAATTACGAAAAAAATGACATAACCGATGCTGCGCTCATTAGTCTCATGAAGCTCATCGGAGAAAAAGCCAAAATTCACGGCATTGATCCGAGCGGAAAATCCATGTTTCGCGGCGAGTTGACGCCAAATGTCATGGGTCATCGTGATGTCATGCAAACCGCCTGTCCCGGCGAGTATGTGTACAAAAAACTCGCCACCATTCGAGGCTTTTCTTCTCGCGAACTCGCCACCACCGAAGAAAAACCGCAATTCAAAAGGCAGCAGGCAAAAGGTTTCAACTACGAAGATCAATCGCAACAGTATTATCTTTCCATCAATCCGGAAGAGGTGAAAAAAGTTCCCATGCTCATCAAAAATACAGGAACCGTCGCATGGAGCAGTCTTCAGCTCGTGCCGGAAGATGCCAGTGGACTCACGAATGTCGTCCAAATTCATTCAGATACCGTACAATCGCAGGTACTCCCCGGGGCCACGGTCAGCCTCAATCTCGAAGTCACCGGCGGGGTTCGTTCAAAATATCAAATCGTGAAACTCGCACCACTCATCAACGGAAGAACGAAACTCGAAAAAGTGATCGTGCTTCCCGTGAATCTCACATCTCCTGTTTTGAAATACGAATTTGTCCAGGCCCAGTGGCCAAACTCTGCACTGCGGTCAGGGGAAAAAGTCACCGCCTGGGTCGATCTCAAAAATACCGGAAATGTCACCTGGAGCAATAAGGACGCACTCAATGTGCGACTGGGAACCGACCGAAGTCGCGACCGAAAAACACTCTTCACGAAAACCCCCGACACGCGTATCGCATTTCTAACAAATGAAAAAGTTGCCCCAGGACAGATCGGTCATTTCGTGATGAATCTTCGAGCACCGCAGCAGACGGGAAGTTATAGCGAATATATGACTCCGGTCGCAGAAGGGATCTCGTGGTTTGCCGATACGGGTCTGCATTTCGAGACATTCGTTTACGACACGATGTATGACAGTCAAATTCTCGGCATCAATATACCGCTCCTCAAGCCTGCAGAAACCGCAAAAGGCTGGATCCGCGTGAGAAATACAGGTGGTGCCACTTGGGATCATTCCATCACGCTGGAAAAACAGGGCATCAGTACGGTAAAAATCGCGAATCTCACCATGGATCAGACGGTCGTGAAGCCGGGTCAGGATGTAACGCTCAATTTCGATATCATTGCGCCAAAAGCTTCAGGAAAAAAAGAAATGAAATTACGCCTCAAAATAGACGAAAAGACGACAGAAGGAAAAGTCCGAAAACAATACCTCCAAAAAAAAGCGATGCCTGTTTCAGTCATCGTGAGAAAAAAAGCCGTCAAAATAGAAGCGCCACAAATGGTGAGCGAGAAAGGCGGCAATGATGTTCGCGTTCTCCTCGCGGCATTCGATGGCACATCTGCGGGTGGCGCCACCGTGAAAAGTTCCCAGTCGCCAATCGAAATTCATCTTGGTAAAAATCTCGTGACGGTCATTCCGCAAAATCAGGAGATTCGGGTGAATTACGGCACGATGACGCCAGGAGACATGGCAACCGGAAAATATACCATCACCTCCGGATCCTACAGCACGCAGTCCGATGATTTTATTCGCCTTGTCCCACAAACAAAAGATGCAGTCTTGGAACTGGTGAATTTTGAGCGCCGCGAAACCTGGAATCCGAAATTGAATAATAATTTTTTCCGAGGAACACTGGAAATTCGCATGCTCGAGGGAAAATTACGGGTCATCAACGAACTCTCCATCGAAAATTATCTCAAAGGTCTCGCCGAAATCACCAATGACACGCCGATCGAAAAAACAAAAGCCATCATCGTCGCCGCTCGAACCTACGCCTACTATTACAGCAACATCGGACAGAAATTTCCGGGAAAGCCGTATCACCTCGACGACGACCCAAATCACACGCAAAAATACCGTGGTTACGGCTACGAAACCCGTGCACCCAATACCACCAAGGCCGTCGTCGCGACCAGCGGAATGGTTATTACTTATAACGGTCAAGCGGTACTCGCTCCATACTTCTCTAGCGACGACGGCCGTACCAGAAGTGGCCTCGAAGCTTGGGGTTGGAAAAACACGCCCTATCTTCAAAGCGTCGCCGATCCACACTGCAAAGGTCTACAGATGGCCGGCCACGGCGTCGGAATGAGCGGTTGCGGATCTCTCGGTCTCGCGAAAGAAGGAAAAACCTTCGACGATATTCTGCATTACTACTATCAAGGCATCGTGCTGAGAAAAATGTATTAAAGTAAAAAACATGCCGCACGAAACCACAAGAAAACTCATCGTCGCACTCTTGATCGCCGCCGTCGTTGGAACGTTTTTTGTGGTCTACGAGCCAGTATTCCTCACTTTCGAATTGCCAAAAGCATTGTGGTTCCGATTCGTGGTTGAAGTGGCCTTTGTAACATGGATTTTGCGGGCATTTTTCAATGAAGGGTTTGAGTGGCCACAACTGTCGAAAAAAATATGGACCGCAACCGGTTTTTTTATGGCCACATTCGTACTCGCAACGATTTTTTCCATCGCGCCACAAGTGAGCTTTTGGGGCTCTTACTACCGACTGCAGGGACTTTTTGCCCATCTGCATTATTGGCTTTTTTTCCTCATCGCCATCACGACCATAAGAAAAAAAGACTTAGAAAAAATAACAAAAACGATCGTCGCCGCCGCGATCCTCGGGAGCATCTTCGCCCTCACTCAGAAATATCTTCCGATTCTCGCATCCTGGTGGGATACCGACGCATTTCTGGGAAGAATTTTTGGAACCTTCGGCCATCCCAATTATCTCGCCACTGTCATCGCCATGATGATGCCGCTCACCGTGCGGGAAATAATCGAAGAAAAAACCAGAACAAAGAAAATCCTGTGGATCGCCAGCGCACTCATCATGACAGTCGCACTCATGGCTACCCTCAGCCGCGCAGGAATGCTGGCGTGCGTGGCGGCGAGCGGAGTTTTTCTTTTTCTTTCACAAAAAAAATCCAATGCACAGAAAAAGTCCAAAAAAATACTGGCCATCATGGTCGCAGTCGTTCTCGCAGCAGGCATTTGGGGCTTATCATCAGGCCGTTTCACCGCACAAGGAGAAAATGCCAGATCGGCAGAGTCGCGACTCGTCATGTGGAGCGTCATGGGCCAATACATCCACGATTTCCCGCTCTTGGGATCCGGACCCGAAACATTTCAATTTGCATTTCAGAAGTACGCGCCAGCGCAGCTCCACAAACTCGAAGATTTCAACGACATTCCTGATCGTGCCCACAATGAAATACTCGATACTCTTGCTACCAGGGGAATCCTGGGTCTCCTCGCCTACGGTTTTTGGATATTCATGCTGCTCTCCACGGCTTTTCGAAAGTCTCCGCCAGACAGCACATCACAAAGTACTCTCCCCATCGCGCTCGGATCTTCGATCCTCGCGCTCGTGGTCGCCAATCAGTTCGGCTTTTCAGTCACGATCCACGAAGCATTATTCTGGCTCATCGCAGGGATGACAGTTGTAGCCACCAGTGAAAAAGAACACATCACGCTGTCGCCCTGTATTCATCGGCGAACTCTGCGCACTATCGCCGCATTTTTCATGCTCGTTGCTATTTTTTCAGCCGTCGCCTATGCCGCAGTCACAGGCATCATTCAGCCCCTGCGCGCCGACCTCGAATTCGCAAAAGCCATGAATCCACCGGAAGAGGAACAAGGGACAGTGACTCAAAAAATCGATCACATCCTCGCCGCCACCAAGCTTTTTTCCAGTGGCAGTCTCTATCAAAATCACGGCGCCCGTATGACGCTCGACATTCTCGAACATCTCGACAAAATCGGAGCCACGCAGATGGCGATCACCATGTTCGCACCACCGGCGCAAACATTCATCGATGCCATCGCGGAAAACAGCAGCAATCGCGATCCTTACGCCTTCGTTTGGCGTGCCAAATACGAGAATCTTGTCACAGGCTCGAATCAAAAAGCCAACTTCCAAAAAGCACAAATTCTCGCCCCAACACTCCCCACGCTGTATATGCAGTGGGGAAAAGTTCTCCTCCGCGAAGGCAAAAAACAGGAAGCCGCAGAGAAATTTCAGCAATACATCAACCTCGCCCCCGACACCAAACATCGCGACAGAATATTTTACAAACTCAACCCGGGTTTTGATGAGGTGTTCAAACTCTTGGCAGATTGCAAAATCGACGAAAATACCGCACAATAAGACCACATTTTAAAAATCCTCCATGTACACCCTCGCTCTCGACACGACTTCCACCAAAACGCGCCTCGCCATCCTCAAAAAAGACGAACTGCTCTTTGAGCGCGAATGGAAATCGAACGCCAACGAAACAGAAACCGTCACAAAAACGATAAAAACCGCATCGGAATCGATCCCCATGCTTCTTTCGCAGATCAAAAAAGTAGTAGCAATTCAAGGCCCCGGAACACTCAACGGCACGCGCACGGGGATCACCATGGCCAATACGGCACGACTTGTCAGCGGCTGTGAAATCGTGGGCTACAAATCCTTCGACTGGTGGAAAAAACGCACCAATCCCGATCAGCAAAAGCAAAAACCACATTTGATTCTTAAGATCACCGAACATGAGATCTTTGTTGACGGCAAGCAGGTCATGTTCGAAGCGTTCGCAAAAGAGATGAAAAAGCGAAAAACTCCCTTTGTCGCTTTCGGCGAAATGACACCAACACAGCACCATGCCCTCAAGCATTTCGCCAGTTTTCAATGGATCGACGACATGAGCCTCAAGACTTTCGGCCAGGTCATGAAAGAAATGAAAGGTGGTCGCGGAAAGAAAGGAAGTCTGAGTCCCGTCTACGCCAAAGAGCCAAAAATTACAGCAGCAAAAAAGAAGACACGATATATTTAAAGAATTTCAAGAATTCCTATGATTCGACGCATCGCACAACACGGCTGGAAATGGACATGCGCCATCGTTCTCATGACTGTCGGTATTGCGGGGTTGGTATTACCCTTGATTCCGGGAATTGTATTGATTATAGCTGGAGGTAGTTTGATCTCTCCGAAATTTCGCCAAGAAATCATTCATCTCCTGAATTCTCTCAAAAAACAATGGAACACATTCAAAAATCGACGCTCTACATAGTCTCAACCCCCATCGGCAATCTCGAAGATATCACGCTTCGAGCCCTGCGCACGCTGAAAGAAGTGGATTTCATCGCCGCAGAAGACACGCGCCATGTGCAGAAACTCCTCCAGCATTACGAAATCAAAACCCCAGCCCGAAGTTTTCATTCCTATTCTTCTGTGGAAAAATTAAACGCCCTCGTTCGTGAGTTGCAGGAAGGAAAATCCATCGCCCTCGTCTCCGACGCCGGAACGCCGGGAATTTCCGATCCCGGCTATGTGCTCATTCGAAAAGCCATCGAAAATGGGATCAAAATTCTCCCCATCCCCGGAGCCTCCGCCGTCCTTGCAGCACTCGTCGGCTCGGGACTCCCCATGCATCACTTCGTTTTTTTCGGATTTCTCCCAGTAAAAAAAGGCCGTCAGACGCTCATCAAGTCATTCGCAAATGAAGAGCGCACGATCATTTTTTACGAATCGCCTCATCGTATTCATCGTACCCTCCAGGATTTACTCGCATACCTCGGACCCGACTGGAACATCGTCCTCGCCCGCGAACTCACGAAGCTCCACGAAGAAATCCTCCGCGGCCCGCTTCCGGAAATCGCCAAAACCTACGATCAAAAAACGCCAAAAGGGGAATTTGTCGTGCTGCTCTCCAGAAGGAGTCGAGAAGACGAGGAAAAAGAAGAAGAGCTCTAGGAGAGATTCCTGAGTGCGTGTGCCATCGCCTGCTGATTCGTATTTACAATAGAATCAATTCGGGTCGAATCCTCTCCTGTGTAAGTCAGAAGTCCAGAAAAATGTCTTCCTGGGATTTTAAAATGCGAAGTATCGGCACCGCCACGGCGCTGAAAGTGCTCCGCCATGGCGAGTTGGCCATCCATGCCCATGAGCTGGTCATCACTCGAACTCACAAGAGAAACAGGAAGCCGATTGAGCTGGCCATTGATAAAAGACGGAGAAGATCCGGTCGTGAGAGATTGAAGAAAATAAGCTCCTTCCACGGGATAAATCCGGTCCAGAATACGGCGTTCATTCTCGCCATGGATATCACCCTCGCCGATAAAAAAGTCGTAGGCAAGTTGATCAGAAACCGTCACACCGCGCCGGGTCAAGAGAGATTTGACAACATTCGGAGTCGCCCGCGCGAGAAGTGGAAGAATTCCGGGGGTCAGCAGTGAGGATTGAGAATGGGGGAGTGCTACAGAATTTCGCAAAACAACGCCAATAATATCTCCAGGATCAAATCCAAATCGTTCAGGATGAGCCAGAATGTGTCCCACGATTTGGCCACCTTGACTGTGTCCATCAAGCACAAATTTCACCTGAGAATTCTCTTCACGAAGCGTCTCGAGAACGGCGTCGAGTTCGAGAGTAACCCACTCCAAAATATCAGCAACCGTCCATCGGCCTCGTCGCGTAATAACTTCCGGTCGACCGCGAGAACCATTGGCAAAACCAATTCCGTGGATATTGTGTTGCTCAAAGAAGGGCTGCGCACTCCTCATAAATTTTTCCGTAGCATAGCCGCTAGGAACCTGGCCATAACCGGGAAAAGTAAGATAGACGATATCGGGAACTTTCCGGGCATGACGCTCATGAGCGAATCGCAGAACACGCGGGGGATGAATATCGGTCGCATCGGTATCATGGGGAGGCGGGGTAATAGCATTGTCAGGATCCATATCCTGCACCCAAAATTGCATGCCATCGACAGGAGGCAAATGGTCGCGGCTTTCCGAAGGGTCCTTCAAAACAGGAACAAGCCCACCACCATCGAGTGATTGAATTTTTTGAGCTTCATAGAGTTGGTCTACCGAGGCAGCGAAGCGATCAGAAGATGAAGATAAAGCTGAAGAGGACATGGGAAATAATTGAGGAGATCATATTAAAACACGAAAAATAGAATTAGGCAAGTTTAAGAACAGCCACTCTCGACAAAAAGCGTTTCTACCGACAGAAAATGATACTACCCCTTCACCACAAAGCTGACCAGCTTCCCCGGCACATAAATTTCTTTCATCACCGTGACTCCTTCCAGATTTTTCGCAACATTCTCGATCGCGCGAGCCATTTTCAGAGCATCCTCTTGAGAGATATCACGCGCAACGCTCATTTTGCCGCGCACTTTGCCATTCACCTGAACGACGAGTTCAATCGTTTCATCTTGTGCCAGTGCCGGATCACTCTCCGGATATGTACTTTTGAAAATGCTCTCTTTCTCCCCCAGCATTTCCCAGATTTCTTCAGCCATATGAGGAGCCATCGGAGCAATCGCGCGCGCCATGATTTTTTTGTGCTCCAGATCGAGTCCGGTTTCGCGCGCGCCATTCACAAATTCCATAAACGCCGCAAGCGCCGTATTGAAGTGCAAAATCTGAATATCGCGACCCGTACGGAAAATCGTTTTATGGACGAGTCGTTTCATCGCCGGGCCGTCTTTCACATCGTCCGGAGAAGTCAGCAGCGTGAAAAATCGATCCACAAATCTCGCCACCCCCGTAATACCTTTATCATTCCAGTCACCACCCGCCTCGAAAGGCCCCATAAACATGAGATACAAGCGGAAAACATCACTGCCATAGCGACTCACAAATTCATCGGGTGACACGACGTTCCCTTTCGATTTCGACATCTTCGCCGAGTCTTTGGTAATGAGCCCCTGATGTACAAGTTTCTTGAAAGGTTCTCGGTGTTTCACATAACCCAGATCGTGCAGCACTTTGTGAATAAATCGCGCATAGAGCAAATGCATACACGCATGCTCCGGACCACCGATATACATGTCCACCGGAAGCCAATGATTCGCACGCTTCACATCAAAAGCGCTGTCTTGACCGCGCGCGCAGGGATAACGCAGAAAATACCAGCTCGAATCCACAAACGTATCCATCGTCTCATCCGCCCGCTCAGCCTTTCCGCCGCACTTCGGACACTCCGTTTTCATGAAAGACTTGCTGTACGCAAGAGGGGATCTGCCACGCGGAATGAAGTCTACATCTTCGGGCAAAAGCACAGGAAGTTGATCCTCCGGCACCGGTACCTCGCCACATTTTTCGCAATACACCATCGGAATCGGCGCCCCCCAATATCGCTGACGAGAAATGAGCCAATCGCGGAGCCGATAATTCACCTGAAAATCACCAACATTCTTTTCTTTCAAAAATTCAGTAATTTTTTTCTTCGCATCCTTGGAAGACATGCCGCTAAAAGATCCAGAATTGACGAGAATGCCAAAGTCGGCGAAGCACAAAGACTGAGAAGTATTCTCTTCATCGCGAGCTTGAGCATCAGGCTGAATGACAATTTTGAGAGGAAGATGATATCGATTTGCAAAAGCAAAATCGCGTTCATCATGTGAAGGTACGGCCATGACAGCACCAGTGCCATAAGTTCCCAGAACATAATCTCCAACCCACACGGGAATTTTTTCACCACTGAGAGGATGAAGAGCATAAGAACCAGTAAAAACACCGGTTTTCTCTCGGTCAGCAGCGCTACGATCAATGTCTGTCATGGTTCGTGATCGAGCAACATAAGCATCGATTTCTTTCTGGTGTTCCGCGGTGACAACGCGAGAAACAAGAGGATGTTCCGGCGCGAGGGTAAGGTA
Source organism: uncultured Candidatus Peribacteria bacterium (assembly GCA_964521465.1). Classification (GTDB taxonomy): domain Bacteria; phylum Patescibacteriota; class Gracilibacteria; order UBA1369; family UBA12463; genus JBBTWG01. The sequence continues at coordinate 15,071 of CAZFSD010000003.1, read as the reverse complement.
AGTCACTCCAAAAAGCGTATCAATGCGCGTCGTGAAGATCCGTATTTTTTCATCCAGTCCATCAAGAGCAAAATCAACCCAACTTCCTTCACTTTTACCAATCCACTCTTTCTGCATGAGAATAGTCTTTTCCGGCCAATCCATTCCAGAGTAATCGAGCAGTTGTTCGCTGTATTCACGAATCGCAAAAAACCACTGAAGTAAGTCCTTTTTTGTTACTTCACTCTTACATCGTTCGCAGTTGCCATCATCCACCTGCTCATTCGCGAGCACAGTTTGGCACGAAGGACACCAGTTCACCGGCGCATTTTTTCTATACGCCAAGCCTTTTTTGTAGAGCTGGAGGAATACCCATTGCGTCCACTGGTAATACTCGGGATCGCTCGTCACGACTTCTTGGTTCCAGTCATACATCGTACCCATCGCGCGCAGCTGGGTGCGCATCGTAGCACAATTATGCGCGATACTTTCCATCGGATGAACGCCCGTTTTAATCGCATAATTTTCGGCAGGAAGGCCGAAACTATCAAAACCAATCGGCTCAAAAACATTATAACCTTTCATCCGCATATACCGGCCATAACTATCCGCCGGTGCAAAATTATACCAGTGCCCAATGTGAAGTTTATCTCCCGATGGATACGGGAACATGATCAAATTATAAAACTTCGGTTTCTGCGTATCGTCGAGATCCGTCGTATGAAGACCAGCGTCTTCCCATTTCTTCTGCCATTTTTTTTCGATTTCCGGTGCATTATACATGATAGTCACGAGTGTACCGCAACATGCAGACGCAAACAAGTTGAGAAAAATGTCACAAAAATATTAAAAAACGGCAAAGTCGCGGTGCTACAATCGTATTGCCAAGCCGCGCCACATTGAGAATCATCGCCATTCAAAAAAATCGACGACGAAAAAAGAGTCTCCATGATGCTCGAGCGCGAGAGGTACATGCAGAAAATGATGGAAAAAGTGAACTACGACGACGAAGTGGACGAAGATGTTGATACAGTTTCGACCGCAGAAGCATCACCGCCGCCATCCTGAAGCTTTTCAGCAGAATCGGTAATATCTTTAAATCGCAAAAAGATATTATTTTTTTCGACAACCGCCGTGATGATCACGAGACGATATTTTCCAGACTTCGTAGAAAAGCGGAAAGGTCCAGCATAGGCGTCAGAAGTGGCTTTTCCTTGAGTGACTTTTGTAAAATGCGAAACGAATGCTGGAAGATCTTTTGCGTGGAAAAATGAGAAAAATTCTTGATCTTGAAAATCGTCTTTTTCATATCCGAACGCAGCGGCAAAGGCAGCGTTCATATCAACAAAATCAGCAGTTTTTGTCATGATGAGCGTCGGAGTTTTTTCATCACGGAGTGCCGCACCATTTTTTTCTACTGCAGCCTCTCCGCCTGAATTCTCTCCACTTGCTGAACCATGACCACCGTCCTGTTCACCAAAAAACGACCCGAAGAGATTGTTACTGAGATTCTGAGAATGAATTCCGCCAGTCGGTCCAGAGGAAGAAAGGACGAAAAGGACTGAAAGCGATGTCAGAAACAATGAAACGGCGAGGAGGGCGATCTTTTTGTTACGGGAGAGCAGCAGCATGAGCAAAAAGGAGTATTGGTATTTATTTTTCGAACAGAATACATAATTATAAAACAAAAAATAACAAAAGTCAAGGGTTTAAGCACTTTCTCGTGCGGAAATCTCCTTTTCGCTCGTGAGCTCCAAAAAGGTGAAAGTCCAGACGGTATAAGCAAAAATATCCACCACTCCACCGAGATAGGAGGCAAAAAACAAAGCTAAAATCCCCAAAATGCATCCAATGGCAATGCCCAAGGCCGCCAAAGTGAGAGTGGCAACATATCCTCCCACGAAAAGAATCAAAGCTGGAACAAGTAAAAGGAGTAAAATCTGGAGAATGATTCGAATACCGATAACAATCATGAGCAGAGTAATGAAAAAGGTCTTCTGCCAGTGGAAAATCACGAGTCGAATGCTTTTACGAATCGATACGAAAACCGGATCATTATCAATCACGATATAGAAGTCCGCATAGGTAAAAAGCAGGGTCAAAATTAAGCCAATAATCATGAAGATCAGAAAGAATGGCAAAAGCACATTAAAAGCTGAAACTCCAAAATTACGAAGCACAAATGCCCCCTCAAAAAGAAGGCTGAAAAAGCCAAACGTCTTAATCATGAGGTGATATTCCAGCAGCGGCAAAAAGTGCAAAAAACCATATTTCAGACTCGACCGGACGCCGATTTCCTGGCCATTTTTCTTCCGAGCAATGTATTGAATCGCGGCCCCTTGAGCCAAAGTTGGAAGTAAAAAATAAATAAGTACCACCACGATCGCAATCCCTACGAGCGGAATGCCCCACTGGCTGTTTTTCGCCATAAATTTCACGACAAAGTTTCCAACATCGTAAAGAAAACTATGTCCACGATGGTTGAAAAGTTCCGACTGTTTAAAGGCAAGAAACTGATAAGCAAGATAGAGAACGCCAATACTCGTCGTAAAAATCGAGGGGAGGAAACCGTACCAATAAATGAGACGCTTATGATTTTGGGTAAAAACCCACGCCTCATGAATAATGTCGCGATAACTCATGCTCCCAATACTACCGCCTGCACCAAGGCGAAGCAAGGCGCCTACCCCCGTAACAGCTTCAAAAATTCCGCTTGCCAGACAAGACGAGATTTGTTAAAATTTCGGACGATGAAACGAGAACACAAGAAAAAAGTTATTACTGACCACGCTGTCCACCCAAAGGACACGGGTTCTCCACAAGTTCAAGTTGCTATTCTGACCAACAGAATTCAGGAATTGACCGGACATCTTGAGAAACATCCAAAGGATCACCACTCACGCCGCGGACTTCTCGTTATGGTCGGAAAGCGCAGGAAACTGCTCAATTATCTGAAGTTGAATAGCAAAACTTCCTACGACACTCTCGTAGAGAAATTGAGCCTCAAGTAAATCTTCTAGGAAAAGTCGCATCACGCGGCTTTTTTTACAAAAAATCCTCCTCATTTTTGGAAAAAATCGAGAGCAGGTAACAAATTTGAAAGCCTGAATCAGAAGCGGCACAGCCACAACTGAACAATCGGACTCTGAAACTTGTCACTTGCGGTCTCGTACCAGCCTTCAAAAAGGCGATCCAAGAAAAGAGGGGAAAATCATTAACCCCCTTATTTTTATGGACATCAAGTCCCTTTCATACGACCTCGCTGGTCGTAAACTCACGCTCGAAACCGGCCGCTTCAAAACACAAGGAGGCGGAACGATCACGGTGTCACTCGACGACACGGTCATTCTCGCCGTCGCTTCGATGAGCGACGACCCAAAAGAAAACGCCGCTTTTTTCCCGATGGTAGTGGATTACGAAGAGCGCTATTACGCTGCAGGAAAAATCAAAGGCAGTAAATTTATCAAACGCGAAGGACGACCATCAGAAAATGCCGTGCTTCGTTCACGCATGATTGATCGTCCAATCCGCCCACTGTTTCCAAAAGGTCTCACTCATGATGTTCAGCTCACCGCAGCAGTACTCTCGACGGACCAGGAAATGGATCCGGGAACCACGGCGATGATCGGTTCATCCATGGCACTCCTCGCAGCAGGAACACCATTTCAGGGTCCTGTTTCAGCAGTTCGTATGGGTATGGTCGACGGAAAGCTCATTCTCAGTCCAACATTCAAAGAGTGCGAAGAAGGAAAACTCGATCTCGTCGTTGCCGGAACACTCGAAGCCATCACGATGGTCGAAGCTGGTGCCTCTGAAGTGGATGAAGAAACCATGCTTCAGGCTCTCGAAATGGCTCACACAGAAATCAAAAAAATCTGCCAACTCCAGCTCGATTTCTTGAAACAGCTCGATGTCACACCAAAAGCTTACACCCTTGTCCCAGACAATGAAAAAGCAGCAGCAGCCGTCGAAGAAACGATCACCACGGAACTCCTCGACACCGTTTCCGGAAAAACGAAAAAAGAGTTCAAGGAAAGTTTCAAGAAACTCGTAAAAATGGTCACCGAAAAATACGCCGAACAGATTGAAGCGGGCGATATGAAAAAAGGCCAAATCGAAGAACTCGTGAACGACAAAGTTGAAAAACGCATGCGCGAAAATGTACTCACGAAAGGCGTCCGTATCGACGGCCGAAAAACCGATGAAATTCGTCCAATCGAATGCAAGGTCGGACTTCTTCCTCGTCCACACGGCACGGGACTTTTCCAACGCGGAGAAACGCAAGTCCTCAGTGTGGCAACCCTCGGCGCTCCAGGCGACGCACAAGTCGTCGATACCATGGATACCGACGAGAAGAAGCGCTACATGCATCATTACAATTTCCCTCCATACGCCGTCGGAGATATCAAACCTCTTCGTGCCGCATCACGCCGCGAAATTGGTCACGGTGATCTCGCAGAACGCGCACTCCTCCCGGTCCTCCCATCGAAAGATGAATTTCCTTATACCATTTGGGTTGTTTCTGAAACACTCTCCTGCAACGGATCAAGCTCCATGGCTTCCGTTTGTGGATCCACGCTCGCACTCATGCACGCTGGCGTGAAGCTCACCCGACCCGTTGCTGGTATTGCGATGGGTTTGATCTCGCGAGATGGTGATGTCACGAAAGGTTATAAAATTCTCACCGACATCCAGGGTATTGAAGATTTCTCGGGCGACATGGATTTCAAAGTCACCGGAACAACAGAAGGTATCACGGCTCTTCAGATGGATATCAAAGTCAAAGGTCTCTCTCTCGGACTTCTTCGTGAAGCACTCGAACAGGCGAAAAAAGCGAGACTTTTCATCCTCGATGAAATGAAAAAAGCAATCGCAGTCCCAAGTCCAACACTTTCTAAATACGCTCCACTGATCACGACCATCCGCATCGACCCGGAAAAAATCCGTGAAGTGATCGGAAAAGGTGGCGAAACGATCCAGAAAATCGTGGCAGAATGCGGCGTCGAAATCGACATCGAACAGGATGGTCTCGTTTTCATCACCGCTCCAAATCAGGAAAACGGCAACAAAGCGATCGAATGGATCAATAAAATTACCTATGTCCCAGAGGTTGGTGATGTGTTCGACGGAAAAGTCACACGACTCATGAACTTCGGCGCATTCGTCGAATTCCTCCCAGGAAAAGAAGGATTGGTTCATATCTCGCAACTGTCTCACAAGCGCGTCGAACGAGTGGAGGATGTCGTCAAAATCGGCGACCCATTGAAAGTGAAACTCATGGAAATCGACGACCAAGGCCGCCTCAATTTCTCCCACAAAGCAACTCTTCCACGCGAAGCCATGCCGCCAAGACCACAAGGCCCAAGGCCGACGGCAGGAATGTAACACACAGCTTGACTCAAGCCCTCGAAATATTTAAAGTACAGGGCGCACGCGGGTATCGTATAATGGCTATTATGAGTCCTTGCCAAGGACTAGAAACGGGTTCGACTCCCGTTACCCGCTCCAATTTCTTCCCTCGGCACCATCTCCCAGAGTTTTGGGAGTGCCTGAAGAACGGCAAGATGAGCATCGACTCTTTTTGCGAGTCCTACTCGATGGACAGGAGTTTCGACGACCACAGAAGTGGTTGCTGCGTGTTTTTCACGAATTTTGCCATCGAGAAATATGCGATCAGCAACAAGAAGATTTTCGATTGAACCATCATGAGGTGTGGAAACCATGCCGCCTTCAATTCTTTCACCTTCAAAACGCGTCTCGCCCTCCAATCGTAGTGGCATGCCTCCATTCGTAAGAATCCTTACCACTTCCCGTCCAACGGGATCCTGAGCACCATGGCGACCCTGGACATACAGATACGGAAGTGCTGCGATATGATCATCCGGATGACCGTCGACATGAGGGACATGATTGTCTTCGTGAAGATCAAGCACCATCTCCGGCGGATATTCTTCGATCAATTGTAAAACTCTTCGCGCAATAATGTCGCACAAAGGATGAGCAGGTTTTGCTGATTGTGGCCGCTCAAAATTATGCTCCGGATCAAGAGTGAGGTGACTACAGTCCGTCACGCTATTAATTCCATCGAAATACCGACGATTGCGCATATATCCACCCGGATTCATCATGGGTAAAACCACCACGGGAATCCCACTTCTCTGGAGATAACCAAAAGTACCTGCGGCTCTCACAAGGGCATTTGGCCCCGCAGGTTCTTCACCATGAATACCGGCAATCACCCAAAGAGCTTTCCCGCGCGTACGGGTTGTCATGGCGAGAATGGGTAAGTCATAAGGCTGTTGAATCAGTCGCCGGTCATAAACAGGTTGCCGTGCGATGATTTCTGTTTGCCACTTGGGTCGTCGAAAAATTTGTCGGCAGCCCTGATAAATCTCAGTGATGTTTCGTCTCCCATCGTGTCGAGATGTCGAAAGATCGCGAGGAGTAGACCAATCGGCCTCAAAAATTCCATCACGACGATCCGAAAAATGCTCCGAAGTCTTTGACATAAAGCTGAAAAACAGGTATAATACCAAGATATCGCCGAAGCCTCACGAAGTCAAAAATAAAAACACAATGCCAAAAGTAAAATTCAAAACAAGGATAAAAAGGGTCGTTCGAAAAGTAAAAAACCGAACCGTCAAAAAAATAAAAGCAACGCGACGATTTCTGGTATTCGCGATAATCAGTACAGTTGTGTTGAAAATTACAGCCTTTGGACTTGAATCAGCGGGTCTCAATCTCGATTTTACTCTTCGTGAACTGGCCACAAGTGTTATCAGTGAAAAAAGTATTACGCTTCTCACGAATGAAGCTCGTGCTCGTGAAAATATCGCACTCCTTGCGACATCAGAAAAACTCGATCAGGCAGCGCAAAAAAAGGCAGAAGAAATGGTGAAAGAAGGATATTTCGCGCACATCAGTCCCGAAGGAAAAACCGCATGGGATTTTATGGATGAAGTCCAGTATCCCTACATTTTTGCCGGTGAAAATCTCGCAGTTCATTTTGAAACCGCCGAAGAAGCACTCAACGGTTGGCTCACGAGTCCAAGTCACCGAGAAAATATTCTCAACGCTCGCTACAGCGAAACCGGAATCGGAATTGCGAAAGGAAATTTCATGGGTTCGCCAGGGACGGTCATCGTACAGATGTTTGGAAAATCAATTGAAGATAAAGCGGTAGCAGCAAAGAGTGTGACGACCGCATCACGCCGATTAGTATTCAAAAATCTCGCAAATGCCCAAGAAAAAAAAGAGCAACGCCGAGAACGCATAAAGCAGAGACTAGCCATAGCAAAGCAGAAGACAGGGCAAAAATTGGCAGTGGCAACGCCGCCATCGGAAGTTCGAAAGTCAGAAGTTCGAGGCGTGCAAACCGTCAGGAGCATCGAGAGTCTCAAAAGTGCAAAAATGGCCGATTGGAATGCTGGAAAAACCATGGTTGATATTTTTGCTGCTTACGAAAAGACCCATACTCACGAAGTCCTCAACAGCATTGTTTTGACCTATATGGGAAGCCTGGTAGCTTTCTTCATAATGCGACATAGAAAACTAAGTCATAAAAAGTCAAGATAGAATTGACTTTTGAGTGTTTTTTTGGTAACTTTAACGGCCAAAAGAAGAATATCTTCATACAAGGATATTCCTTTTTCTTTAACCATTTTTCCTATGTTGACTACCCGCTCGAAAAGCCTTCAAAAGTATATGTCTATACTGATGGCATCTCTTGTCATCGCCACCAATCTCTTCGCAGGAGTTGCGACTGCAGCAGATGTTCCGCCAGTCCCCCCAGCTCCAACCGCAGATGTGGCAGGCAGCTTTATCAATGCCGCACAGAACGCAGCGGGATTTAGTATAAAAGTAAGTGTTGCAGGACTCGAAGTGGGTGAAGGAAATATCGTACAGCTTTACATGAGAAACGAAGGGAGCTCAGTCCCTGCAGCCCCAGCCAGAACTCTCACAGTCGACGATATTGCAGCAGGAGAAGTATCATTTTTCATTCAGAATTTAACAGGAGACGGTAAAAAAGAGTTTTTGGCAACAATCCAGAATGAATTTTTCATCGGCAATGAGAGTCCTTATCTCACGCTCACCCTCGATACAGTGGCTCCAAAAGCCATTTCAGGAAAGATCACGGGCGGAAATACGGCAACCGTCACATTTTCAGAAGCAGTGAATACCACTGTGGAAAGCTACAGCACCCTCGAATTCTCAACAAGTGGACAGAAATCCGTGACGAGCACTACAGGAGGAGCGGTAACGGCCAACATTGCATTCGATGGCGCACCAGCAGGAGTAACAGAAACAGCAACAGGTGATGTAAAAAATTTCCAGGATCTCGCAGGAAATATCCAAACCGAAACACAGTCTGTGGCCTTTTCGGATGGACAAGCTCCAGCAGCACCGGTCGTAGAAGCATTTGTATCAGAACCAGATCTTACACAGACGACATTTACCGGTACCGCAGAACCAGGATCTACGGTCGTTCTTTATCACTCGTCGATCCTTCCGGGAGACAGTGAAACAACATTGAGCCTGAAAGATGGCGCACCAAAGCCTGTGGCAGATGCAGAGGGAAAATGGACATTTATTATGGATGGAACACTTTCAGATGGATTCCTTCACAAAATTCGTGCAAAGGCTACAGACGGGAATGAAAACACTTCAGCATTTTCAGAATTTTTCAATGCCGTCACCAAGGACGCCACAGCTCCGCAGATTACATTTACGAATGAAGATAATCCGGTCAATGATATCACACGAGAATTCACCGATTCTGGATTCGTGGAACCAGGGGTAGAAGCCTTCGACTCAGTAGACGGAACGGTGTCAGTTACGACTGAAGGTTCAATCGACATGAATCAATTGGGAGTAGCTCAGACGCTCCTCTATCACGCAGTTGATAAGTCAGGAAATGAATCGATTGCAAAACGCTTGGTAACAATCGTCGATACCACTGCACCAGCCATCACGCTCAAAGGGGAAAATCCAATGAAGGTGGAGGTAAATGGTACTTTCACAGAGCCAGGATTCACCGCAATCGATCTTTTTGACCGAAATATCACCGAGAATGTGAATGTTGATACAACAGGCCTGAATCTCACAGAGATTGGTCAGTACAATGTTGTTTACTCTGTTGCCGATTCTTCAGGAAATAAAGCATCAAAAACACGAGTCGTGAATGTTGTTGCAGATGCGACAGCTCCGGTTATCACGCTCAAGGGAGAAAATCCAGTAACAGTCGCAATGAATAGTGAATTCAAAGACGCTGGCGCAACAGCGCTCGATAATGTGGACGGCGATCTTACAGAATCGATCACCACAAAGTCCGATGTTGATACCAGTAAAGTCGGAACCTATACGGTGACATATTTCGTTTCAGATAAATCAGAAAATACAGCAACGGCAACACGAACAGTCAAAGTAACGGATCAGACGATTCCGGTCATCACTCTCCTCGGAAGTGACTCAGGAACAATCAATGTTGGCGAAACATACACCGACGCTGGCGCAACAGCACTCGATAATCTCGATGGCGATATTACAGCGAAGATAGAAGTCGGCAATGGTGTTGATACATCAAAAGCAGGAACTTATTTGGTCACCTACAATGTGAAAGATGCTGCCGGAAACAGCGCGAAGACAGTAACACGAACCATTGAAGTGAAAGGGGTAAGCGGCGGTGTCGCTGCGATTCTCGGCGGTGGCGGAGGCGGTGGAAGCAGTTTTTTCATCAGCGCAGGAAATAAGCCAGCAGGTCAGGTTCTCGGTGCACAGGCTCAACGCTTCCCAAACGGCACCGTACTCAAGCTTTTCGGAAAAAATGAGCACTACCTCATCGTGAGTGGTGGAAAAGTAAGAATCTCAGCATTCCTCCGAAAGAAGAAATACGCAAAGAATGCATTCGTCATCGTCGATAAAAAGACGCTCGATGCTATTCCGCGTTTCCAGAAATAAGGATGACAAGGAGAAGAAAATAAACATATGAAAAGAGCCCTGGCCGTGACGGCCAGGGCTCTTTTACAAAGAATGATTTACAAACCTTGATCCATTTTTTCACCCTCGCGAACTTCATCCTGTCCACCGCAGACAGATCGTTCGGCCTTGAACAGAGTCCAGGCATTTTTTCGAGTTGTTGCAATGGTGCGGCGCTGAGTCGTTGATGCTGCCTTGAAAGTGGTCCAAGCGGCCTGAACGGCAGTTTTACGGGCGGTAGCGTCTGCAGTACCCCATGCGGCATTGAGAGCCGTCTTACGAGCATCAAGCGCAGCCTTTACTGCCGTGTAATAAGCATCGAGGCCTGCAGAGAGAGCAGTTTCTCGTTTGGCAACAGCAGTCTGAACGCAGGCGAGGTCAACAGGCTTGGCAGCAACGGAAGAATCTTTTTGCATTTCTCCGTTTCTTTGGCCCATGCCATGTCCTCGTCGCTTGCCTTGCTCGTGTCCAAAGTCTCGTCGGTCATGATCTTGATCGCGATCATCATCATTGTGGCGCACGCCAGGAAAACTCGCACCAGCGGCAGGAGGCGGAGTAACAGATGAAGGAGTGGAAGTGGTTGCATTTTGGGCAAAAGCCACAGAAGCCTGAGAAGCAAGCATCGTTGCAGCAAGACCAAAAGAAGCAATGCGTTTGGTATTGAACATAGTTTGAAAGGGTTAAAAAATAAAAACTTGTTCGCCAAAAGATACAAGCTCCATGGATCAAAGTTACAAAAATTGATAGAATCACTCTTGATGAAAACGCAAAAGATATTCCTGGTGCATGGCTACAAAGGGAGTCCGCAGATTCCAAAGTGGTTTTCATGGCTCAAAAATCAATGGACCGAACTTGAAGTCATCGCGCCGCAATTTCCCGATCCCGCACATCCACAAGTAAAAGATTGGATCAGTACCATCGAAAATTATAATCTCGATGAAGAAAAAACAATCTTCGTAGGTCATAGTCTCGGTGGATTGGCAGTATTGAGATATATTCAAGAACACGATTTGAATGGGAAAAAAGCCAAAGCGATCATTCTTGTGGCAACCCCAATGGCAGATGTAGGAAAGTCGGCAATCGTCGAATTCCTTCCTCCTCTCAAGAGAGAGAAAATAAAAGAAAAGACCGGTCAATTCATTCAAATCTATTCAAAAGATGATCCATATGTACCCTCTTCTCATGGAGAAGAAGCACAAAGAATGTTTGGTGGAGAGTTGATCATGTTTGACGATCGCAGTCATTTTGAAAAACAAGAAACATTCCAAGAAATAAAAGAAGTTATTGGCAAGATACTTTTGCAAAAAGATGCTTTGGAGAAGTAACAAAAAGGCAGTAAAAAAGTAATAATAAAGAGAGAATTCCGAAATTCCCAAAACAGAAAAAATTACTTTCTTAACCTCCCAAGACTCTATGAAAAAAGGTTTTGCAGCACTCCTTATAGGAGCACTTTTTATGCCGTCATCGGCATTTGCAGCATCCCCATCGGCAGAGATGCCTTTTGATGATGTTATCAAGGAAAACACAAGTTTTCAGGCGATAGAATATCTCAAGCAGCAGGGGATCATCAAAGGTTACGACGATAAAACATTTAAGCCGGACAATACCATTAATCGTGCAGAATTTTTGAAAATTGTCGTAGGGTCAATCATGAAAGATCCACAAGGAAAAGATTGTTTTGTTGATGTTAAAGATGAATGGTTCGCAAAATATGTCTGTGCGGCAAAAGAGAAGAAAATCATCGAAGGTTACAGCGACGGAACATTCAAGCCGGGACAAAATATCAATTTCGCAGAAGCGAGTAAAATCGTCGCAAAGTCTTTCGCCCTCAAAGAAGGAGAAAATTCGAAAAATGATCCATGGTTTAGAAAATATGTTCAGCCGCTCGAAGAAAAAATGGCCATTCCTGTAAGTATCGACTACCCAGAAAAGAAAATGACCCGCAGTGAAATGGCGGAAATGGCATGGAGACTCAAGCTCAACATTGCGAGCAAGCCAAGTAAAAAATTTAATGATCTTATAGCCGCAGTACCAGCGATCAATTCTTGTGCAGAGTTGAAAGAAAAGTTCGCAGGAAATTATTACCGACAAAATCGTGTTCGATATGTAAAAGGAGGTCCAGTGATGCTCATGAATACCGGCGCAGCAGATGATGCGATGCAAGAAGGCGCGGTCACGGCACAGCCCGCTACTGCACCGCAAGCTGCAGCGACAAAAGAGGCAGCAGGATTTGGCGGTGGTGGAGAACAGGACAGTTATTCAACAACCAATGTTCAGGTACAAGGCGTTGACGAGGCTGACATCATCAAAAACGACGGAAAATATGTTTACATGATTAAGGGGAAAACCATCCGTATCGTCGATGTGAATCCTCCAGATTCCATGAAAGAGCAGTCGACTGTCACGATCAAAGAAGAGGGCTATTTTTCACCATCACAGCTGTATGTCACCGCCGAGAGACTTGTCGTCATCGGCACACAGTCAGACGCAGGAAAGACTCATACAAATGCCTACATTTTTGACATAACTGACCGAAAAAATCCCGTTCAAAAAAGAAGGGTTTCTTTCGACGGAAACTACATTTCTTCCCGTCGTATCGGCGACAAAGTGTATTTTGTGATGAATGACTATCCATCTTTTTTTGATGCAGTGCCAAAAGATCCGCAGCTTCTCATTCCGCAAATGTCTGATTCTAAAGAGGGGAAGACGGAGCCGATGGTGGGATGTACCGATATTCGATTCTTTCCACATTATTCACAACCTCAATATCTGATTACCGCAGCACTGCCGCTCGAAGATGCTCAAGAAAAAATCATAAAACAGGTGTATATGGGAGCAGGAGATAATGTCTATAGTTCACTTGAAAATCTCTATATTGCTACGACGAAAAGTGAATACGATGAGAGCAGAGTTTATGATTTCTGGAGTGCTCCATCGGGAAAAACTTCAACCGTTATTTATCAATTCGCATTGAATAACGGAGAAATGGAGTACAAAGGAAAAGGAGAAGTTCCTGGGACGGTTTTAAATCAATTTTCCATGGATGAGAATGGAGACGCTTTCCGCATTGCAACAACAGAGGATCATTGGACTCTAAAGGGAGAAAATGATCGCAAAAATCAGCTCTATCTTTTGAATCGTGCCAATCTTTCAGAAACACTCGGGAAAGTAGAGAATATTGCGCCAGGAGAAAGTATTAAATCAGCCCGATTCATGGGTGATCGCGCCTATATTGTGACATTCAAAAATGTCGATCCGCTTTTTGTTATAGATGTCAAAGATCCAAAAAACCCGAAAGTTCTCGGAGAATTGAAGATTCCGGGATATTCCGACTATCTTCATCCTTATGACGAAAATCACCTCATCGGATTCGGAAAAGAAGTAGATGAATCGATCGATGCAGACAAGGTGCACAGTGCCAATTCTGTCTATTACACGGCTATTCTCGGCATGAAGGTAGCACTTTTTGATGTGACGGATGTGGCAAATCCAAAAGAACAATTCAAGGAGGTTATCGGCTGGCGCGGAACGGAAAGTGAACTCCTGCAAAATCATAAAGCGCTCCTCTTCAGTAAAGAGAAAAATCTTATTGCCTTCCCAATCACGGTCGTTGAGCCAAAGGGCGACGCCGATTCGAAGGTCTATGATGAAGGAAAGGTTGCCTTCCGTGGCGCTTATGTTTACAGCCTCGATCTCGAAAAAGGATTCCAGCTCAAGGCAAAATTAACACATTTCGAAGAAGGCGATAAAGGCGCAACCGATCGCTACTATTACGGCGGAGCAAATACTGCAGCAATTAGCCGCCTCTTGTTCATGGGTCAAAATCTCTATTCTGTCTCAATGGCCAAAATTCAAGGAAATAGCCTGACGGATTTCACGAAAAAAGGAGAGGTAAAACTCACGCCTGAAAAAGAAGAAGAGGTTCCAGTAATGTATTAATTCAAGAAGGAAGATATAAAAAAGCCCCCGCCGAAAGGCGGGGGCTTTTTGGTGATTATTTCTGAAGAGGATAGAGATCGGGATCGATGATTCTCTTGAAGCACACAGGGCCATCCTTGTGGCTCCAGGTGTCGAGAGAGCTCTGAGCGTAGCGCGGAAGAGAAAGGTCGTCAGAAGGAAGTGAAAAATTGGCACAAAGAGAGAAAGACCGGAAGTCGACGACACGGTACTCATAACCTTTCTCCTCTGGATTTCGGGGTATTTGATACCCAGAAAAATCATCGCGAAGATCATCAAGTTTTGCAGGAACTTTTCCCTTATGTTGCCAGTAATTCAGGATAGATCCCTGAATTTGACTCAAGTCATTCACTCGCTGCTCATCGAGTTTGCGAAGTCTCTGAGTAAAGGGTGATCCAATAATGAAAAAACCGCAGGAAAGAACTCCCAGGAAAACAATCAAAACGGCAGCAAGAATTTTTTTTGAAGGCTGAGAAGAAGCTTGAGAGCGCAGATCCCGGAAATAATATCCAAAAACTCCAGCCGCAAGAACAAGAACGACAAAAACTTTCCAGAAAAATCTCAAAGAAAGTTCGCCATCCAGAAAGTGATAGATGAGAGTAATAAGATCAACTGCCAGTGTAACTCCGGCAAGAATAAGAGTGAGATAGAGAGCGATTTTGCGAACCCAGAAATCCTTCTGATCTGGATGAGTTGCAAGATACTTCTTCAAAAACCAGGTGAAGCCGAGATAAAGCGGAAAAAGGACGAAAAGTACGGAAATATTCAAACGAATACTGTCAGCAAGAGATGTATACCAATAATCATAAACCTGGTCTGGATACATCGCATCGACATAGTCAAAAAGCAATGAAAGAAGGAATCCAATCGAAACATAGAGGAGTCCAAAAGTCAGAGCATACAAAAGCCCATCACGAACCTTGGAATGGTGAGATGAAGAGGGGGAATTCATAAGACGAAAATAAAAAAGTAAAAACCATCGAGAAGTATACTACGACAAAGGGCTAAAAGCATCCAGAGGCCCAAAAAACAGCTTGCGCAAAACAAAATGCTCTTATAAACTATGGCAGTTCATTGTGGTACGCCGGGGTAGCTCAGTGGTAGAGCACACGACTGAAAATCGTGGTGTCGGCAGTCCGATTCTGCCTCCCGGCACCATT
>CAZFSD010000002.1:51351-63751 GCA_964521465.1 uncultured Candidatus Peribacteria bacterium | reverse complement strand
GCACACGACTGAAAATCGTGGTGTCGGCAGTCCGATTCTGCCTCCCGGCACCATTCTGCAAAAAGAAAAAAGACTTGAATGGAATTATCGTTCCCTTCTTACGCGCTCGAATTGTTCGCGGATTTTTCGTGAATCTTCGAGGGCCCTTTGGAGATCGCTGGAATTTCGAGATGGCGCCGGTTCATTCAGAGTTGGGAGAGGCTGATCCGCATTACGGACAGGCTCCGAAGCGTTGCGTATCGGTGATGGGTTTACTTCCTCGCGAGGAGTTGCAGGGACAGGGTTTTGAACAGGCATTCGACGAAGAGAGGTGTCAGGAGCGACCGAGCGCTCGATGCTCGTATCCTCAGGGGAAAGTACAACACCATCGCCTCTCGGACGATCAGAAAAATGTGTATTGATATCAGGAGATTGTAGAACTTCACCACCACGAGAATCATTTCGATTTGGAAGAGTAGAAGATGTGTCTTCGGGAACGACGACAGGTATATCTTGAGAAGTGATCTCCTGAGGAGTGTGTGAATTGACGATCGGGAGAGAAGAAGGGTTGACGGCTTCAGGAAGTTTGCTGCGGTCAGATTTTTGCTCATCGCCACCCGGCTCAAAAAATTCAATTTTCTTTGGTTGTTCGCGTTCTACATCTCGAGTCACTGCAGGAATGAGGCGTTCTTGATCGGATTCGCCACGTGATGGAGCTTCTTCGCGACGACGAGGAGCATCTTCAACACGCTGAGCCGGTCGGACAAAAGTCGGACGCGTAAAAGTCGGCTGAGGAGCAGGAGTGACAATAGAGGAAGATGCAGGGCGGTCTTGCACTGTTGCGTCAGGTGCAATATCGGTTGAAGTGCTGATGCCCACAGAAGCTTCAGCGGCGGGAGTTTTTGCCTCCAAAATCTGCAGAACATGATCCTGTTTCTGAGCGATCGTATCAAAAACCGTAAAAAGTTTATCACGCTCTTGTTCTTCCTGGAGAGAAGTGACGAGCTGAAAACCATTCTTGAAAGTATTGGAAAAATCCTGGAGTGTACGCGCCGTTTCAGGAGTTACAGTTTTGACTTCCGGTGCGGCGGAAAGATGTTGAATCTCTTCCAGGCGGCGTGCACTCATTTTTGCGTAATACTGAATTTTTTCCTCCGGCGTGGACGCGAAACTCCTTTCAACATTTTCCAAAACTCGCTTCACGGGATAAAAAATCGATCCATCGGTGACAGAAGAACTTTGATACGCAAAAGTGGTAAGCCCACTGGTAGAGACCACAAGGATCGTCGCAAAAAGCCCAGAAAACGCATGGCGCCGGAAGAAGCCGAAAGAACTTCGCTCTTCACGAAGTTGAGCACGAGCCTCATGGAGATAGACCGATCGGCGTTCCAATTTGGCCAGAAGCTTCTGTTGAAAATCTTTCGAAGGGGTATAGGACTCCGTCTCTTTGCCCATTTCATACAGCAGATTCTCAATCGGCTGAAGCTGATTTTCGTGATGGTTGTCCTGTGGATGAGAATTACGATGGGTCATTGAAGTGAATCAGTGTGATAAAAAGAAAGGGTTCCTTGAAGCTGTTTAACAATACGGAATGTTGCGACTTTGACGGCATTTTCTTCTTTTCCGAGAATCATAGCCATCTCTGCATAAGAATACCCATTCAGGTACCGTAAAGTTACAAGTTCTTGTTTTTCTGGCGGCAGCTTTGCAAGAGCGTCGCGAATGCGGCTTGCAGAAAGGCTTTTTTCAGCATTTTTATCAGGGCCATCAAGATTATCAGGTAATATATTCTCTATTTCGTCAAGAGAGCTTGTTTTTCGTTTTGCATTTTTCTTATAGTGATCAATGAGATGATTGCGTGCAATGCCAAAGAGCCAAGCCTGAAAAGGATAGGATTTGTCGTATTTTTCAAAATGTTCGAGCGCCTTCATGAAGATTTCCGATACAAGATCTTCGGCCATCTGTCGATCACCAGAAACACGCGAAGCAACATACCGATAAAGTTTCGGCATAAATTCTTCATAATAGCCCTGAAATGTTGAAAAGTCTGACACGAGAGAAAGTATATCACACCATATGGACACTTCCACTCCAGGAAGATCTAAGAGATCTCCGCCTCCTCAGAAGTCATCTGGTGCATTGGCTTTTCAAGAGATCGATGTTGGCGAACTTTAAAAGTTTGTTCATGTTTCTTAATTTGTTGAACAACTCGATCCTTCGCAAGATCAATCGCTTTTTCCAGAGTATGACTGGCTTCATGTCCCACAATGGTTTTGCTCGGCATTTTAAGAACGATTTCAACATTGAAGGCATTGTGTTTTTCATGTCGCTGTGAATTCACCTGGAGACTCACGGAGTCTGGTGAAAAATGAGAAAGAAGTTTCTCAAAACTTCGGACTTTCTTGGCGAAGTAATCCTGAAGTTTCTGTTCCTCAAAAGTCGTCAGACCTTTGGAAAAAAATTTGATATCCATAACGGAAAGGGGTTAAGGATGGAAAAGATACTGAAGATGCAAGTATCTCAAAAATAAACTAAGAAAACCACACATTCGAAATGACGATGAGAGAAAATGTGTCGCAAAAAAAATCAGAAAAGAAGCACTAGGATTCAGAAAGGACTTTATCGAGAGCATCAGGCTGAAAGCCAACAAAAACAAATTGGTCAGGCATATTTCTATTCACAACAACGACAGGAACGGTGAGTCCACCGCCGGAAAACTGCTTCATTTCATCGAGTCGATCGGGTTCCTCGACGACATTAAATTCCGTAAAAGCGAGAGATCGAGATTGGAGATAGTCCTTGAGTTGAACACAAAAACGGCATTGAGGCGTAGTATAGAGCGTAAGAGTCTTCATGGGCGCAAGTATAGCAAACAAGGAGTCCTTTGAGGCAGGAAGTTCTGAGGAGTGGCGTCTTTCAGCTTTGCAAAAAGCTGAAAAAATGGTATAATGAAAGGATAGGTTCGTGCCCTCATCACGTCTCCACGCAAATATGCAAAATGAAGGAATGGCAGGGATTATCTATGCAGAAAAAGTCGCAAAAAAAGGCCTCATCAGTCTCGCCGTCCTCGCAGTACTCAAGGCGGTTGCCAGTCTTATCACCGGATCGGTGATTTTGATGACAGACGCTCTTTCCAGCATCTCGGATATCGTGACGCTGCTCGGCAGCTATGTCGGTCTCAAGCTCAACGAAACGGAAGGTGAAGGAGGCTTCAAATACGGTTACTATAAAATCGAAACACTCATCGCATTTCTCATCGCCGTCTTCATTATGGTGCTGGGTGTCGCGGTTTTCTTCAAAAACATCGGACAATTCAAAGAGGCGCCCCAGGTGAATTATCCGTGGGTGGCGATCGGCGTCATCATGGTAACGATCGTATTTTCATTGCGTAATGCGAGAATACTGCGAGAAGCGGGACTCAGATCCAATTCACTTTCACTCATCCATAATGCCAAAGAAAAACAGGGAGACATTCTCGCATCATTCATGGTGCTCATGGCCATTCTCGCCAGCGTCTATCGCATCCCATACGTTGAATCACTCGTTGGTGTTGTCATTTCAGTCTTGATCTTCAAAGATGGTATTACAGCGGTCAAAGATTCCGTATCCTATCTCTTGGACTATTGGGACGATCCCAAGCTCATTGCCGATATTGAGAAAGTGATTCACGAACATTCAAAAATCGTTACAGAAATCAAAAAAATTCGTCTCCGTCGCGCGGGCGCTTGGATTCTGGGCGAGGTGTATCTTGAAATTCCCGTATTTATCGATTCTCGCGATATGCGCAGTGAAATCAATCGTCTTCAAGAGAAAATTCATGAACTCAATCCCAACATCAAAGACATGGTGATTTATTTCAAAATTCCGCGACCACGAAATATCCGCATCGCCATCCCTATTTGCGATAAAAATGGCATCGAGTCAAAAGTCGCCATGAACACCGCAGAAGCACGGTATTACATGTTCATCGAACTCGAAAAACGCGAAATAAAAAGTACTCAGTATGCAGAAATAGATCTCGCCGATGCGAAAAAAATCACCACCACCATTGAGCTTCTCAAACGAGAAAACATCGATCTTGTCATGAATAATAACCTGAGTTCGATTTTTTACTACAGTCTCCAGCACATCCATCACATCGCCGTCTATCCACTCTTTCCCAACGTCGAAACCGTCGATGAAACGGTGAAATTATTCGTGATTGACGCATAAAAGTTTGTCGTCAGCACACAAAAAGTTTAAGCTGCGGGCATGAATGCATGCATTCCGCTACGAGCATCTTCTCTCGTACAGCTCAAAAAGCTCTTCAAAAAGGCCGAAAATAAACACCCAGACCTCGTCGAAATATGGCTCGACGATTTGAAGAATCCTGACATTCGAAAAATCATTGAGCTCGCGCCATGTCCGACAATCTTCGTAAATCGTGCGCATCCAACATATGAACAATTTTGCGAGATCATGACGGAAAAAAGTGCTTATATCGATCTCGATTACCAAGTATCGCGAGACATTCTTCGAAAGATTATCGCCGAAAAAAGAAAGAAAAAATGGAGAACGCAGATTATTGCTTCTTATCACGATTTCAAAAAAACTCCGCCAGAGAGGCAGCTTCAAAAAATCATCATGGAGCTTCTCAAAACCGGGGCAGATATTATAAAAATTGCCACCTACGCTCGAACGCATGAGGAAAGCCTCATGTTGCTTTTTTTGCTTACGGAAGTAAGGAAGAGCCTGCCAAAGGGGAAAAAAATTATCCTGCACGCCATGGGAGAGTATGGAAAAGTAGGGCGTATTTTCACGAGTATCTTGGGATCATTCGTCGCCTACGTGGCGCTCGACCAAAAATCAGCTTCAGCACCGGGACAATGGACGATTGAGGAGTGGAATGGCATAATGCCCCAGCTCCAGCGAAAAAGTTGAAAACTGGATTTCGTCATTATTTCAAAACTTCTCCATTCTCATGTCTCTCGCCATCGCCATCGTCGGTCTCCCAAATGTGGGAAAATCTACACTTTTCAACGCATTGATTCGATCAAAAAAAGCTCTCGCCGCCAATTATCCTTTTGCCACAATTGACCCGAATGTCGGGATCGTCGAAGTGCCGGATGAACGACTTCAGAAGCTTGCAGAGATTATCCATCCAGAAAAAATTCTTCCAGCAGTTGTTGAATTTCATGATATTGCCGGCCTTGTTCAAGGTGCGTCCAAAGGCGAAGGTCTCGGCAATAAATTCCTTGCACATATTCGCGAATGCGACGCGATTTTGCAGATTGTCCGCGGATTCCAAGATGAAAATATCATTCATGTCCACGGCAATGTCGATCCAAAAAGAGATATTGAAGTCATCGAAGCGGAGCTCATCCTCGCAGATCTGCAGACTTTGGAAAAACGTCTCGATAAAGCCCGTTCCGAAGCGCGCACCGGCAAGAAAGAAGCCATCGCTATGGCAACACTTCTGGAAAAAATTGAAAAGGCATTGGGAAGCGGCACCATGCTCAATCGACTCGAACTCACCGATGAAGAAAAACTGATGATTCGAGATCTTCATTTCCTCACGATCAAGCCACAGTTGTATGTCGTGAATGTCAAAGAGGATGATCTCCAGAAATTTCCAGAATTTATCAAAACGCACATGTCAGGAATTCCGGAGTCCTCTATTGTTCCTGTTTGTGCCAAAATAGAAGAGGAGCTTGTCGAGCTTCCGCTTGCAGAAGCCAAAGAGCTTTTGAATGCCGTCGGTATTCCCGAGAGTGGCCTCAATGCCATTATCCGCCAGGCCTACGATCTCCTCGGACTGATGACCTATTTCACGGCTGGAGTGCAAGAAGTTCGGGCTTGGCAGGTCCCAAAAGGCGCGAGAGCACCACAAGCAGCCGGCGTTATCCATACTGATTTCGAAAAAGGCTTCATTCGAGCCGAAACCATCGCTTATAAAGACTATATCGCATGCGGCGGAGAAGCAGGTGCCAAAGAAAAAGGCCTCCTACGATTGGAAGGAAAAGACTACATTGTCCAAGATGGCGATGTTATGCATTTCCGCTTTTCTTGATGCGTCGATATTGGAAAAATTGGAGACCGAGATAAAAAACGATGCTCAAAAGTCCTGAAAAAATCACGAACCAGCTGTGGAAGTAAGTGCGGTAGTAATAAATCTCACCAAGAACGGTAGCGAGAGCAAAGATGGAAGCGATGAAAGTAAGAGTCCACAGTTTTTTCATGTGATGAAAGCTCGCAAAAAAACGATTGGTAATCACATGGAGATAGATCGAGATTCCCGCCATGAGCGCAACGCCACCAAACATTGAGAAATCCATAACGACCTGATCGACGATATTGCTCGTATCCAAAAAAGAATGAAGAGCAAAAGGATGTAAAAGCCAAAAGCAAACCGTCAGAGTGAGGCCGAGAATAAAAGAAATCTGTCTTCCGAAAAAGATGCGCTCCACCTGGAAGACGCCATCGATCTGTTCAAGATGAGAACAGATGGTGTTGAGCATATTGAACTGATCAAGTTCGAGCGTGACGAGAACATATCCGTTTTCTTTTTGTGCCCACGCTTTAATTTTGATGATATTGAGAGAAAATTGACTCAAAACCGTGACGACATCTTTGACAAGACTGGTTCGATCTTTCGCGGCAACACGGACTTCCACGATGTCGGTGGCCTTCTTTTTTGCTCCAGAAAAACGGTCCATGATGCGGTCGACGAAACTTTTACGACGCATGGCCTTCAACTGTTGATGAGTAAAAATACCATCAATGACTTCCAGAGGCTGAAGATCGCCTTCGGCAAGGGCATAAAAAACATCATTGAGGTGAGTGATTTTCTTCTGAAATCGATCCTGAAAAAGTTTTTGAAGTTTTTTAAATTGAATATCATGGACAGATCCAAGTCCGGCTCGATCAAAAGCCTTCTGAAGAATCATGCGCCCACGATGAATTTTTGTTCTGCGGGAATCTTTTTTGAGGAATTCACGAATACGAGTTTTGGCAGTTGTTGTTTGGGCGAATGAAAGCCATTCGTATTCAGGACCTCGAGCATCCGGTGAAGTGACAATGATGATCGTGTCTCCACTGTGTACGGGGGCGGTAAGAGAGGTGACCCGCTCATTAATTTTCATGGAAACAGCCTGATTTCCGACATCGCTATGGACTGCATAAGCGAAATCAATGCCCGTAGAGCCTTTCGGAAGATAAATGGTGTCTCCCTTCGGAGTGAAAACGAAAATACGATCCTGAAATACATCTCCTTTGACATCAGCCACGAAGTCGCGACTGTTTTTTTCTTCTTTTTCAAACGCCAGGATTTGATCCATCCAAAATTCCCGATGCTTTTTCGGCATTCGGAAAGCAATCCCAAATTCCGCTTCCTGATGCATTTCTGGAGTGCGAATCTGAAATTCAGTCAAAACTCCCTTAATTCCAAAAACGGTCGTATGAAGACTGCGATATCCATTGATTTTCGGGAGCGCGATATGATCTTTGAAGCGACCCGTTTTCGGACGAAACAAGTTGTGAATAATGCCGAGCGCCTTGTAGCAATCATCAATATCCTTCACGATAATGCGAAGCGTGACGACATCATGAAGATCGTGAATGTTTTTCTTCTCGGATTGAATTTTTTTGAAGATGCTGAAGAAGTTTTTATTTCGTTGAGAGATTTCGGCAGAAAGTCGATGACTGGCAAATGCCTCTTCAAGAGAGCGGATAGTTTGTTTTGCAAGGGGTGATGTTTTTTTCTCCGAAAGGCTGATTTGCTGTTGAAAAAGCTTATATTCATTATCGTAGAGGTGTTGAAAACAGAGGTCCTGGAGTTCGGCCTTGATTCGCTGCATCCCGAGGAGATTCGCCATCGGAACATAAATTTCGAGCGTTTCACGAGAAATGCGCATCCGCTTTTCCGGCTTATCGACAAATTTCAAAGTACGCATATTATGAAGCCGATCAGCGAGCTTGATAATAATCACCCGCGGATCGCGCGCAGTATGGAGAAGGAGTTTTTTGAGCGACTCGATTTGTCGCTGCTCCATATTGTTTTGATAGTGGACCTTGGAAAGTTTCGTAATGCCATCGACAAGAAAAGCGATCGGAGTGCCAAAAAGCTCTTCGATTTCTTCAATGTTATGACTCGTGTCCTCCGGAACATCGTGAAGAAGCGTCGCAATGAGCGTTTCTTCATCGCCAAAAAATTCCGAAAGAATGACTGCGGCTTCGACAGGATGAGTGATATATGGCGCACCATCTTTGCGGAGCTGACCCTCGTGTGCCTTCTTGGCGAACTCAAAGGCAGCCCGAAAGCGATCTTCCCGAAAATCTTTATTCAAAGCAAAAGCCCGCTTGATGACAAGCTGAACGTTTTCTCGAAGCAGGTCCGAAATATCCGAAGAAAAACGGGTTCCGTGCATAAAAAAGTGTTTTCAAAAAGATATTTCATTATAAGGCCAATAAAAGCTATAATGCAAGCCAAATATGAGTCATAAATCACAAAAGATCGTGGTGGCCATGTCCGGAGGAGTCGATTCCTCCGTTGCGGCAGCCCTTCTCAAAAAACAAGGTTACGAGTGTATCGGCATTCACCTGCACTTCTGGACCGATCCCACGGGACCAGAGGTCAACGGCGGTGATCCCAACACGCCTCAAAATAAGTGCTGCTCCGTGGAAAGCCTCGAACACGCCCGATCGATCTGTAAAAAACTCGACATGCCTTTTTATGTGATCAATCTCGAAAAAAAATTCAAAGAAACGATCGTCGATTATTTCCTCGACAGTTACAAAGATGCGAAAACCCCAAATCCTTGCGTGGAATGTAATCGCAGCATCAAATTCGGGGCGCTCCTCAAAGTCACGAAAGAACTCGGTGCCGATAAGCTGGCCACCGGCCATTATGTGAAAGTGAAAGAAGTGGAAAAAAACGGCAAGAAAATTCACGAACTCCATGTCGCTCGCGATCTCACGAAAGATCAGACGTATTTCCTCTACACGCTGACACAAGACAAACTTCAGCATCTCATGTTTCCGCTCGGCGAGTTTACCAAAGAGGAGACCTACAAAATGGCGAAAGAGTTCGGACTCACGGAAGTCGAAAAGAAAAAAGAGAGTCAAAATCTCTGCTTCTACGGTGACAAAAAATACACAGACTTTCTCAAGCGTTACCTGGAAGAGCGTCATTTTGCACCAGGCCCGATTCTCACGACGCAGGGAGAAGAAGTCGGCACGCACGAAGGGCTTCCACTCTATACGATCGGCCAAAGAAAAGGTGTTGGCGGTGGTCACGAAAAACCCATGTTTGTAGTGAACCTCGATTCACAAAAAAATGCCGTCGTCATCGGCCCAGAAGAGGATTTGTATCAGAAAGAAATCACAGTGGAAAATCTCAACTTCCTCGATGGCGAAATCCCGAAGGAGCCATTACAAGCTGAAACCCGCATTCGTTATCGTTTTCGCCCACAAAAAGGCACGCTCCAGATGCAGGGCGAAAAAGCAGTTTTTACCTTTGATCAGCCCGTCCGCGCCATTACGCCCGGCCAATCGGCCGTTTTTTACAATGGTGAAAAACTTATCGGTGGGGGAATCATCGTGAAATAGAGACATACGCCACAGTCGAAAGCCAAATAGAAAATATATTAAAAGTCTGTCACCTCACCCCATCTAGCACCCAAAGCAAAAATAAGCTATAATGCAGTGATGGGAATTTTCAAAGATCATCCATATCACGGCGGAGGCCACAGTGGCTCAGGCGAAGGCCAGGGCGGCCAAAACTTCCACAGAAATGATTATCGTGGCTACTATCAGCTGAAGAAAAATAGATTTCGCGAAGCGGCGGTATCAATCGCCAAGCAAGCCGGCATGACTGCAGCGATTTTTTCAGTACTGTTCGTGTTTCTCAACTGGAGTGCACTTTCACAAGTGGCATCCTGGGAATATCAAAAAAGCGTGAATCCGCAGCTCGTTCAAAACAGCGTCTTGCAAGAGGTTGTGAAGCCAAAAGAAACACCACAACAGAAACCTCTGCCTCTTCAGACAAACATCATTCTCGCCAAAAAAGAAGTGCCAGATCTGAATCTTACTGTCACTCCACCCGACACTCGTATCGTCATTCCTCGGATCAACAAAAATATCCCGATCGTGGATGTCGACACTCAGAATCTTGTAAAACGCGACTGGAACGCCCTCGAAAAGGACATGCAAAAAGCGTTGCAGTACGGCGTGATTCATTATCCAGGCACAGCAAAACCAGGAACTCCAGGAAATATCGTGATCACCGGTCACAGTTCCTATTTTCCATGGGACTCCGGTCGATTCAAAGATGTTTTTGCGCTCCTGCATGATCTTCAGACGGGCGATGCAGTCGCCATTTACAGCGAAGGAAAGAAGTATATTTATAAAGTCGATAAGATCTATAAAATAAACCCTTCGGACCTGAAAATTCTCGAACAGACACGAGAAAATCGCCTCACGCTCATGACTTGCACGCCGATCGGAACGAATTTGAAAAGACTCGTGATCGAAGCGCGACTCATGACGATCGAATAATGAGCGTTCTAGGAATGTCCCAATTGCTTGAGAAGTTCTTCTTCTTTGGCTTTTTCAGCAGCTTCCTGTTCCTGCTCAATTTTCTGAAGTGCTTCTCGTTTTTTCTTGGCCTCAAATTCCGTCCATTCGCTGGCATGTTTATCATTCATTTTGCCAATTTTCTGCTGATATTCGGCATCGAGTTTTGCAAGTTGCTTCTTTTCGTTATCCAAAATGCCATAAAATTTCACAAGTTGTTCATCGCTCATGATTGGCACAATCTGGAGCCAATAATCTCGCTCATCAGCATTCATGGATTCCGTTTTGAGGGTCAGTTCTACAAGGTCGGGATATTTTTTCAAAACCGATTCAGGAATATTATATTTTGCAATTGTTTCCTGAATCTTGGCTGCGTCGACGACGACTGTGGCCGCAGGTGGAATCGGTGCAGATCCCGTTCCAGCCGGCGCTGGAACCGCACTCGCAGGCACAGGTGTGGTTGCTGGTGGAGGAGTGACGGTTTGTGGACTTTGATCTGTCATAAGAAAAACGTGAGGAAAAAATTGTTATGATATCGCGTCAAAAGCGCCGTAGAGCGCATTCGGCCGATAGCCGGCAATGTCATTCGGAGTGAGAGGTGATTCCTTGATCGAGCCATCAGCAGTCAGATATTTCACTTTCGCTGGATTTTCTCCTTTTGCGGCTTCCGTGACGACATAAACAGCATCAAGACCGGCACCACCAGTGCCGAAAATATCCATCGTACTCGTAAAAATCACAGCACCTGGTTGCAACTTGGTGACATCTAAATCTTTCCCTTGTTTCGGCGTGAGTTTCAAATCCTGCTGAAATGCGAGGTAAGTATCCATCAAATTCCATTTGGTAAAATCATAGGCGCCAAGTTTATTCGCATTCATCGTCGATCGTGACACGAGTTCTTGTCGTACAAATTCCGCAGACTGACCAGCTTTTGGGATTTCTACTTTCACGCCATCAGCACGCTTCGCATCATCAAGTTTTTTGCGCGTAGCGCTATATTCCGTCAATCGATCGCCCGCCATTTTTCCCGTAAAACCAAGTCCACTCAAAATCCCAGAGAGAGATTTCATGAGATCTTCAATAAATTGCTTGATATCAAATCCATTGACTCCCAGTGCTTCCGTAAGAGTCGTAACAGCATTTTTGGGCTTAATGGCTTCTGTATAGCTCGATTCCAGATTGCCACGAAGACCTTTGTCAAAAAGCTCAGCAAAAGCCTTGGAGCGAGCTGCTTTTTCGATGTCTGTCGAGCCGCTGGCAAAGAAGATTTTTTCAAAAGGTTCGAGAATTTTATCGTACATCTTCTGCGAAAAATCTTTTTCATCTTTGAAGTTCGCAAGCTCCGTCGCATCTTTCGGGAAAAGGTTTTTGGTTGTTTCGAAAAACTGTTTCATGAGCTCTGGTTTTTGGTCCAGATGCATGACGCAGACGAGTTCGCGGAAGAATTGCGTGACACTTTCACGCGCCTTGGCAAAAGGATCTTTTTGGGATTCTTGAAGTTTGTCTTTGTCTTGCGGTGAAACCGTGAAAAAACCACGCTTTTCGAGAAGTTCCGAGAGGTTTTGTACGGGCTCATTCTGTGCGCCGTCCTGGACAGCACCCAGTGCAAAGCCCTTCTCCGAAACCGTCACAAACACATCGCGAATGGCAATCGTCTGTCCACTGCGAGCCATCTTTCCAGCGACTTCATCAATTGTCTTTTTCGCCGTTTCCACACTCGCACGGTTTGCATCCGCGCTTCCCGTTTCACTCTCCGGTTTGAAATTCTTCACCAAGTCGTTCAAAACGCCTTCCACACGCTGCCCCACCATCGAAGTCGTGAGCACTTCAAGCTGCACCTTTCCCGTCTCCGTCGTCACGCGATCCTGGA
>CAZFSD010000002.1:48740-51251 GCA_964521465.1 uncultured Candidatus Peribacteria bacterium | reverse complement strand
TGGGGTTTCGCCGCCCATAGATTTTTTTGTTTTAAAAAGAAAAGTATCGTACAATTGTATCACATTTTCAGCTTTAAAGCAACTCCTCGCATGACCCCAGAACAAGCTCAAGAGCGCATACAGAAGCTCAAAGAGAAAATTTTGAAGCTGAATTACGACTATTTCGTCCTGGATACCTCCAATGTTTCAGAAGAAGTCCGTGATTCATTAAAAAGGGAACTCCGAGCTCTCGAAGAGCAATTTCCTCAGTTTATCACTCCGGATTCGCCAACCCAGCGCGTGGGAAGTGTGCTGTCCGGGCGTTTTGCAAAAATCGCTCATCTCAGTAGGAAATGGAGTCTGCAGGATGTTTTCAATCAACAAGAATTGCAAGATTGGATGGATCGTATTCAAAAAATCTTGCCCGACGAAACATTCGACTACATCGCCGAATTGAAAATCGACGGCCTCAATATCACGCTTCACTACGAACAAGGAAAACTTGTCCGGGGCGTCACGCGCGGGAATGGCGTCATTGGTGAAGATGTCCTGCACACAATCAAAACCATCGAAAGTATTCCACTGACGCTCACCGAACCCGTCGACTTAGAGATTTCCGGTGAAGTTTACATGACGAAAACCGCATTCAGAAAAATGAATGCAGAGCTTGAAAAGGAAGGTCTCGAGCCTTTCGCCAATGTGCGTAACGCCGCCGCCGGGACTATTCGCCAGCTGGATCCGCAGGTCGCCGCAGATCGCGATCTGCAAGCCTTTTTTTACAGCATTGGCCAATATGATTTTTCAAAAACAGCGATATCGGAACCTCAGTCACAATCAGAAATTCTTGAGACTTTCAAAAAACTCGGTCTCGCCGTCAACCGCGACTATAAAATGTTCCATGGAAAATCTTCCGAAATCGCAGCAAAAGAAATCGCACACTATCTTCAATCTTTTGCAGAAAAAAGAGAGAAGCTCGACTACGAAATCGACGGAATCGTGATCAAGGTAAATAGTCGCGACCAATCCCAGCGCCTCGGTCATACGGGGAAAGCGCCACGCGGAGCCATCGCCTTCAAATTCCCGGCGCAACAGGTCACGACACACATTGAAGACATTAAAATCCAAGTCGGTCGCACTGGCACACTCACTCCCGTCGCACACTTAAAGCCTGTTGAGGTCAGCGGCGTTGTCGTGAGTCGCGCGACGCTCCACAATGAAGATGAAATTGAGCGTAAAGATGTTCGTATTGGCGACACCGTCATTATTCAACGCGCCGGTGATGTCATTCCTGAAGTCGTCGAAGTTCTCAAAGATTTACGCACGGGCGCTGAAAAGAAATTTCACTTTCCAGTCACTTGTCCCGTCTGCGACTTCCCTATCGAGCGGAAAGAAGGAGAAGTAGCATATAGGTGTACCAATGGAGACTGTTTCGGACAAAAGTCGCAGCGCATGTTTCATTTTGCCGCCAGAAATGCCATGAATATCGAAGGTCTTGGAGAAAAAGTTATTGTGCAACTGCTCGAAGAAGGCATTATCGAAGATCCCGCAGACCTCCTGATGCTGCGCAGTGAAGATCTTATGTCTCTGCCGCTCTTCAAAGAAAAGAAAACGGAAAATACATTGCAATCCATCGAAAAAAGTAAAAAAGTCACACTCGATCATCTGATCTTTGCTCTCGGCATTCGCTATCTTGGTGAGCAGGGAAGTGCAGAAATCGCAAATTATTTCCTTGGCGACAAGAAGGCTTATTCATTGGAAAATCTTGCAGAAGATGGAGGAAAAATCACGATAGAGCAATTGAGTAACCTTGAAGGTATTGGTCCGAAAGTTGCAGAGGCGGTCTATGGTTTTTTTCATCACCCGAAAAATATCGAGCTCATCAGAAAACTTCAACAAGCTGGCGTTGAAATCCAGGTCCACGAAATCGGAAGCACTTCTGCCATTTTCGGGAAAAGTTTTGTCCTCACCGGAGGACTCACGAGTATGTCACGTGACGAAGCCAAAGAAAAAATCAAAAAACTCGGAGGAAAAATCCATTCCGGAGTCACCCGCGACACCAATTTCGTCATCGTCGGGCAAGATGCTGGCAGTAAGGCAAAAAAAGCTGACGAACTGGGAATTCAGAAACTTTCGGAAGAGGAATTTCTCGAGATGTTGGCAGCGTAAAAGAGATAAGAAAGGAAAACCTGATCTTTATTTGACTCAATCAAATGATTGTGTTATAATAAACTATCGGCAATAAAAAAGCCGAAAACAAAAACCAATATTTTTTAATCCATTTCCAAAATGTCACACAAGGGAAATGCTTCGAAGGTGAAACACTTCGTCGCTGGAGCAGCGCTCGCGTTGCTCGTCGTCGGTGCTGCACCATCAGGTGCAAATTATTTCGCATCTCTGCTCGCACAGGGAATGCCACCATCAGGAGGAGCTCCAATGGGAGGCGGTCAGGGCGGACAAATGATGCCTCCACCACCATCACAGCCATCAGGCGGTTCAATGGGCGGTGGTATGCAACAGCCTCCAATGGGTGGT
>CAZFSD010000002.1:0-48640 GCA_964521465.1 uncultured Candidatus Peribacteria bacterium | reverse complement strand
CTTCGGTCCACAGACAGGATCTGAAACACGAGGTAACTTCGGTCCACAGACAGGATCACAAGGAAAATTCGGTCCTACAGCTCCAACAACATTTACTCAGCCAACATTCCAATTTAATACTCAGAGCTCTTTCCAGCTTCCAGCAGCAACAGCAACGGCAGCGAAAAAAGCTCCAGTAAAGATCGATGTTGATCTCTCAAATGTTGATTCTGAAGAAGATGCAAACTTCACCGACACACTCAAGGCTCTCGATGCAAAAATCAAAGAGCTCAACAAGAAAAAGCTTACAAAAGCAAAATACTTGAACAACGTGACGGCAATTGCTCAGAAAATCGAGGAAGTCTGCCAAGCAGCAGAACTCGACTGTGAAGACGACACAGCAGCTCTCGTAGATTTGATCACAGAAGGAAATGTCAAAGACGTTAAAAAAGGTCTTTCTGAATACTTCAAAGCGGTCAGAGCAAACTACGAAGATGCAATGGGAGGTTCAGAAGAATAATATCTTTTGAATATTTCAAAAATCACGAAAAGGGCACCAACTTCAAGGGGTGCCCTTTTCTTATTCTTCGATAATTTCTCCGCCAAACATGGCTGCCGCTTCATCGGCAAGATCAGGAGCGGGAGCACTGGGTGCTGACACAGCCGCAGCGTGCGTCGCAAGTTCCGGCTCCAATTGAATCTTTTCTGCACTGCATTGAATTTTTGCAGACATGCGACAATTCTTCTCGATCGACGCTTCAAGTTCCGCGCGATGAGTCGTTTCCATCACTTTCTCCGCATTAAATTCAGACAAAACATAAATATGTAAAACATTGCCATCCACTTCCAACCGTCGCATCATCCTCAAGCTGTTGCGAATCGAAGGAGTTTTGAGACTTTCCAGGATGCGTTGCCATTGCTTTTGAATGACGGCGAGATCAAGCGGAATCAAAGGGCTATTGTCAGGCGAGGACGCCACCACGGGCGCCTCCGAAGGAATTTTGGCAGCGCTGGTCATTGAAACTGGTCGTCGTGCGGGCACGGACAAAGCGGCAGCCGCAGGCCGAGGCGCCACAGGCGTGACCGTTTCAGTTGCAGCAACAGTCGCAGCCGCAACCGGCGCAGGATTCAGCAGTCTCACCACCGCCATTTCCAAAGGAAGTTGCGGGATGGTAGTGTTTTTTAAGCCTTGAAGAGCTTGTTGGAAGGCTTCAATACTCTGACTGAGAAAGCCAAGTTCTTGGGTATTTTTTTGCGAAACACAAGCAAGCATTTTCTCGCGTAAAAAGTTGATAAATTCGCGGGTAAATTGACTGAAATCATGACCTTCTCGATACAGTTCCTGAAGAAAAGAGAAGCATCCCGTCGTATCGCGAGCATGAAGAAGATCAAAAAACCGCGTCAAAACCTCGCGTCCAGAAATTCCAAGAATTTTTTGGACATGCTCGAAAGAAAGTTTTTTGTTCGCTACAAGTTGCTCAAAAAGCCCAATAGCATCGCGAAGGCCACCTTCCACATGATGAGCAATAGCTTCGAGCGCCGCGTCATCAGCCTCGATGCCTTCCGTCTGCGCAATATAACTCAGGCGCGTCATGATAATTTTCGGATCAATACGCTTGAAATCAAATCGCTGACAGCGGGAAATAATCGTCTCTGGAATTTTGTGTGATTCTGTTGTCGCAAGAATGAAATAGACTTGCGCCGGCGGCTCCTCGAGCATCTTCAAAAGCGCATTGAATGCCTCTTTCGTGAGCATGTGCACTTCATCGATGATGTAAATTTTATTTTTTGCACGAGTCGGAGCAAAATGAATTTTGTCTTTCAACTCACGAATTTCATCAATACGACGATTGGACGCCGCATCAATTTCGATGAGATCAATGAGTCGTCCTTCAGTAATATCCACGCAAATATCGCACACTTCACAGGGTTCGCCGTCCTGCTTGCGGTTCGGACAGTTGATCGCCTTTGCGAGAAGTCTCGCCGTCGATGTTTTTCCGGTCCCACGCGGTCCACAAAAAAGATAAGCATGGACACTGCGGCCTTCCTGAAGCGCATTGAGAAGCGTCACGCGAACATGGTCTTGTCCCACAAGATGAGCAAAATTCTGCGGACGATGTTTACGGTACAGTGAAAGGTCAGACATAGGCACAGTTTTTTTATCACTTTTTGGCACCCTTTACAAACCTTTCCAGATTTTTTTGAAAATGTTTGATTGCAAATTGTTCGCTGTGATTGCGAATACGCATCGGGTCATATTTTTTCTCATGCAGAAGGAGTTTTGCAAAGCCTTCTTCCATCGATTCGAGCGTCAATTCCTGGAAAAATTCTCCTGTTTCGCCGCTTACCACGGTCTCCAGCGTGCCGCCACGGCCGTATGCGAGAACCGGTTTTCCACAGGCCATCGCCTCAATCGGAACAATGCCAAAATCTTCTTCACCCGGGAAAATAAGGGCGCGGCAGTATTGCAGATATTCTTTCACCTCATTATCCGATTTGTATCCCAAAATTTCCACATTCGGCCCAGCAATTTCGCGAAGATATGCTTCCTGTGGGCCAGTACCAATGACGACAAGCTTCTTGCCGATTTTATTGAAGAAATGAACCGCCAAATCCACTTTTTTATAAGGACTCAACTGCGAAACAATGAGAAAATAATCCTCAGATTTCTTGCGCACTTCAAATCGATCTATATCCACTGGTGGATACAGAACTTCACTCTCGCGACGATAATATTTTGCGATTCTCTTCTGGACATGCTCCGAATTGGCGAGTACGACATCCGGCCGATCCGCCGCAATAAGGTCCCACATACGCACCTCGTGAAGCATCTTTTCCACGGCCAGCGTCTTCAAAAAACCATAACCCTGTTCTTCCAGATATTCATGGGTGTAATCCCAGGCGTACCGCATTGGTGAGTGGTAATAGCAGATGTGGCGAGTTGCAACTGGTGTAAGAACTCCATGTGCAAAAGAATTGCTCGAGCTGATTACGACATCATAGCCAGAAAAGTCCCACTGCTCGACGATCTGTGGAATTTTACTCAAAAAATAACGGTACAGTCTTTTGCCGCCGACATGGTATTTCTGAAGTTTCGAAACGCGAACACGCTCTCGTGGAAAAACATGCCCCACGGCTTTTTCATCGTACGCCAGGGTGTAAATCGGCGCATCCGGATACATCCTCGCCATCACCGCAAGCACTCTTTCGCCGCCTCCAAGCCGCACAAGAAAGTCATGGACCAGAGCAATTTTCATAGTATGATTGTACTACATATGATTCTCGGTTACCACGCCTCCATTGCAAAAGGTTTTGCCGCCGCCGCGACGAAAGTTGCAGATGAACATGGCTTGAATGCGATGCAGTTTTTCGTCAAAAACCCGCGCGGTCGTTCGTCGAAACCGCTGACACAGCAGGAGGCGGACGAATTTCGAAAAGCCTGCGCCGAAAAAAAGATTCAATTTGTCACCGCGCATGCCAGTTATCTCGTGAATCTGAGCAAGAAGGCGAGCGAGGTGAAATGGCTCATTCCGGATCTCGTCGAAGATTTTCGAAGAATTACCATGCTCGGTGGCAGTGGTATCGTGGTACATCTCGGAAAAGCATCCGGCGGTATGGACCCGCAAGTCGCCATCGACAACATGATCGAAAATATCAAGCTCGTTCTGGAAGAAACAAAAGATATGAAAACACTCTTCATCCTGGAAAATACCGCAGGTCAGAAGAGTGACCTCGGTTATCGCTTCGAAGACTTGGCGGAGATCTGGAAGCGCATTCAGCCGCTGAGTCCTCGCATGAAAATCTGTCTCGATACCCAACATTCCTGGGCCGCGGGCTACGACTGGAGCGATCCCGAGCAGGTTTTTGCAGAATTTGATCGTCATATCGGCATCGAACACATTGCGTGCATTCATTTCAACGATTGCAAGCTGCCTCAAAGCTGCCGAGTCGATCGCCACGCCAATCTTTTTGAAGGCCTCATTGGCGAACAGGGAATTCGCGGAATCGCTGAATTTGCAGCCAAAAAAGGTATTCCACTCATTTTAGAGACTCCCGGAAATGAAAAAGGCGAGCATCAAACCGAGATTGCAAAGCTGCTCAAAAAATGATACAATAGCAAGATATCGCCGAGCCCGAAAACGGCTCATAAAAAACAAAAATAAACCCAAAAGTCATGGCACCTCCAATCGAAGGCGGAGACAGAAATACAAAACTCGAAACAGGCACAACGACGCCTGACACTGCTCGAGACCTCGAAGCAGAAAAAAAAGAACTCACCGGAAAAACCGGCGAGGCGTTAAAAGATATGAAAGCAGAGTTCATTCAGAAAATGAGCCTGGAAGATCTCGAAGCGGCAGAACAGAAATCTCCAGGGTTCAAAAAGAAAAACCTCACGAAAGAAAAAGGAGAATCCAGCGAATTTGACAGCAGGGGCAACAACAAAATTGAACTTCACATCGGTCTCGCCGACATCGAACCAGAAACCGTTCGCGGCGTGAAAGTGAATATCCATCCAAAAAATCTCAAAAATCCCTACAACAACAATATCGCTTCAGATCCAGAAGCGAAAAGAGTCTACGACCAATGGGTGGATGACGGGAGTCCAGCAGAGCCAAAAGAATATTTCGTTCGAACAAGCGCGTATCGTGAAGGCATGAAGGGTATTTTCGGTGATGATCACGGGAAAATCAGAATTTTTACCGGTGATAATTATGTCGTGACAAAAAAAGTCGATCAGAGTGAACTTGCGCAAGTGAAAGAGCAGGTAACCAAAGAGGCAAAAGCCCGCTACGCCGATCAAGGAAGGAGGCTCGGATGGGCGCCCATGCCGCTCACCTATAGCGAATATCAGGAGCCGACGGGAACGGTTGCCCCCGTTGAGAAAAAAGAAAACGCCACCCTGGACGGCATCGATCTCGCAGCCCTTCAAGAAGAAATGGGAAAAGGCGCCGAAATCACGACGCTCGACCAGCTCAACGCGCAGCGACCAAATTTCTCCAAACTGCTGGATAAAGTCTGTGAATCCATTGGTGCGACGAAAGACTTCAAGGCGCACATCTGTGCTACTGCATTTCGTGAATCACGATTTAATGATACCGCTTCCGGCGACACGCAATTCGGTGAAGGTTCCAATTCCAAAACGATGTTTCAATTTTTCCGAAGTGCAAAAGATGCGGCAAGTGGAAGTGCAGAAGGTTCCGGTTGGGAGCACGCCACAAGCCAGCCATATTTTCAGGAAATGGCTCAAAAATGGCTCGGAAAAACAGAATTTGCCCGCGCAGAAAGCGTGGTTGCCGATGTCCTCGCCATGACATCTCGTTGTCTCACCGTTGCCAAAAAAGCAGGAATCGATCTCACGAAACCACTGACAACAAAAGATTTTGCGATCTTGCGTTCCTATCACGCCGGCAGCGGCAACGCCGCAAAAGTCGGTCCAGAAATCAGCGCCTACTTCTCCGGCAAAAAAGAAAAAATGGACTGCAGCGGCCTCGCACAGCGCTGCATCGACTTCGGTGCACTCGCCAACCGATATCGAACCTTCGAAGCATCGTCATAGATCTATTTTTGAAACCATCTCAGGAGCTTCTCGAGTGGCCATGTGTTCAACACCGCTTCTTTGGTGAGCCATCCTCGTCGTGCCGTCAGAATGCCGTAGTGCAAAAATCCCATGTGCGATGAGTGGTGAGAATCCGTGGAAATGACAAACTTTGCACCCATATCATGGGCCATTTTCACATACACATCATTCAAATCCATGCGCGAAGGGGAGCCATTAATCTCCAGCGCCACATGATGATCGATACACGCTTTGATGATCGCTTCCATATTCAGCAAAATCGGCGGACGATCATGAATCAGCCGTGAAGTCGGATGTCCGAGGACTTTGAGATAACCACTCTGAATCGCCGTAAGAACCCGCTTCGTCTGATCTTCCTGAGGAAGCTTGAAGTGCGAATGCACCGAACCCACGAGCCAATCGAATTGTTTCAAAACTTTATCCGAGTAGTCGAGGCTCCCATCTTTCAGAATATCCACTTCGCTGCCTTTGAGAATCGTGAATGTATTGCCAAGAACTTTCTGAACCCGCTCGATTTCTGCGAAATACCGCTGTGCTTTTTCGTCGGTGAGGCCTTGCGTAATGCCCACGGCTTTCGAATGATCCGTCATGGCCATGTATTCAAAGCCCGCCTTCATATAACCCTGTGCCACCACTTCGAGCGGCTCTGTGCCATCGCTCCACTCGCTGTGACAGTGCATATCGCCGCGCAAATCGGAAAGTTCGACCAGCTCCGGCATTTTCTTCTTCTTGGCAAAAAGTTTTTCTGACAACTCCACTTCTCCTCGATCTTCACGCATTTCCGGAGGAATCCACGCAAGATGAATCGTCGAGAAAAGTTCTTCCTCCGTCGCACCAGCAACAAAAACTTCCTCGCCACCTTCCTTGACAGGAAGGCGAAAAACGCCGTATTCATTCACTTTCAAACCCATTTTTTTCGCCCGATCACGAATGCGAATGTTGTGATTCTTCGATCCTGTGAAATAATGCAACGCCGCACCAAAAATCACGAGAGGAATCACGCGAAGGTCCACCTGAAGACCAGATTTGAGCACGACTGACGATTTTGTTTCACCGTGACCGAGAACTTTCGCCACTTCGCCATACTCCAAAAAGTGCTTCATAATCGCTGGAACATCGCTGTCTTTCGCCGCAACGAGCAGATCCACATCGCCAATGGTTTCACTGCCGCGTCGCAAACTTCCGGCATACTCAATTTTTTTTACTTTTACGGACTTTTTCATGTGAGCAATGTATTGCATCGCTTCCTGAAAGCCTTCGTGAAGACTCCGACGATCATGTGGCGTACTCTCAAAATGCTCGATGGAAGCGAGTACTTCGCTTTCACTTTTCTCGCCCATTTTGGGGAGCTCTCGGATTTTGCCTGCCTGAGCCGCTTTTTTGAGCTCCGCAATCGTTTTGATTCCGAGTGTCCCATAAAAAAGTTTCACTTTCTTCGGCCCAACACCACGAAGCTTCAGCATCTGTAAAACGCCGGGCGGAAATTCTGCTTTCAACTCTTCATACCACTCGCACCGATTCGTTGTTACCAGCTCCACGATCGTTGCTGCCAGCGCCTGGCCAATGCCGGGAATTTTATTGAGTTCATGGACATCGCGCATCACGACATCCCGAAGGTCGAAAGCAAGGCCGGAAATTGTCTGCGCCGCTCGCGAATAGGCGATCACGCGAAAACGATTGTCTCCGCGAATATCCATCATATTCGCAATTTCTTGAAAAATGTCAGCAATTTTTTGATTATCCATCAGTGCGAAGTATGAAGAGAGCGCAAGAAGATATCGAGCGTTTTTTTCGCCGTTTTTTTCCAATCAAATTGTCGGAGTCGATCGCGGCCACGAGGGAGGAGATCGACGACTTCTGGGCTCACGAGCCTCTCGAGCCCTTCGGCAATCGAATGAACATTTTCTGCATCCACCATCACACATGCGTCACCACATACTTCCGGCAAACTGCCGCTCTTGCTCGCCAAAATAGGCTTTTCATAATAAAAACTTTCCAACACCGGAAGTCCAAAGCCCTCATACAGTGAAGGAAAAACAAACCCCTGGCACGCCGCAAACAATACGGACTTTTCCGGTTCTGTGATGTATCCGGGCATAAAGACCGCGCGTTCCAATTTAAAATCATGAAAAGTTTTCAAAATTTCTCGAAAACAAGTACCTCTTTTCCCCGCAAGAATGAGGCGAAATTCAGGGTGTTTCTCGCGAAATTTCGCAAAAGCCTGAAGAAGTCGAACGAGATTTTTTTTCGCCTCGAGTCGCCCCACGAACAAGAAGAATTTTTCATGAGGCTTGAGGTGAAATTGTTCCAAAATCTCCTCCACATCGTGCTGATCGCTTCGTACTGCGCGGGATGAAATACTCTCGCTCGGCGACGAAAAGCCATGCCTCACGACAGCGATTTTGTCCTCGCAGCAGTGGAAAAAATTCATCAGGTCTTTTTTCGTCGCCTCGCTCGGGACTAAAATTTTCGCCGCTTTTTTCACGGCAAACTTTGTTGAAAGCCACAAATAGGCATACTGAAAAACGCCATACGCGCGGCGAAAATGACAAAACGCCACATCGTGAATCATCACAAAAGACTCTTTCGCAGATGTCAGCGGAAGAGTATGCGAAGGTACAAAAAAGATATCCGGTCGATGCAAAAGAATCTCTCGTGCAAGCCCGATCTGTGTCCACAGTCGCTTCTGTCGAATGATGCGCTGCTCACAAAAACCATAAGAATCTCCAAGCTCTTCATCGCTCAATTTTCGCCTCACATAGAGTCGTACGCGTATATCCATCCGCTCCTGCGCGATCACACGGAGAAGGTTGCGAATGATGTGATAGCTGTACCATTCAACACCCGTCGAACACTCATGCCCAAATCGTGACGCATCGATGCCAAGAATCATGGAGGTATACTACGCCAAAAACACCTCAACCGCCAGAAATCCTGCTCAGAGTCCATGCGCCAAAACGAGCGAAAAGATTTTTTCAAAACCTGCAGCTCGCAGAACTTTCGCGCATTCCATGAGTGTTGCTCCCGTGGTGCAGACATCATCCACGAGAAGTACTGGCGGAAGTTTCGAAAACGGTCGCCGCGCATCAGATGCGGTAGAAGTGCGAACGGAATGGAGGACATCCGCATCAATCACGAAAGCATCGACCAGGTTTGTGAGTCGCTCTTCACGCGTCAAAAGCGCCTGAGCTCGCGTCCGCCGCCGACGACGAAGAAGATGAGTCGGCACAAATCCTGCTGCATGAACAAGGAGTTCTGATTGGTTGAACCCTCGATCGTAGAGTCGCCGCCAGTGAAGGGGTACCGGAACTACCAAAAAATCTCGATCCACTGATGCAGAAAAATCAGCCAGAAAAACCCGCCGCCGCACAAAATCACCCAAAAGAACGCTCACTTCCTCCAAAAAATGATATTTCAAAGCGTGGATGCTCTGGCGCAAAAGCGGCGTCGGCTCAAAAACAGAAAAGCACCGCTCAAAATACCTTATTTCAAAGCTATTCTTCGGCCATCTGGAACTCAGAGTCAGTGATAAGAGGCATATTTCACAGATCAAAAATCCTTCGCAAGAGCACCCCAAACAAAGCTTCGGAAAAAGAAAATCGAGAAAATGGCGGGCGAAATCAAGAAAGTTTTTTGACAGAAGGTGCATCAAGCTTTATCCTACCTCCCGCACATGAACAGAAATGAACTTTTTTCTGAAGAAAAAATGAAAAAAGTATGAAAAATGAACATGGGCAGCTCCTTCACAAGTCGCCTGCACGATTAGCTCAGTTGGTTAGAGCGTCTCGTTGACGTCGAGAAGGTCAGTGGTTCGAATCCACTATCGTGCACCATTCTTGTAAGACATGAAAAAGGCTGATTTCATTACGACAATATCTGATCTTCAAAACTATCTCACGAAAAAAAAGTGGGATCTTTCGCGTATCCCATTTCCTGACGAGCAGGAAATTCGAAAACAGAATTTTTCAATCCTCATCCCCAAATACTTCATCGACATCATCGATTGGTATGATCCGCAAGATCCACTCCGCGCGATGGTCCTGACTGACGAGCGCGAAAATAAAAGGCAATCGTATGAACTCGCCGATCCCATCGGCGACAAAGCGCATACGCCCGTTCCCGGCATTATTCACCGCTATCCCGACCGCGCGCTCCTTAATCTCATCACGAGTTGCGCGGTGCATTGTCGCTTCTGTTTTCGGCGTGATCTCCTGGAAAAAAGTCCCGCCAATCTCCAGAAAAGCTTGGAGTATCTGCGAAATCATACAGAAATCTCGGAAGTGATTCTTTCCGGCGGTGATCCATTGACGATGACGGATGCGTTCTTATCGCATGTCCTCTCCGAGCTCAAAAAAATCACCCACATCAAGCGAATCCGTTTCCACACTCGTACGCCAGCCGTCTATCCTCAGAGAGTGAATACAAAGTTTATTCAAATAATAAAAAAAGCAGCACCGGCATCAATTATTATCCACATCAATCACCCGCGAGAAATCACAAAAAAATTCCAGGATTGTATACAAAAATTGCACAAGTCAGGAGCCATGCTTCTCAGTCAAACGGTCCTCATGAAAGGCGTGAATAACGACGCAAAAATCCTCGAGCAGCTTTTTCGCGGACTCGTCGAAATCAATGTGAAGCCCTATCATCTCCATCACCTCGACTACGCAAAAGGCACAAGTCATTTTCGAATTTCCGTGGAAGAAGGAAGACAGATCATGCAAAAGCTCCAAGGGAGTGTTTCGGGCATCTGTATCCCGGAATATGTCATCGACACCCCCGGAGGCCACGGAAAAATCCCCGTTTCATGGTTTCGCGAAACCTCGCAAAAAGGCATTTATGAAGCAGAAAATTTCCGCGGAGAAAAAATTCAATATATTGATCCGGCATTCTCAGCTTCAGAAGAACAATTTTGAAAAATAAAACTCCTGTGCTATATTTGCTCGCGTTTTTGACCCTTAATCTCTTTCTATGAAATATAAATGCGCTTGGTGCGGAAGCGTTGCAGATGACCAGGGAAGTTGCTGCGATGACATCCGCGAGGAAATGTGCGCAGACTGCGAAGAAGTCACGAGTCAATGCAAATGCGATGACGAAGACGACGAGATGGGATATGATGAGGAAGATGACGAAGATGAAGGGTACTAGTATCGGACTTATCGGCCTTGGAACCATGGGAAGTGCTCTCGCACGAAACATGGCTTCCAAAGGCTTTTCGGTCACGGTCTACAACCGGACTTACGAAAAAACAAAAGAATTTCTTGAAAAATACGCAACCGAATCCGAAGGGAAGGCAAGGGATTTAGAGATGAATCTCTTTGGTTTTGAGCACCTGGACGATTTCGTGAATAACCTGCAAAAGCCACGCCGCATCGTCCTGATGGTGCCCGCAGGTAAACCTATCGACGAAATGATCGACCACATCACGCCACTCCTTGAAGAAGGCGACATCCTGATCGACGGCGGCAATTCCTGGTACAAAGACACGCAAACGCGACAAGAGAAGCTCAAGCACCAAGGTATACATTTCATCGGCATGGGTATTTCCGGCGGAGAAAAGGGCGCTCTCATGGGTCCAAGTATGATGCCCGGGGGGTCACCGGAAGCATGGGAAAAGTGCCGGGAGATATTTGAAGCCTGTGCTGCGCGTGACTTTTCAGGAAAACCCTGTGTCGCGTACATGGGCGAGGGGGGCAGCGGCCACTATGTGAAAATGGTTCATAACGGCATCGAATACGCCGTTATGCAGCTTATCAGTGAGGCGTATGATCTTATGAAAAATGTCGCGGGATATGAAAATGACGAAATAGCAGAAGTATTTGAGCAGTGGAACAAAGGTCCACTACAGTCTTTCCTCATCGAAATTGCGGGTGCCGTCATGCGAAAAAAAGAAGGAAATGTATATATGATCGACATGATTCTCGATATCGCCGGTCAAAAAGGAACCGGCATTTGGACGACGCTGGAGGCGCTAGAACAGGGGATTCCAGTCAATACCATCGCAGAAGCGGTGTTTGCACGCGCGATTTCCGCACAGAAAAAACTTCGAACCCGTCTCGCACTCGAGAAAAAAACCAACGACAAAAAAACTTCCGCCACAGAATTTCGAGAAAGTCTTGAAAAGGCTCTTTTGCAAGCGACCTCTATCGCCTACGCTCAAGGATTTGCCCTCCTCAGAAGCGCACCATTTGCAGAATCTCTGAATCTCGCAGAAATCGCCCGCATTTGGCAAGGCGGCTGCATCATCCGCGCCCGCATGCTCGAGAAAATAGAAAAATCCTTCGCCTCCCGAAAAGAATATCTCCTCGAGGATTTCAAAGGCGAAGAGACGGAAAAAGGCACACTCGAAAGTCTCAAATCGGTGGTCACGCGAGCCATCGAGCATGATCGCCCCGTTCCAGCCTTCAGCTCTGGGCTGCAGTACTACCAATCCATGACGACGAATCCACTCAACACCAACATGATCCAAGCACTCCGCGATTATTTTGGCGCCCACGGATTTCAGCGAAAAGACAAAGAGGGGAATTTTCATGGTAATTGGGACGAAGGAATCGTATAATAAAAACCATGGAAAATTTCCAATTTCAAAAAGCAGAAAAAGATTTCACGATGGTGATTTTCGGAGCATCGGGCGATTTGGCAAAACTCAAAATTTTCCCGTCTCTCTATCAGCTCATGGTGGAACGCCGTCTTCCGGTGAATTTCCATATCGTCGGATATGGCCGCACCCATTTCACCAAACAACAATTTCAAAAGATATTCGAAGATGCTGTCGTCAAGAAGTACGGCAAAGAAGTAGATCGTGAGGTTCTCCGCGAAGTACTCAACGCTGTTCAATACATCCAAGGTGATTATAGTAAAAAAGAAGATTACGAAAATCTCCTCGCACAGCTCGGCCATCTCAAAAAACACAAAGATCATGTCGACATCGCCTATCTTTCCGTTCCGCCACAGGTTTTCCAGCCAATACTTGAAAATCTCGGAGAGCTGAAATTCGAAGGGCGTCTCGTGA
Source organism: uncultured Candidatus Peribacteria bacterium (assembly GCA_964521465.1). Lineage (GTDB taxonomy): Bacteria > Patescibacteriota > Gracilibacteria > UBA1369 > UBA12463 > JBBTWG01. Next base: position 36,071 of record CAZFSD010000002.1, on the reverse strand, counting down.
TCGAAAAGCCCGTCGGCACGGACTACTCTTCCGCAAAAGCCCTTAAGAAAATTCTTCGCAATAATTTTGAAGACGAGCAGATTTTCCTTCTCGATCATTATCTCGGGAAAGAGGCAGTATTTAATGTTTTGTCTCTGCGCTATGCCAACGCCATGCTCGCCCGCTTGATTCAGGGAAAATACATCAAAAACATTCAAATCAACGGCCTGGAAACACTCGGCATCGAAGGTCGTCCCAGCTACGACAAAGTCGGCAATCTCCGCGACATGATTCAGTCGCATCTTTTTCAGATTCTCGCATTTCTTACGATGAATTTGCCGGAAGAAATCAACACCGACACCATCCACCGTGAAAAAGAAAATCTCATCAAATACATCAAAATCAAAGATGTTCAGAAAACCGTCGTTCGCGGCCAGTACAAGAGCTACACAAGCGAATCAGAAATTCCAAAAGATTCCAAAACTGAAACATTTATGGCGATGCGCCTGACGCTCGACCATCTCGATTGGCACGATATTCCCATCTATCTGCGCAGCGGCAAAAAGCTCGCCAAGCAACTCACGAGTATTGTGATCGAATTCAAGCCACTTCCACTCCATCGAAAAAATGACAAAATTGAGCCGAATCTCCTGGTGATTCAACTCCAGCCAGAAGAGAAAATTGAGTTCCACTTGCTGACCAAAATGGGCGGCAACGAGACGGACTTTCACAATCTCGCCACCAGCAAAACGATTTACTGTGCCGGCGATTGTATTGATCCGCACGGCAGACTCATTCTGGAAACCATTCGCGGCAGCCGATTGCTTTTCCTCTGCTTCGAAGAAGTGCTGTCTTCCTGGAAAGTGCTCGAGCCCGTACTCGAAGAGTTTAAAGATGATAAAACTCCACTTCACATCTATGAAGAGGGAACTCTCGGCCCAAAAGGAGTCGACGATTGGATCGCGCAATTCGGCGACAAATGGAATAACTTTTAAATCTCATGCAAAATCTCCTCGACAGCATCAACACCTCCCTCCGTCAAAATTCCACTTGCCGCATCGGCCTTTCCGGAGGTACTTCTCCCCGCGCAATCTATCAGCAACTCGCACAGCAAAAACTTCCCTGGGAACGCATCGAATGGATCCTGATTGACGAACGCTGTGTCCCGCCAACCGACGAACAAAGTAATTTTCGCATGTTAAGTGAAGCGCTTTTTTCTCAGATCCGCATCAAGCCAGAGGGCGTTATCGTCTTCAATACCTTTCTTTCTCCTGAGCAAGCCGCAAAAGATATGCAGAGTAAGCTCATGAATCTCCAGCGCGCGCGCCATCCCCTCATCGACATTCTCATCCTCGGATATGGTCCAGACGGACACATCGCTTCACTTTTCCCAAATACTGATGTACTCGAGGCGAAGTCACTCGTGACAGGAGCGCAAGTGCCCGCCGGCTCAGCATTTCCAGTCAAAAACCGCCTCACACTGACCTATCAAGCCCTCCTCGACACCGAAAAAGTCTTCATCCTCAAAGCGAAAACTCCAGAAAAAGAAAAAATCCTCACTCTCGCCCAAAAGTCAGACGCCGATTTTCACGAAATTCCACTCGCAAAAATAATGAAAGAGCTCAATTGGGAATTCATCTGAAGCTGAATTTGACAAAAAGAAAAAAAGAATTAAAATAAGAGTCAAAGATTGAGTAATGAAAAAAACAATGGCGAATGATATTGAGACAGGTTCAACTTTAGAAGAAATCAGCGGTCCGGCAGTAGGCTTGGGTAGCAGAGGAAGTATATCCTTGAAGGATTCTTTAAAGAATTCTTCAATGGAGAATCATGAGCGTTATTCGTCACCCATAACACTCATGAAGCTTTTCGAGCAACTGAAGATGCAGATAGAAGTAACGAGGAGCCCAGGGAAAAGAGCTGATATACAGAAGATCGGAAAAGCGATGGAAGCAGCTCTGGTGAGGATTGCACAAAATCAGAAAAAGATGTTAATGACACAAAAAAAAGTAGCAGGAGCTATAAAAAATGAACTTAAAATCAGAGGAAAATATGCAAAAAATATTCCCGAAGACGATGGTATGAAAGATGATTTTGTGGAAGCCGTGATAAACGAGTTGAAAGGTGTTGGGGGAATAAGCTTTGAAAAATTCTGTAGAATATTGAACGAGATTACAGGATTCACAGAGATAGGCTTTGGCGACTATCCAGGAGAAGAGACTCCGCCGGCCGATAGAAATGTGGGAACAATAACTTTAGTAATTCGTGAGGGATTAAGTAGGGAATTGGAAAAAGAAGCTTAAGCCATCATTCCCTTCACCGTTTCTTCGATGTGCTGAAGTCCCAGGCCTGCTTTTTCATAGAGTTCATCACAGGTGCCCGAGAGTTGGTATTCATGAACGCCGAGAGTTTTGACAAGTACCGGCATGCCCGTCTGATCGACGCATCGTGCCCGTGCCAAAGTCTGGAGCACCAGTGATCCCAGTCCTGTTGCGCTGTGATGATCTTCCACGGTTACCACGCGTCCGGTTTTTCGTGCGCTTTTCAAAATGGTCTCTTCATCAAAAGGTCGCAGAGACGAGACGGCAATGACTTCTACGGATTTCGAAGCGCTCGCAGGATTTGCGTTCACCGCAGAAAGGGTATTTGCCACTTTCATCGCGCGTTCAACCATCGGCCCACTCGCCACAATCGTCACATCTGTACCTTCACGCACGATGTCCGCACGACCCGGCTCGAAAACATAAGAGCCTGCAAAAAACGGCGTTCCATCTTCTTTGGTAATCACCGGCAATTTGGCGCGACCCATACGCACATAGAAATTTCCGGAGACACTCGCCACATATCGAATCATCCGATCGCACTGATTCGGATCAACCGGCTCGAGAATATTGGTATGCATAAAGCCCAAAAATGAGCTCATATCGTCGATCGCCTGATGCGTCGGCCCATCTTCGCCCACAGAAAGTCCACAGTGGGTTGCCACCATTTTCACATTCGCTTCGTTGATATCATTCACACGCGCCTGGTCTTTCGCACGGCTACTCATGAACGCGCCAAAAGTTGAACAGAAAGGCACGAAACCTCGCAAGCTCAATCCGCCCGCCGCACTCACCATGTGTTGTTCTGCAATGCCGCATTCAATATGCTGCGCTGGAGAATTTTTCTTCACGCCATCAGTCTTCACCGAGCCGGCCAGATCTGCCGTCATCGCGAGGATATTTTTATTGCGTTTTGCCAGATCAGCAAGCGCGCTGCCATACGCACCGCGACAATCCGTCAGCTTGTCGGCAGGATAGGTGACCGGTTCGCCTACATCAATGCCTTCGATTTTCGTCCACAAATTCGGCATGTCCGGCGTTTTGATTTTATGAGGAAATTGCTGAACAAACGCTCGTATCAAGGCTTCATCCTCATCGCTCGATGCAAGTTCAAGACTTGCTGCAGCGTTCTGTTCAGCGCTTGGCGCCACGCCATGCCAATCGGCCTTGCCTTCGTGAGCCACTTGCTCCATGAATGACACGCCTTTGCCCATGACCGTATGGCCCAAAATCAAAACCGGTTTCGTACGAGATTCATGAGCGCGACCCAGCACATCCCACATCGCAGAAAAATCATGACCATTGACCTCAAAAACTTCCCATCCCGCAGCCTCATAATAACCTTTGATATTCAGCGGCATGATTTCATCGAGACTCGCCGTTAATTGAATCTGGTTGTAATCAATAAAACCGATCAAATTATTCAAATGGTATTTCGCCGCAAAATTCATCATTTCGTAGACCATGCCCTCTTGATTTTCACCATCACCCATCACGAGATAGGTGAATTCATGGCTTCCACGATATTTGTCGCCCCACGCAAAACCACTCGCCACACTTGCTCCAACGCCCAGCGGCCCGGTGCTGTAATAAATACCCGGAACTCGGCGATTCACATGCCCTTCGAAAATATCGTTCGGTTTTCGGAAATTTTTGATTGCTCGTTCTTTTTCAAAAACGCCCAATTCTCCCAAAACCGCGTACACCGCAGGGGAGATATGCCCATTCGAAATGACGACCGGCTCGTTTGTCTGGCTGACCAGGAAAAGATACAACAGCGAAAGATAATCCAGCGCCGAAAGACTCCCGCCCGGATGCCCCGATTTCGCATTCGTGACCATCTGCAGAGCCGAACGGCGACACGAACGACTAAAAGCCCGTAAAAGTTGAAGCTGCTCTGAAGTTAGCGGCAAACCAAGTTTCGGGAGTTCCATCGAGCGGGATTATAGCACCAGGAATAAAGAAATCAAAGGTGTGAAATAGTTCGTGAATGACCTTAATTCAACACAAAAATCGCCGCATTCAAAACCGCCGCAAAAGAAACCCAGAGAAAGTATGGTACCAGAAGCCAGCTGGACCGTTTGTCGAGAGATGAGAACAGGGCGATCAAAACCAGGATCATGAGCCACAAAATACCAATCACCGCCAGCGCCAGAGCGATATTCTGAAGGCCAAAGAAGACGATCGACCACGCCGCATTCAACGCAAGATGCACGAAGAAAAACACAATCGAAAACCGTGCTTGATGCTGGGATTTTTCATGCAAAAAAGGTAAAAAGTGTCGCGAAAATGCCTGTTTCCAGATGAAATAGAGACTGACGCCCATGAGGAAGTACAGCGTCACCCACACCGGTCCAAAAACCCAACTCGGTGGCATAAAAACCGGTTTTTGCAGATTTGCATACCAGCTACTTGAAACCGCCGGCGCCGTAAAAAACGAACCCGCAATTCCCGCAAGTTCACAAATTGCCACACAGAACAAAAGCCAGAAAGTTCGATGCCGAAAAGAAGAAAAAATGGAAAACATAGAGTGAGGGATGAGGGATTGAGAAGAGATTAGAACTTTCAAGAGAGAAGTTTTTTCGTGAGCGTCTTGCCAAGTTCTACACCCGGCTGATCGAAAGTATTGATGCGATAAAGTTCACCGAGAAAAGCCACGCTCATCTCGAAAAATACAAACAGTTCGCCAAGCGCAGCAGCGTCAACTTCATGAATTTTTACCGTCGCATTCGCTCGATGGTACTGAGTCAAAGCCTGCTCGGTCGCTTGTTTTTCCGTATTGAGAAGTCTTTGAAAAGAAACGCCATGCAGATACGAAAAGTCTTTCGCGCTGTCCCGGCCAGAAGAAGTATTTTCAGAGGTCACGATCGGAATAGTCATATCAATGCCCGCCTCCTCAACTTCCAAAAAAACGACAAATTTATCGAAAGGCCCACTCGTAAAAAGCTGCACCTGCGAATGTTGATCGGTCACGCCCACGGCTTTCACGGGTGTAATGCCTGTGTGCACCGTCTCGCCGTCGAGATTTTTTTCTTTGCCAATGCTCTCAGAAAGCAGTTGCACATACCAATCGGAAAAAGTCGAAAGTCGGGAGCTGTACGGCATCATCACCGTCATCACCACGCCCCTTTCACGCTGCAAAAGATACTGCACCGCCGCAAGTTCGAGTGCCATTTTCTGAGATTCCAGCGCCTGTCTTGCCCCACGAAGCATCTCGCGAATATCGACACCGAGAAGCCCCGCGGGAAGAAGCCCTACCGCCGAAAGCACCGAAAAGCGTCCACCAATTTCCGGTGGAACATCGAAACTCTTGAGTCCCTCGTTCTTCACAACTTCTCGCAAAAATCCTTTCTCCGGATCCGTGACAACGACAAATTGTTTTTTCCACTCCTTGCCGACCGTTTCTTCCACCTGCGATCGAAAATAAAAGTACTGCGCCACCGTCTCCGGCGTCCCCCCGGATTTACTCACAACGACAAAAAGCGTTTTTTCCAGATTGACCGATTTTTCAAAATCATCGAGCATTGCCGGATCCACATTGTCGAGCACAAAAACCTTCGCCCGCGCAGCCGGCGTACACAGGGCGTCCACGATGCATCGGGTCCCCAGAGCAGAGCCGCCAATCCCAAGAATGGCGAGATATTCAAATTTTCCATCAACCTCACGAAAAAAAGCCTCAATCCGATCGATCAAGCCATTTTCTTCGCACTCTTGCGCCAATTTCAAAAAACTCCAATCCTTCATCCGATGCTCGAGAGAAGCAGTAAAATCCGGCGAAAGAACATCTTCAACCATTTTTTTGGTAAGTCCACGCGATCCAACCGAGAAAACATGATGTGAATGCAGAGAAAGCATGAGGAAAATAAAGAAAAGAAACGATTATTTTTTGGCTTTCTTCCAGTCTGAAAGAAATTTTTCGAGACCCGAATCCGTGAGCGGATGCTTCACGAGTTTTTCAAAAACATTGTAGGGCAAAGTGGCGATGTCGACTCCCATTTTCGCCGCCTCCGTAACATGGCGAGGATGGCGCACGCTGGCAAAAAGAACTTCGGTGGGAAAACCAAATTCAACATAAATATCCATGATCTCTCGAATGACTTCGAGTCCATCCTGGCCCAAGTCATCAAGTCGTCCCACGAAAGGACTCACCATGCTCGCGCCGGCTTTTGCCGCCAGCAGTGCTTGATTTGCAGAGAAGCACAGGGTCACATTGGTCATGATCCCTTCTTTGGAAAACTGTGAAACCGCCTGAAGACCGGCAGGAGTGAGTGGAACTTTTACCGCAATGTTTTTCGCCCATTTCGCATACGCTCGACCTTCTGCGAGCATTCCCTTCACATCCGTCGAGATGACCTCCGCACTCACCGGTCCCGAAACGATTTTGCAAATATCTTTCACGCGTTTTTCAAAACTCACTCCCTCTTTGACCACCAATGTCGGATTCGTCGTGACCCCATCCAAAACGCCCCACGAGGCAATGGTTTTGATTTCATCGATATTGGCAGTATCCAGAAAGAGTTTCATAGAAAAGGTGGTAAAATAACGAAAAAGAAAGCAGGGCCATTCTAACTCGGTCAGCTTAAAACCGCTAGAAAAAAACTAAAAAATCTGCTATAATAGAAAGATAGTCTCGAACCCTCGAATTATCGTTATTACCCACTCTTAATCCTCACGTATGAACGCCTTCGAAAAAGAACTCAAAAAGAAAGATTTTCGTGTCGCCATCTTCGGATCAGCTCGGATCAAACGCGGCGACAAAATTTTCAAAGAGGTTTTTAATCTCGCAAAAGGAATCGGAAAATTGAAGGCGGATATGGTTACCGGCGGAGGACCGGGAATCATGGAGGCGGCAAGTCACGGACACGAAGCAGGAAGTCCGAAAAACGATAGCGACACGATCGGTCTCAATATCCAGCTTTCAACAGAGCAGGAGCCGAACAAATATCTTGATATCGTAGAGGACCATGCAACTTTTTCCAGGCGCCTGGATCATTTTATGAAACTGTCCAATGTCATTGTCGTGACAAAAGGCGGAATCGGAACTTGTCTCGAACTTTTTTTCACTTGGCAGCTCATCCAGGTAAATCATATTCAGAAAATGCCAATCATCCTCATGGGAAGCATGTGGGAAGATCTTATCCGATGGGCCAAAAAATGGATGCTCAAGCAAAAACTCGTCAATAAAGCAGACTTTGACTGTATTTTCATCGCAAAAAATAACAAAGAAGCGATGAAAATCATTGAAAAAGCCCAAAAAGCTTTCAAAAAAGGCGGCGCCAAAGAGTGTATCAATTGGAAGAAATACTAGCCAAAAGGGAAAAACTCTATTACGATATACTTACTATGTTCGACGATCAGGCTTCAGGACAACAAGGGCAGTTTCAAGGGGACCAGTCAGGCCAAGGCGGTCAACAGTTTGATCCTCAGGCAGGTCAACCGGTAGGCGGTCAACCACAGGACGACCAATTTTTTGATCCTGCTGCAGGTCAGCAAGCCTCGCAAGATCCCTATGCTCAAGGTGCATACGATCCGTATTCACAGCAATATCAGTCACAACCGGCTCAGTACCATCAGCAGTCTGTTCCGCAATTCGATCCATACGCTCAGCAACAGGGATATAATCCGCCACCGACATACACACCACCGACATACATGCCGCCACAGCAGGGGCAGTTTCAAGGTGGACAAATGCCACCGAGCGATCCATTCGCCGGCCAGCAGGGTCAAGGAGGGTCTGGAGATGGTCAGGGGTTTGGTGGACCGATGGGTGGTCAGTCGGGACAGTTTGGCCCTCCAGTACCACCGCAACCGCCAGTCGAAGATACAACTCCAGCAAATTTCAGAATTGGTGAAAAGCTTCCGCAAGTATTGAAAGTAAAAGTTCCACCACATGCACTCTCTTTCGATGAGCAACTCTTCTTGCATCTTCTTGCAGGATCGATCTCGCTCACAAAAGATGAAAAACGAAAAATCGTCGACTCCATCCCGAAGCTCAAACAGAGCCAGGTGGATGAACTCATTCGTATTTTCGAAGAAGAAAAAAAGAAATTCGCTGAATTGAGCAAAAAGCATGTTCCTCAACTTGAAATGCTCGATCAAAAGCATTTTGAAGAATGGATGGATCTTGAAAATGAAGAATTTCAAAAAGCAAAAAGTCAGCAAGACGAAGCGAAAGCCGAAGAAATTCGAAAACAGCTCGGCCTTTAAAGTCTTATGCGACTACGGTCGCATCAATATCCCTTACTCACTTTTTCACCATGAAAAAAATACTGACAGCAAGCTTCCTCGCTTCATCTCTTCTTGTGAGCGGCTGTAGTCTCTGGGGATCGGGCGATGGAGAAGTGGCAAGGGTTGACGAATTGAGAGATCAAGAATCAAAGCAGAAAGTGGTGAGCTTAGTGAGCGACGAAAAATTAGACAAACTTGCTGACGCTCAAGCATCGGGAAGTAAGGAAAATTGCAAAAAATTCACAGAAGATTATCTTCAGAAACAATGCGAACTCACCATTGAATTCAATAAAAATGGAGGAGTTCCGAAATTCTAAAGTTCTCAAAGAAAAGTTCCTGCAGATCGCATAGATCGCGAGATCCTTTTAATTGGCCGTCGGATCGAAACAGGTGGCAACCGCATTGATAAATGTTGCTTGGTTCGAAATGACATTTCTCTGCGCACTCGAGACGCAAACATTGACGCCGAGTGTAAAGAGAGGGGATCCAAGATACTGATCAGAAGGCAGTGGAGTATCGAGATAGCCACTGCAGGCAATAGCAATAGAATTTGCAGGGCAGACCGCAACCACCGCAGTTTTTTCAGGATTTGGTGACTGACCAACAGGTGGCTTTGGAGGCGACACAATTTGTATGTTGTTGCCTACGAGAGAGAACTTTCCGATCTTCGATCCCGTGATGCCGTTCACACCATAGAGAGAAGTGGCTGACAAAGGACTTTTGACATTGATGGAGCCTTTGACGATGCTTCCTACCGGGCAATCCTGTCCTGGCTGGCAGGTATCCACATCATTGAAAGAGAAAGTCAGCTGATTGCCGGCAGTGCCGCCACGAGTGAGCATGATATCAGGTCCCAGATTGAGGCTTGTCGCGAAATTTCCATCCGTCGCCGCAAATTTTCCGAGCACATTGAGTGTTCCGTCAGGGTCTATAGGGGTGATATCGCCCCCAATTTTCGTGGCCTGAAGTGTCGTAAGACCGGAAACGGTCGCAGCTCCCTGAATCGTAGCATTGTCTTTGATATCGATACTTCCAGTAAAATTAGTGCTGCCATGAGTGTTGGTGCCGACGGTATCGATACTCAGGGTTGTCCCGCTCTTTGGCTGAATTTTGTCACCCACGCGAACATTGCCACCAACGGTCACATTTCCCGTAGTATCCACACTCGAAAACTGTGGAGCGATGTTACCAGATGGAGGATTTTGCGTTGGAAAAGTTGCAGCTCCGGTGATCTGAAGACCAAAAACCGTCAGACCACTGAGAACCAAAAGAATGAAAGAAGCAAAGAAGCGTTTTGGAGAAATCATGAGGAGGAAAAGTTAAGAACAGAAGTATGATAAACAATTTAGTCTCGAATGACCACATCAATATTGTCAGGAATCGTTGGAATCGTTGGAGCCCATGCCGGCCAACTTTGAATTTCAACACCCGCAACTTCCGGAAGATTGATGATGTAATTTTTCGCATCTTCGAGTCTTTTTCCAGAGACATTGTCTTTGATGTTTTCGATCAGTCTCTCGCCCGAAGGCTTGGAGAGGTCGATATTGTAGACCTCGATAGCCTTCATGGTGGCAGTCACCTTTAATACCTTTCCAGAATCATCAGTATCGAAGATGCGATAAGTTGTTGATTCTTCATCAATCTTGGAAATCTTTTTTTGAGGGTTTTGTTTGCCCTGAATTTCTTTTTTTAGAAGAGAGAGGAGCTCATGGTAATCAAAATAAAGTCCTCGTACTTTCATGTCTCCCGTGACGAGAAACTGATCGAGCGTCTTACCGGAAATATCCGGTGGAATCGTGATCACTGGTTCAGAAGTAGTATAAGTGCCATTTCCCTTGAGGAGTGTTGGGCGAATATTTTTTCCGAGGAGGCCTGCTTTGGCATCAAGGGCTTTCTGAAGTTCATGAACCGCGGAGTCTTGAAGATCTTTCTTCATCTGGTCGAGAGCAGTTTTAATGTCCACTGGAAGAACCTGTTTTTGCACAGCAGTTGATCCGCCCGTAAAAGCCAATTTATTTTCAGCAAAAAGGAGTTTTTGATTTTCCGGAGAAAGTCCCGGCAAGAAGAGGCGTGAAGGCTTGATGTTGCCACGATCACCCGTTGGCTGACCATACGCATCAAAAGGATCAGCCGTAACTTGAGCCTCGAGACTTCCTGAAGCGGGAACGGTGAGGGCGCTCCCAATGCGGAAGATAACGCCATCCTGAGTTTGAAAACGCGTTTTCGGGAGGAGTTGCCATGGAGAATTGCGAGTATTGGTAATCGTGAGAGTGCCAGAAGCGTTACTTCCTTGGAAAATTTTTCCGGTCGGTACAAAATTAAAAGTTTTATGAACGGTAATTTCCAGCGGATAAGAGGCGATCATCTTGCTGTCCGGCTTCTGGAAGCTTCCTCGATGTGATTCGTAGTCAGCAAGAACGATATTCGTGGATTGTTCAAGGACATTCGATTTCGGCGTCAAGGTGAGCGTAACGCCGGGAAGGGCAATATAGAAAATAACCAGAAGGAGTGCCGTGCTGACGCCGACGAGAGCAAAGAGTCCCCGTCGATTGGGCGTCACGAGAATGAGTTTGGTTTCATTTTTCAGTTCAGACGCCAGATCCTTTTTTCGCTGCAGAAAATCAAATGACTTCAAGAGTGGAATCTTTTTCCTTCGCCCTCGCTCGAGAAGTTCTCCAATAGAAACCTTTTTTTCTCGTCGTCGCGTCGGGCGTTCGTCACGAAGAGCATTGATCGTGGCTTTCAGAGGAGTGATGCGCATTTCATCGCTTTCCGTAGGCTTTGACGATTTGCTCGTTTGAATCTTTTCATAGACGGGAATGCCCACCTGAGAGGTGAGATGAATGCCATTTTTGTCGTTCGTAATGATGTGAAGATTTTTCCCAATTTCCTCGATTTTTCTCTTCAAAATTTTCAAATTAATAAGGCTTTGAAAGATCACCGCCTGTCGCGGAACAATAAGATAGATATCTTTAATCTTGAGCTGTTTGAGTCGATCAAAAATCATCGTCACTTCATCATCGATTTCGCAGTAGACGATTTTTCGACTACTCACCGCAATCGACTTGAGGAGATGTTCGGCGGTACCGCCTTGTTCGATTTTTTCTTTTTTTTCAACCATAGAGAGTGAGGAGAAAAGGAGATGCTAAATTTCCATGAGGCGAACAACTTTTTTGAGAAGCGAGGTCAGAACATGTTCTTCACCAACAAAATCCAGAGCCATGTGAGCGAGAGCCAGAGGAGTGGCATCATCAATTTCCTGGAGGCTCCGGGTTTCATCTACAAGGTCTGCAATCATTTTTGGGTAGAGGAAATCAATCTGCGGTTTTTTTGGGAAAGGGAGGTTTTTGATCCATTCGCGGGTATCGAGCGACTCTCGAATTTCAGGAAGTTTTGATCCGCCTCCGCAGAGCAGAATACGCGCCGGCAGAGAATCAAGTTCGAATTCAGAAAGCGTGAGAAGGATGCCACTCAGCCAAACTTCACTGTCGCCGCGCATAGCCTCACGAACAACGCGTTGAGAGTGCTTTTCGAGGGAGTCAAAAGAATAGGCAAGTTTCACTTCCTCCGCCTCGGGAAAAGAGATATTGAGCGCGTGTGAAAGGCGTTTGCTAAAAGTTCGTCCACCGAGCGTGAACATCTTTGTTCCCTCGACACGACCATTGCGAACAACGGCGATATCCGTGGTTCCACCACCAATATCAATAAAAATAGCATTGGTGTTTACGCCACCTTCCTCTTCTTTCAAGCATCGACTCAGAGCATACGGCTCAGCAAGAATCGTGAGAAGTTCACGGTCAAGCTCCGCCGCAATTGTTTGCAAGGCGCCGAAATGCACGAGCGGAGCAAAGGCATTGAAAACGCTCATCACTACTTCGCGACCCTGAAATCCGATGGGATTATTGACGCGATAGCCGTCGATGCGAACATCAAGAATGGCTGCATTCACCAATTTGACATCAATTTCATTGTAGCCTGTTTCGTAGGCGAGTTGAGAGCGAACATGGTCAAAAGCTTTCCACTCAACTTTGTGGATAATGTTTTTGAGTTCAGCAAGATCGATCTTCATGTCAGGATCGCGGCGAGTATAACTTGTAGTCATGGTGGCGCCTTTGACGAGTTCACCGGCAATGCCGATGACCATTTGAGAAGTTCGAACACCCGCCATTTTCTCTGCCTGCGCAATCGCGCCCTGACAATTTTGAATCACGGAATGAATATCGAGTACCACGCCGTTTTGCATGTCTCCAAGTTTCTGTCGTACGCGTCCCACGCCCAAAATCCTTCCTTTGACGCCCTCGCTGCTACAAACCAGGGCTTTCACCACATCCGTTCCAATATCAAGAGCGAGATAATAATTGCCCTTTCGTCGAAATCGTCCAGAAAAAAATCCCATAATAAAAAAATAAGACCAACTCTTTTTACCACAACGCAGCCGTGAAAGCGACCAAGAAGACAGGAAAAGAAAATGAAAAAGATTTACAGGAATTTTAAATATTTCGAAACGCAGTGGAGTGTCCGGGGTGCCCTCAGGGCCGGACCGAAGTAGCACAGAGTGTCCGGGGTGCCCTCAGGGTCAGGTGACGGCAATTCGCGGAATATGTTCCGCAAGTCTTGTCACGATTTCCCAATGAATCGTCTCCGCAAAATTTGCCAGCATGTCGGCCGAAATTCCTTCACCCAGAAGCGTCACGACATCATCATAAGAAATATCAGGAATATCCGTCACGTCGATCATGATGTTATTCATACACACTCGTCCTCGTACTGGTGCAGGCATGCCGCGAATCATGACATGAGCGCGGTTGGAGAATCGACGATCATATCCATCGAAATAACCAACAGGAAGTATTGCAAGTTTCGTTGGCCGCTCGGTTTTGTAGGTACACCCATAGCCTACAAGGGCGCCGGCACGAATATGTTTGATTTGTGCAATTTTTGCTTTCCAGGTAAGAAGAGGTCGAAGTTGAATATTTTTTGTATTCAAAAGATCGGAAGTGCTCTCAGAAGGAGAAAGTCCGTAGGCGCCAATGCCGACCCGAGCCATAGTGAAATGTGAAGCAGGATAGAGAAGAGTTCCGGCAGTATTTGCCGCGTGAAGAAATGGAATATGAATAGCATTTGTATTCAGATCAAGAATAACTTTTTTGAACACTTCGATCTGGTGCTGAGCATAGGAATCATCCGTAGTGTCCTCGATATTGGAGAAGTGAGTAGTCAGGCCTTCTAAAACGAGATTCTCTTGAGCAAGAATGAATTTGCAAAATGAAAGAATTTCTTCCGGATGAAGGCCTTGTCGATGATTTCCTGTCTCAACTTTGACATGCACACTCATTTTCTTGTTCATTTTTTTTGCACAAGAAGCAATTTTTTCGACAGTCTCATGGCGATAAACGACGAGAGAACAGCCAAGTTCGCAAGCTCGCTCAATATCGTTCAATTCCACGGCGCCAAGAATATAAATCGGTCGCTGAATACCAAGACCACGAATAATCGCAGCCTCTTCAATACTATGAACCCCCAAAAATTCAACACCGGCCGCATCAAACATGGGTGCGGTAGTCGCGAGACCGTGGCCATACGCATTCCCTTTTACCGCAACACAAAGAGCTGTTTTTCCCAGAAACGAGCGAAAAACAGAAATGTTATGCCGGAGTGCCGTCTGTGAAATTTCAATCCAGGTCAAAGCCATAATGGAATTATTATCCCCGGAAAAGAAGAAATCTTGCAAACATTTTCGAATTTCCTCTATAGTATGCGCGCTCAGAGAAGGAGAATGAAGGTCTCAATCTCAAGCTCTATACTCTAAATTTCAGTCTCATGAAAAAAGGAACAAAGACACTTAAGTCCGGTCTCGCGCAGATGCTCAAGGGAGGCGTCATTATGGATGTAACAAACGCACAGCAGGCGAAAATTGCAGAGAAAGTTGGTGCTGTTTCCGTCATGGCACTCGAACGCGTACCAGCAGACATTCGCGCCCAGGGTGGCGTTGCCCGTATGTCCGATCCAGAAAAAATTCTCGAAATCCAGAAAGCGGTCACGATCCCCGTCATGGCAAAATGCCGCATTGGACACTTTGTCGAAGCGCAAATTTTGGAAGCTCTCGAAGTCGACTTCATCGACGAAAGTGAAGTGCTCACCCCGGCAGATGAACAGTTCCATGTTGATAAAAGAAATTTCAAAGCGCCATTCGTCTGTGGTGCACGAAATCTCGGAGAAGCCCTCCGACGCATCAACGAAGGTGCAGCCATGATTCGCAGTAAAGGAGAAGCAGGCACCGGAAACATCGTTGAGGCCGTCCGTCACATTCGCACCATCAACAGTGAAATCGCCGCACTCACACCAAAAAATGCCGCGCAAAAAGCGAAAGAGTATCGCGTTCCACTCGAGCTCGTAAAAAGAGTTATTCAACTCGGCCGCCTTCCCGTCGTGAATTTTGCCGCAGGAGGGATTGCCACGCCAGCAGATGCAGCACTCTGTATGCAGCTCGGCGTTGATGGAGTTTTTGTTGGATCCGGAATTTTCAAAAGTGAAAATCCAGAAAAAGTCGCCCGCGCCGTCGTCGACGCTGTCGCTCATTTCAAAGATGCCAAAAAAATCGCACAAGTCAGCCGCGGTCTCGGCGATCCAATGAAGGGTCTTGAAATGAAGAGCTTGGAAGTGAAGCTCGCGGAGCGAGGAAATTAAAGTGAAGAAATGAAGAGGTTGTTTAAAAGTTATACTCCCTTCGAGCACAAACATGTCACACATTCTCAAAGTCGGAATTCTCGCTCTTCAGGGTGGAGTCATCGAACATATCCAAGCGACGCAAAAAGCCGCAAATATTTTGCAGAAGAATAAAAGCATTCGTTATGACATCGTCGAAGTTCGCACGCGCGAGGATTTGAAAGACCTCAGAGGTCTCATGATCCCCGGCGGAGAAAGTACCGTCCTTCACAAACTCTGCGAGCGTGAAGATATGATGGAGGAAATCAAAAAGGTTCCCGTCATTCTGGGGACATGTGCCGGTGCTATCATGCTCGCAAAAAAAATCCAGCACGCTGAAATCGGCCAAAAAACACTGGGCCTCATGGATATCGAAGTTGATCGCAACGCTTACGGGAGGCAAAATGATTCATTTGAAACTCGTATCGTGGTCGAGCTTCCCGAAAAAAAGAAACATTCCATCGATGCTGTATTTATTCGCGCTCCCCACATAATGACCATCGGAAAAAATGTGCGCACCCTGGCAAAATACGAAAATCGAATCATTGCATGCGAAGAAACGGTTCAAGATCAACAAGAGAAAACGACGAAAAAATATATTGCCATTTGTTTTCATCCAGAAATGACGACGACAATTTTTCATCAGTATTTCCTCCAGTCATTATGATGCAAAAAGCTCCCCCAAGAGAAGTCGAAGATGGTGGTGAAATAAGGGAAGTGAGCGCCGGGAATCGAGATTGCCTGCCGGGACATACATCACAAGAACTCCAAATAGTGAAGATTCTGACAAGAAGAAGAGTCATGACAGAGATGGTTCCAACATGCGGTGGCGGAAAAACAGTCATCATCGATCCGGTAAAAAGAGAGAAATATAAACCTTCTTGCTGGGATGATCTGAATCCGAAAGTGCAAAAAGATATAAGAGACAGCATTGCATCATGGCAGCATGTTTTTGAAACAAGAGGAAGAAAAAGAGTGCTGGAAGTATCGCTCATCGCAGAGTATCCTTTGGGATCAGGATATTTCTTCAAAATCATTGCAAGAGTGAGAAAGGATGGGGTAGAAATAGTGCACCCTTTCCGATTCAAATGGTCGACAGCAAGTATGGTAGAATAGAAGCTCGCCACCAAAAATTATCAAATCTTCACCATTTCATAATCCTACTCCTTATGCAAAATGCTCCAATCCATCAGCAGTACAATCCTTCGATGCCAGTGCAGATGACCTTCTTTGGTCAGGTCATGGCGTTCTTTGCTCTTGCTCTCGCGGCATCAGCCGTAGGGGTCTATGTCGGTTTTGAATACGCCATGCAATATTTTGTCCAAAGTCGCTGGCTCATCTACAGCATTTTTGCGCTCGAGCTCATCCTGGTTCTTACGGCAAATATCTGGAAACGAAATCCTCCAGGAAGTTATGTCATTTTCGCACTTTTCACCTTCCTCACGGGCCTCACGCTCGCCCCACTGCTCGCAATCACGATCCAATTAAACGGTGGTGAAATCATCTACAAAGCTCTCGCCGCAACGACACTCACCTTTGTAGCGATGGGACTCTTCGCCTGGAAGACTTCCTGGAACCTCGCCGGCATGCGAGGATTCCTCATGGCGGCGCTCCTCGGCATGATCGTGGTTTCACTTATCGGTATTTTCGTCCCATGGGGAAACACCTTCGAAATGGTTTTTTCTGGTTTAGGCGTCATACTCTTCTCCGGTTATGCAATGTACGATTTTCAGCGGATCAAAAATCAACAATACGCCCATCCCATCGATGCAGCACTGAATCTCTACCTCGACATTTTTAATCTTTTCATCTATATTTTGCGCCTCCTCAATGCCACTCGCCGCAATTAGAGCCGCAACGAGAACGGAACGCCGCCACTTAAGATTATGAAAAAAAATAACCTCGTCTACAACATCGCATCGCTGAAAGGCCAAGACAATGGCGCCAGCATCAAAGATCATATCGAAGCTGAAATCGAAATCAGTGGAGAAAAAATGTCCATCGACTTCGACTTGGAACTCATGAGGCTGGAAGACACCATCATCGTCATGGCCAAAGATATCGATGTGGGCTTGAAGCTGAAATGTGTTCGATGTCTCAAGGCTTGGGACGAAAATGTGCATATCGAATGGATCGAAAGAGAGTTTCTGGAAAATCCACCAGAGGTTATTGAAGATGAATATGATGTCTTTTTGATCAATACAAAGCTGATGGAAGTAGACATGGAGAACATGCTCCGACAGGAAATTCTCTTGCATTTTCCCGATTTTCCGATATGCTCACCAAAGTGCAAAGGGCTCTGCAATATCTGTGGAGCGAACAAGAATGACAAGGACTGTGGTCACGAAGCTGAAATAAACGAAGAACCGGAAGAAGTAAAGCCATTCAAAGATCTCAAAAATTTACTCTCTTAAAACCTTATGAAGCATCCAGTAACCAAACAGAAACGCAGTGCATCCCGCGGCAAAAAGCAGTATTTTGTATTCGCACAGTCAGCTCGCAAGAAACTCCTCGCCATGACCCCGGTCATTGCTTGCCCTCATTGCAAACAGCCAAAATTGAACCATCGTGTCTGCCCAGAATGTGGTTTTTATGGTGATAAAGAGGTGATCAAGAAAGCGAAAAAGGCAGAAAATATCACCAAAGTGAAAGTCTAATGTCCTCCCGCTCCCGCCATCAAGCACGCGTCGCTGTCATGCAGGCGATTTTTGCCTATGAATTTAATGGCGGAGATGTCGACAAAATACTCCAAGAAAGCCTTCTGGAAAAAGATGAAGGCGCGATACAGGAGCAGGAGTACGCCAAAAAAACACTCGCCGGTATTTTGAAAAACCGCGCCGACATCACGACAAAAATCAAAGAATTTGCCATCGAATGGCCTCTCGAGAAGATTGCTCCCACGGATCGTGCTATTATGGAAGTGGGCGTGTATGAAATCGTCTATTCCGACGATGTTCCACCGATTGTTGCCATCAATGAAGCGATCGAAATGGCAAAAGCCTTCGGTGATCTCAACGCTCCGAAATTCGTCAATGGCGTCCTTTCGGCAGTGCTCAAAAAATATTGCACCCATCGCGATCACAAAACAGGAAAGCCAGTTGGAGAATAAAAACTCCCACCCACTAAATCACTCTCTTGCAATGTACGGCTCTCTCGAACAAAAAATCGGTATCACATTCAAGGATCAAAAGCTTCTCAAAACCGCTTTTGTTCATCGTTCATATGTGAACGAACATAAAAACGAAAAAGGCGGCCATAATGAACGACTCGAATTTCTCGGTGACGCCGTTTTGGAATTAATCGTCACGGAATATCTCTACAAAAAATATCCCCAGAGCAATGAAGGTGAAATGACGAACTGGCGTTCTGCTCTCGTGAAAGGCAACAATCTTGCGAATGTCGCGCAGGAGCTCGACATCGGAAAATATCTTTTCCTCAGCAAAGGCGAAGAAAAAGGCAAAGGTCGCGAAAAGCCCTACATTCTCGCCAACGCGGTAGAGGCACTCATCGGTGCCATCTATCTCGAACAAGGCTATCAGGCCGCGCACAATTTCATTCATCAGTACATCATCAAAGAGCTCGAACAGATTATTGAAAAAGGTCTTCATATCGACGCAAAATCTTCATTTCAGGAAATGGCCCAGGAGCAAACCGGTGTCACGCCTCATTACGAAGTTCTGGAAGAAATGGGTCCCGACCACGAAAAAAAATTCCGCGTCGCCGCCTACATCAAAGAAGAAAAAATCGCCGAAGGCCTCGGCTCGAGCAAACAAAAAGCCGAAGAATCCGCCGCCGAAAACGCGCTCGCAGCAAAGGGTTGGAAAAAATAATCCTGGTGAAACAGTGGCCGGTAGTTACACTTTTTTTCAGATTCAAGACTGAGTTTGAAAGGAGGTTTTATTTCAAGGATTTTGGTCGTGACAGAAGAAGAATTCAGAAAGTGCTGATTGAAGAGAATTAATGCAAAAGAATTTATTAGAGAAAGGAGGCGGTTAGATATTTTAGCTTTATTTAATAAAGGAGGTTGACTTATTATAAAAATATTTTTAGTATACAATACCACTTTTAATCATAAACCATGACAGGGCCAAGATTGAACCAAACCCTAAAAGTTGAACAGAAAGGCGTGTCATTTGTTCCCAGTGTGGCTCAAATTGCCGTGCTAGAGCTCACACAAAAGGAATTTGCAGATGTTTTGAGGCAGCTTATGAGCGACATCGAAACAGGCGCGTTCCAAAGGACCAAAGGAAAAGGAGACTATTTTCGTACCCCTGATTTTAAAAGAAGAACTGAGGCAGTTGCTCAGGCATCTTCAGCTCATTCAGAGCCAGAATTTGCGATTCATGGAGATCTTTCTGTGGAGGCAACTGTGGGCAATGTAAGAAAAGAGATTGCGCAGGTCCTTGAAAGTCTCAAAAAGAAAGACCCGGATCTTTTTGCACAGGTATTTACGAAAGGAGTTTTAAGGGCATTTGATTTTGCTCTCGATGCAAAAAAACGAATGGTCGAGCATTTGGCGAAATTGCAAGCCACATATATTGTTTTTGCTCCAGGAAATAAGTTCCTTCTACAGCCACAAACGCAAGAAGACATAGCAGAAGCCTTCCACGTAAGCTCATCCACCATTTCCCGTCTTGCAAGATCCCTCTTTGTGTCTTTTCCTGATCGATCTGTGCATTCTGTTGATTCCCTCATTCCAGGGCCTCAATTAGAAAGGATTAAAGGTGAATATGCTTTAGCGCAAATAAAATCCGATCCAAATTTCTTTGATCCCGAAAGAGGCTGGAAGAAAAGTGGCAGAGAAATAGCCGATGAAATATATCGAAGATTTAGTTTCAATTATGCAGAAAGAACGATTAATAAATACATTGAAGGCACTGGAGACATGCGAATCCTTGGGAGTCAAAAACCAAAGATCATCGAAGAAGTAGATGCTCTCATTGCACAGTATATGGAAAGAAGTGATTTATTTGATGCGAAAAAACAAACGTGGAAATTACGCCCTACCGAAGTCAGGCGCACCATTTACAATGAAACAGGTTATCTTCTTCCAAAATTATGGATTGAAGAATTAAAGTTTGAAAATTGCAAAATTCAAGATCCAAATACTCTTTGGAAAAGAGTAGTAAGGCCGAAAAGAGTTTAATAAAAGCTTATGCATCTGCGAACTTTCGATAATAAGGACTTGAGAGAATTGGGCCAAGCGGCCAATCCATTGAATGCTCCTCCAGCGCGAAATCTCTGCGACATGCGAGGGCTGCAAATGCCTCCATGGCGTGCCATACTTCCTCTTTTGAAGGGTTTTCAAAGACTTGCATCCGTAAATATGTCAAATAGCAGAGAAGAAGATGCGGCAAGAGTGAAAAAAGAACTGATAGATACCGTAGCAACCTTAGCCCTTGGTCTCGATCCTGAGTCTGTTCAAGGATTCGTCAAAACAACAGGTACAGAAACGAATCGTGCAGCCATTGATTATGCTCGAAGAAAAACAGGAAAAGAAATAGTAGTATGTTCAAGCCTTTCACACAGATCTGTTTTGTCAGCCGCAAAAGATAAAGTACGAGTCGTGCCAGTAAGTGCACAAGATTTTCAAATGAATGTGAGTGAACTTCTGGATGCATTAAATAAGGAAACAGGCGTGCTCGTTATTACTGCGGGAACAACGGAATTAGGAATGATTGAAAGTCTTCCTCCCGAAGTGGAGCAAAAATGTCGAGAACTTGGTATTTGGATTCACATCGATGCAGCATACGGAGGCATGAATCTCGGCATGCTTGGTGAAGATCATAGCCAATCTCAAGCCGTTCGAAGACTCGCACAGGCTCAGGGAGTAAGCTCTGTTATGGTCGATGCCCATAAATTTGTAGGGCCAGGGGAATGCAGTCTTTTATTTCTCAAATCAAATGCTAGATCGGATGAATCCATGTATATTCCAGGAGCAACAGAAATTTCAGGAACCACGAAAGGTTCGCTTATTCCTTATCTTACCTTGGAAACCATAAAGACATTCGGACCAAAGGGACTTCAAGAGCGCGCCATTCAAACATATCGCTCAGCTGAGTATTTTGGCCAATGCTTAAAACAACACGGCATCAAAACTGTTATTCCTGTGCAATCAGGAATCGTTCCCATTCGATTGAGCTCTCAAGAAGAAGCGCTTTTCCTGCATAGAGAATTGCAAAATGCAGGATTTATCCTTGCAGATCCTTTGCAGCTCAAAACAGCTGAAGGAGTAGTCCATGGAATTCGCCTTGTCTTTACTCCTGATGTCTATTTTGATTCCCCCTTTTTGGGAGATTTGGCAAGGATTGTGGCGTTTGTTATAAAACAAAAATAACTGCACCGGGATGTAATTATTTCAATCCTGGTGCCGAAGGAGGGGCTTGAACCCTCACGGGATTTCTCCCATACGCTCCTGAAGCGTACGCGTATGCCAATTCCGCCACTTCGGCTCACCATTTTTGCGAACCCGCAGCTCGCACGACGCATACTACATGAGTCGGCTTCCAATTTCAAAGTGCCCGTTCTACAATGGTCTCATGCAGTCGAAGTTTCGACAAAGCTGGGATCAGGACGATGAAGATCGGCAGAAAGTGGACGCCGGCAAGCAATTTTACTGCGAACGCTGCGCCACATTGATGTATGGTCGAAACTGTAAGCTCGTCTGTCCAAACTGTCATTATATCCGTGACTGTTCTGACCCGTAACCCCTTATTCTCATGATCCACGAAAAATCCTGCGGCGTCGTCATCTTCAAAGAAAACGGAGAAAATCGTGAATTTCTCGCGCTCCATTATCCCGGCGGCCACTGGGATTTCGTCAAAGGCCATGTCGAAAAAGGTGAAGATGAAAAGCAAACCGCACTGCGAGAACTTGCAGAGGAGACAGGGATTACCGATGTTGCGCTCATCGACGGGTTTCGCGAAACCATGGAGTACACCTACGAATGGAAAGGACAAATGTATCACAAAGATGTGGTTTATTTTGTCGGAAAAACCCAAACGCAATCGATAAAAATTTCTCACGAGCACCAAAATTTTAAGTGGCTCCCTTTCGAGAAAGCTCTCGAACAATTCACATTTGATAACGCAAAAAATATCCTCAAAAAAGCTCAACAATTCCTGAACTCTCGCGTACAATGACCAAGTAAAATTTCATCTCCTACATTCTAATTTTCCATTTCTCCTCATGTCCCTCACATTTCAGACCAGCTTCTCCACCCGCGATCATGTTCTCGTGTATCCGGTTTTTACGGAAAAGAAAAAAGTCATTACCGGTCACATGCCCGCAAAACTCAAGCGCATGGTGGATATGGTGGTGAAACAGGAGGATTTCAAAGGCGGAGAAAATGAAACATTCCGTTTTAAAAATCATGAAGGACTTCCAAAAACCGTGATTCTCGTGGGCCTGGGAGAAGTCTCAGAGCTCAAGCGCTACAAAGTTCGTGAAGCGGTTGCGGTGGGAACGAAAGAAGCCAGAAATGCGAAGAAAAAAGAAATGACTTTCGTCTGCATTCCCGAGTTGGAAAATTTCGGCGAAGTCGTGGGAGAAGCCATGGGCATGAGTAATTATCTGCTCGGAAAATTCAAAACCGGGAAGCTTCTCCAGGATGAGAAAAAAACTGAGCTCGATGCCATGCACATCGTCACCACGAGCAAAGAAAAATCAAAACTCGAGGCTGAAATCCGAAAAGGCCTCCTGCTCGCCGACAGCGTCAACGCCACTCGCGACATGATTAATCAACCGCCGAATGTCCTCACGCCAAAGGCCTTCGTCGAAGAAGCAAAAAAAGTGGCGAAAGAAAACGGCTACAATTACAAAATTTACGAACACAAAGATCTCCAAAAAATGGGCATGGGCGGCATCCTGTCCGTCAATCGTGGAAGCAATAAAAATGACGATCAGGCAGCCCGCCTCATCATGATGGAATACATGCCCGTGAAAGATCAGAAACCCGTCGTGCTCATCGGAAAGGGGATCATCTTCGACAGCGGAGGTTACAATCTCAAACCTTCCCGCAGCATGGAAAACATGCACGAAGATATGTCCGGAGGCGCAGCGGTTCTCGGTGTTTTTCGCCTTCTCAAAAAACTCAAAATTCAAAGAAATGTCATTGGTCTCGTGCCAGTCACAGAAAATCTCGTGAGCGACACCGCCTACAAGCCATCTGACATCATCACGACCTACAGTGGTAAAACCGTAGAGATTACCAATACCGACGCCGAAGGTCGCATGATCCTGTGCGATGCCATTTCCTACGCTGACAAAAATCTCAATCCGAAAGTCATCATCGACATCGCCACTCTTACCGGCGCATGCGTGATTGCCCTCGGCGATCGCTATGCAGGCCTCATGGGCACAGACAAAAAAACCATGAAAGAGATCGAAAAATCCGGTCTCCACACGGACGAACTCGTTTGGGAACTCCCCATGCATCATGATCACTACGAACGCGTGAAAAGCAAAATCGCCGACATGCAAAACGCCTCCAAAGACTACGGCGCTGACAGCCAAAAAGGCGGCATTTTCCTCCAGCAATTCATCGGCAAAAGCCCCTGGGTCCACATCGACA
Source organism: uncultured Candidatus Peribacteria bacterium (assembly GCA_964521465.1). Taxonomy (GTDB): domain Bacteria; phylum Patescibacteriota; class Gracilibacteria; order UBA1369; family UBA12463; genus JBBTWG01. The sequence goes on along the minus strand of CAZFSD010000002.1, from coordinate 12,266 downwards.
TCGCCGGCGTGGCCTTCGTCGACATGCCGAAGAAGTACGAATTTCCACAAGGAACCGGCTTTGGCGTGAGACTTCTCACAAACTACCTGGAAAAAATAGCAAAAGAGCTGTAGTATGGGCCTCCGCAAAGAGGATCTATGAACACATCCATGCTCGTCAATACAGGAGTCGCCGCAACAATCATGGCGACATCGGGATCGCAAAATCTTCGCTGCGTAGCAGTACAGGAACAGTCAAGAGATCCTCAGTCGATTTTTGAAGGTGCCAGAAATACCCTCGAGACTCAAATGCGAAGAATTGGAGAGGCGGTGCAACACATGACAGCGGGAGAGATGGGGGGAGCGGGAACAGAAGATATGTCAGGGATGTACTGCTCAACCCTGAGAGATGCCGTCGACGCAGGAAAGGCGTCGCTGAGAAGGATGGGAAATGCTTATGAAGATATCGAAATGGAAAGGGGGTCAACTTCTCCCACCGTAAAAGATCCTATCGCAAATCCTCCTATCGCAAAAGATCCGGAAACGGTGATAGATGGAGCACGAGAAAGCCTCCTGCAAATGATGAAGATATACGAAAAACGATGTGTAAATCCCTAGGCTTTCAAATTAGTTCCGCCACTTCCAATTCTCCACCTCATCCATATCTCGTCCATTTTCGACGATAAATTGTTGATGCTTCGTGAGGATGCTCTCAAAAAATTCGCACAACTTCCCAACTCTTTTGCGAAGAGCGGGATTAAATTTCGCGCCGCGCGAAATGGCGTCAATCGCCAGATGGTAGCGGCTCGTGCGATTACGGACATGCATGTCAAAAGGCGTTGTGGTCGTTCCTTCTTCGAGGTAGCCGTGAATTGAAAACCGCAGTGACGCCGGATGACCCCAGGTCAGTTGCTGGATGACGCTTGGATAGCCGTGGAAATTGAAAACCACATCGCGGTCGAGTGTGAAGTACTTGTCCGTCGTCGCGTCATTCAAAAGTAAACACGGTCGTCGTTCGTCGCCCATACCCAGCGCCGTGAGTTCAGAAACATTCACCACGCGCAGTCGAAGTTCCGGAGCGTGTTCTTTCAGCAGGCTCACGGCCGCCATCATTTCGAGTGTCATGTGATCGCCCGCAGCGGCCAGTACGACATCGGGATCACTACTTCCCGGATGAGCCCAATCCCAGACAGCAATTCCGGTTTTAATCTGTTCCCGGGCTTCTTTCATGGTCATCCATTGTGGCATATTCTGTTTGCCCGCGGCGATGACATTGATACTGTTCTTTCGGCGGAAGGAGTCGTCGAGCGCCGCAACGAGACTATTCGCATCACACGGAAGATAGACGCTGCAGAATGATCCGTGCTTCTCCAAAATCGTCGTGATAAAGCCCGGATTCTGGTGAGAGTATCCATTGTGCTCTTGCCTCCAGCCCAGACTCGTGAGGATGTAATTAAGCGAAGCAAGCGGCTTGCGGAAGGGGACTTTCTGGGATTGTTTGAGAAACTTCGCATACTGATCCACCATGCTGCTGATAATCGGCGCAAAAGCTTCATAAGTTCCGAAAAGACCATGTCGGCCGGTCAAAACATAGCCCTGCAGAAATCCCTGAAGCGTGTGCTCGCTGAGCATTTCTATGACGCGACCATACGGATCCATCTGTTCGTCATACGATTTCAAAGGCCACTGAAAAGCCCTCTTCGTCTCTTCGAAAATCGCCTGCATCTTATTGGACTCCGTTTCATCCGGACAGAAGTAACGGAAATTTGCCGCGCTGCGATTCAGTTTAAAAATATCGCGCACGAGCAGTGCACCGACATGCGTATTCGAGGCATTGACGCCGCCGCGGTCCCGAACTTTCACCTGATATTGTTCCAATTTCGGCATTTTGAGTTCTTTCAGCATCTGACCACCATAGGTATGTTTGTTCTTCCCCATGCGCAGATCGCCTTTCGGTACATATTTGAGCACCTTCGGAAGTGGTCGTCCTTCACGATCGACCAGTTCGTGAATCTTATAACTGCGCAGCCACTGTTCCAAAATTTTCAAACTCTTCGGATTCGTCTTGGGATCAGCAAGCGGAATACCATGAGAAGGGAAGTTGCCTTCGATTTTCCGGCCATTGAGCTCATGAATGCCGGTCCAGCCTTTTGTAGAACGCAAAACAATCATCGGCCATCGCGGACAGAGAAGGGTGTCGCCCTTTTTCTGCAGCGCGCGGGCTTTTTTCTGAATCGCACGAATTTCCTGATACGCCCATTCCATCGCGGAAGCCATGGATCGATGAAGATGTTCACCCTCTACGATTCTCACCTGATAGCCAAAACCTTGAAAGACGCTCTGAATTTCCCCATCGCTCATCGTTCCGTAAATCGTTGGTCCGGAAATTTTATACCCGTTCACATGCAAAATCGGAAGTACTGCGCCGCAGGTTGCGGGACTCAGAAACTTGTTACTCTGCCATGCTGCCGCAAGTGGGCCAGTTTCCGCCTCGCCATCGCCAACAGCACACACGGCGATCAAATCCGGATTATCCATAACCGCGCCAAATGCAGTGGAAAGGCTATATCCGAGTTCTCCACCTTCCAAAATACTTCCCGGAGTTCCCGGATTCAGATGGCTCGGAAATCCACCCGGCCAGCTAAAAGATTTGATGAGATGGCCCATGCCTTTGCCGTCGCGGGAACATTCTTTATAAAATTCGCCCATGGTTCCTTCGGCAAAAAGACACGCCAAAACCCCCGGCGCTCCATGTCCCGGCCCAGCAATAAAAAGCATATTCGCATCATGCTTCGTGATGAGATAATTCGCATGGGTATACATAAAACTCAGTCCCGGAACCGTCCCCCAGTGTCCCAAAATTCGGTCTTTGACATGTTCAGCACGAAGCGGCTCCTGGAGCAGAAAATTATCCTTCAGATACAGTTGAGCCGCGCCGATATAATTTACATACCGGAAAAAAAGTTTCAGTGAGGTGAGTGGGAACATGAAAAAGTGAGTGAGGAGGGTGCGCAAACAAGCAGCACAATAATAAATGAAACCAACAAGAAAGACAATTTTGCCGCACGAAATAAAACTTGCTATGATGCCAATAAATTTCCATTCTTCACTTTTTGATCTCACCACACTATGGCAAAACCTCAGGCAAAAAAAAATCCCACACGAAAGTCAGGAGCACGAACCATGCCTCCGCGCGTGTCGGGAAAAGCGATCATGACACTCATGGCAGCGCTCTTGGTTCTCACCGTCGCAACCTTGATTTATCAGAGACAGAAGCCATTTTTACCACAAGAACTCAACGCCTCCGTTTTTAATGATATTGCGGAATCAGACAAAGATTTGGGATACATGCTTTCATTTCTCGATCAGAAAAAAATCATGACGAGTTACGCCGACGGAAATTTCAAACCAGAACAAAAAGTGAATCGAGCAGAATTCACAAAAATTCTCATCACCGCATTTGCGAAGGAAGAGATGGAAGCACCGGAAAATCCTTGCTTCAATGATGTCGCCATGACGGAATGGTTCGCAAAATATGTGTGCTCCGCAAAAACGAAGGGCTGGGTGGGCGGATATTCAGATGGTTCATTCAAGCCATCTCAAGAGATCACGCAGCCGGAAATGCTCAAAATGGCCATGGTCGCCGCCGCATGGAATACAAGCGAGGCACAAACTCAGAAACTTCCAAAAGCAGTCGATGAAAAAGCATGGTTCGGCCCATACTACAAAATGGCAATGGTAAAAAATGTCATGGATGCAAAAGATTTCTCCCCGAAAAAAGCAGAAATCAGAAAAGAAGTTGCGATGACGATTTTCAAAATGCTCTTCGTGGATACCATGAAAATTGCGTATGACTCATCGAAGATGAAAGATTTTTTCCAGATGTCGGGCGCAGCCTATGTCTTGCCAAAAAAAGGCACTCCAGAAGTATCGAATGCTCAGCCTCCAAAACCAGGAAGCAAAGAGCCACCAAAACCAGGAACGAAAGAACCAAAAAAATCGAGCGGTTCATCGAGCACACCAAAAAAAGATAACAGGAAAATGCCAGACGGAGTATAGGGATTTCGATCAGTGTTCCTAGCTCTGTGCGTGCAAAAAAGCATAGTATGCCGCGGTGACACCCTCAGCCGAGCCGGTAATCGCTTGCTTGAATTCCGTGTCGCAACAGTCACCAGCGCCATAGACGCCTGGAACATTCGTCTCCGAATGGCGGTTGATGATGATTTCTTTTTTATCATTCAGCGCCACGCCAAGTTCTGCGGCAATATCGGTCGCCGGAATTTGTCCGATCGCCACGAAAACGCCCTGAACCAGAAGCTCGCGCCCCGATTTCAGGATAATTTTTTCCACTGTCCGTGTGCCGTGAATCGAGACAATTTCTTCCTGAAAAAGAATTTCGATGTTCGATTTTTGCTTGATGAGGTCATTATTGCGAGGTTCCGCGCGGAGAATATCGCGACGAACAATGAGTTTTACCGTGTTGCAATGTTCAGACAAGAAAAGCGCCTCTTTTGCCGCGCTATCGCCTCCGCCGACCACGACCACATCTTTTTTCCGATAAAAAGGCCCATCGCAAAGAGCGCAATACGAAACGCCTTTGTTTTTAAATTCTTCTTCACCGGCGCAACCAAGATGACGATGCTGGCTGCCCGTCGCAAAAATCACCGTTTTTCCCGGATATGTCCCGCCGCCCGTGGTCACCTCGAAAGTTCCATCCGCAAGTTTCACAACTTTCTGAACGAATTCACTCTTCATCTCTACACCCGAAGCCTTCGCATGTTCCCAGAGCGCCGTGCCCAAATCAGGCCCCGTCGTCGTGATAATTCCCGGCCAGTTCTCCACCACATGAGTCGTGGTGATGAGTCCTCCTGGAAGTTCTGCAAAAAGAAGTGTTTTGAGATTGAGTCGAGCCGCATACATGCCTGCAGAAAGCCCTGCGCAGCCGCCTCCGATGATAATGGTATCGTGCATGCGCCGAGCATAGCATGAAGTAGCATGAAAAGAAAATTCATGCTAGAATAGCTCTACTCTAACCCAAAAACATTATTCTATGGACAACTGCAAAAAAACCACCAAAGACAAATTGAACAAAGTCGAAAAAGTAGAAGAGGTCGCCGACACCCTCATGGCCATGACCGACTTCGCTGCAGAGCAGTTGAAAAAACTTCAAAAACAATTAAAGAAAAACGGCCACGGCATCCGCATTGAAGTCTCCCCAGGCGGCTGTGCCGGTTTCCAATACTTCATCGATTTCGAAAAAGACCCATCCGAACGCGACATCGTCCTCGAAGAAAAAGGCTTCAGGATCTTCATCGACCCCGTCTCCGCTGACTTTCTCGAAGGTACGACGCTCGACTACGAAGAATCTCTCCAAGCCTCAGGCTTCCGCTTCAACAATCCGAATGTCACGCACAGTTGTAATTGCGGAAAGTCGGTGTGCTAATACGCCACATTCGTCAGCGCCCGTCGTTGATCAAATCCATTCTCCAGATCGTGCCAATAACTCACGCTGTCTTCGCCAAAAGACCAGCAATAATAAGCCTCATAACCGTCAATCACGGCAGGGAAGTCGACGAGGCCAATGCGAACATCTTTGAAAATGGCACCGGTGGACTCGACTTCGCGGATGTCATGGATAATTTGTTCAGAAAGATTCGTGCAGGCATCGATCAAAAATTGATTGTGTTGGTCGCGTTCGAGTTTCTTTTGCACTTCATAAAATAAATCCCGCTTGCGGAGAATATCCTTCACGACAGGGCGGACAAAAGCCAAAGCGCGGTTCGCCTGCTCGTGGCTGAAGATTTTTTGGCGAGGATCAAAAATCATAAAAGAAGCATAGCACTTCTACTTTTCGAATTTCAAACGCTTCAATTGAAAAGCAGTTGCCAGAGGTCCAGTCAGTCGTTTCCCTTCATCGTCGAGAACCGGAAGAGGCAGTGCGCAGGTCGCATCATAAAATCCAACCGTGAAAGGTGTCCCGATGGAGCCGTTGAGCATCCCTTCGTCATTCCCATGTTTCATCGGTCGATCACCGAAAAGTGCAATCTCAGAAAATGGTTCTCGCAGTCCCAGAAGTTTGCCAAATTCCCGCGCCGCACGACCTTTATCAGCAGATTTCAAAAGAATGACGAGTCCAAGTCCCGAATTTCCCAGTGTCAAAAAATCTTCCGTCTTTGTCTCCCGTAAAAGTTCCGCGCCGATCTTCTCGAGCTCGTCCGTCGCAGCAATGAGTCCCGTGCTATCAAGAGTCGGATAATGGAGTGGTCGCACGATGAGGCAACTTTCATGCATGAAAATATAATCCGAATGATCGACAAAAAGTTCACGCGCCTTCGCTTCAAATTCCTTCTGAGAAAAAAGTTCTTCCGGCCATTTCTCCCGATACACTTCGACAAAATCGCCACGATCACGATCATAAGCATATCCCGCACCGCCATTTTCCACACAAATGAACCAATGTTTCTTATTGTTTTCAAAGCCCTCACGCAAAACCAGCTGCAATTTCTCCAGTGCCTGCGGCAAAGGTCGCCCCGAGCACAGCCCCAGGGCCACGCCACGCGCAGTGAGATCATTTAACGCATCTGCAACTGCAACCGGCGGAACACTCCCGTGTCGCAAATCCGTCAAAGTTCCATCATAATCAAACATCGCCGCCCGGAAAGTTTTTTCACGCCAGAGATTTTTTTCCATGCGCGCAGTATACGGTTGGATTGACGCCCGCGCAAAGAGTTTTCCTATGACATTGACTCTCACGCTCCCGACTGTTATAAAGTGGGCGTTTACCATTTTTTATTTCTTAAATTTTTTATTATGACACTCGCAAGCGGCAGAGTAGGAGGAAATCCATTTGAAAAGGCACCAGGATGTAGCGATGTGGTTGATCAAGTCTCGAAGACTGAGGCGCAAGGAGCTGTCGCTGTTCGCCAGAAGGTAGATGGTCATGTTGGAGATGTAAGAAGTCAAATTGGAAAAAATGGATTACCACCGGGATTTGATGTGAGAGATAGGGAAAAAGCAGTAGCAGAAATGGCTCAAACCGACTAAAAACACCATTCACAAGCCCCGCCCTCGCGGGGCTTTTTTTGTTCAGAAAAAATCTCTATACTACTCACCGATGCAACAATATCTTTCCCTCGTGCGCGAGGTGCTCGAAAAAGGCGAAAAAAAAGAGGACCGCACCGGCACCGGCACGATTTCTATTTTTGGCATGCAGCGCAAATACGATCTGCGTGAAGGATTTCCGCTGCTCACCACGAAGAAAGTGCTTTTCGATGGAGTTCTTCGTGAATTGCTCTGGTTTCTCAAAGGTTCCACGAACATCAACGACGGTCTCGCACAGTACACGCCCATCTGGAACGCCTGGGCCGACGAAAAAGGTGATCTCGGTCCCGTGTACGGCCATCAATGGGTGAGCTGGGATCATATCGACGAGCAAGGACAATCCAAGCCGATCAACCAAATTCAAAACGCCATCGACCTCATCAAAAATAAACCCGATTCCCGTCGTATCATTGTGAGCGCTTGGAACGTGGCCCAGATCGACAAAATGGCCCTCCCTCCGTGCCATCTGCTTTTCCAATTTTATGTGGTCAACGGCCGCCTCGATTGCCAACTCTATCAACGCTCCGCCGACATCGCCCTCGGCGTGCCCTTCAACATCGCCAGTTACGCCGCGCTCATGCACATGATGGCCCAAGAATGCGGCCTCACGCCCGGCGTCTTCACCCACACCCTCGGCGACGCGCACATTTATCTCAATCATATCGAAGGATTAAAACTCCAACTCGAACGAAAACCCACCGCGCTGCCAACATTGAAAATCGCCAAAAAGCCATTTTGGGAGCTGAAGTTCGAAGACTTCACCATCGAAAATTATCAACATCAGCCATTCATTAAATTTCAAGTCGCCGTCTAGCCGACTCAATACTGCAACTCTCATGCGTCTCAACATCATCGTCGCCGCCGACAACAAACGAGGCATCGGAAAAGGAAGCGCCATGCCGTGGAAAATCCCGCAAGACCTCCACCGTTTCCAGCTCATCACCAAAAGCCACACGGTGATCATGGGTCGCAAAACCTGGGAATCCCTGCCAGAAAAACGCCGTCCATTACCCGACCGTTTCAACATCGTCATCAGCCGCGACAAAAATTATAAACTTCCCGAAGGCGTCGCCCTCGCAGGTTCGCTGAAAGAGGCGATAGAAATCGCAGAAAAAAAAGGGAATTCACCCGGAGAAAGTACAAATCCCGAAGGCCCGCAAAAAATCTTCATCATCGGCGGAGCCCAAATTTTCGCGCAAGCCCTCGATTATCCCGAGCCAAAAGACCTCTGGTACACCCGCATCGAAGCCACCTTCGACTGCGATACTTTCTTCCCCGAAATCCCCAAAACATTCACCAAAATTGCCGACTCCGACCACTTCAAAGAGGGGAAGACTCCGTTTCATTTTGAGATTTGGAGGGAGAAATCATAGAAAAAATCTGATCAAAAAGAGCCCTTTTGAAAACAAAGACAGCTGCTATAATGTCCGCGTTCCTTCAAAAATCGGGCCCGTAGCTCAGTGGTTAGAGCAGTCGGCTCATAACCGATTGGTCCCTGGTTCAATCCCAGGCGGGCCCACCAAAGGATAAACAGTGTCATGAGACGCGCTTTTTACTCTATTAAGACTTTCTTGTATATTTTGAAATTTAATGGTTATTATAAGATGTTAATTTTAAAAAATTATCTATGAGTCAGATATTTGATAAGTTTACGAACCTTTATTCACTTTCAAAAACACTGAAGTTTGAATTGAAGCCAGTGGGCAACACTCAAAAAATGTTAGAAGATGCACGAGTTTTCCAGAAAGATAAAATCATCCAACAGAATTATGAGCAAATTAAGCCATTTTTTGATGAGTTGCATCGAAAATTTGTTCAGGACGCTTTAAGAAATACTCATCTTGATTTGGATAAGTATTATGAAGAATTTGGAAAAGAGAAAAGGGGTGCAGCATTAGAAAATGAGTACAAGGAAAATAAAAAAGTTTCACTGTTTGAAAAAGAGGAAGAAAAACTTCGTAAGACAATTGGTGATTTTTTTACTGCGGGAGTAGATGAGTGGAAAATCGAGTACATAAAAAAAGGCATTATAGCAGCAAAAGAAAGTAAGGGTATTGATGTGCTGTTTGGAAAAGAAACTCTTTCATTGCTTGCACATATATTTTTTGATGAGGTATATGAAATAGGTGGCCAGAAATACAGCACACTTGGAAAAGATTATGAGGGTAGGCCTATAAATATATTTAACTGGTTTTTGAAAGAAAAATTTACAACATATTTTTATCGTCTACACCCAAGTCGTCGGAATTTTTATGTAACTGAAGCTAAAGATACTGCAATTGCCAATCGTATTGTGAATGAAAATCTGCGTCGTTTCGCAGACAATGTCTGGCAATATGAACAGAATCGTGAAGAGTATGAGAAGCTCGATTTGCCTGAATATAAGCAAAATATTTTTAAAATAGATTTTTATAACTCTTGTCTCTTGCAGCAGGGGATAGATTCTTACAATGCAGTCATTGGGGGTTCCGAGCAGATAGATAATGGAGAAATAGGTATAAATCAGAAAATTAATGAGTATAACCAGCAAAATAAATCCGATAATGGTTTTAAAAAACTTAGACAATTTAAGAAGTTATACAAGCAAATTCTTAGCCCAAAGGAAAAACGAGTGATGAATGATCTTGAAAAAGATGAGCAAGTATTTCCAATACTTCAGCAATTTATTGAACTAAACACTTCGAAGATTACTGAAGCAGAAAAAGTATTAGAAATTCTCTTTCGACACACCGAAGACGAAGATTTCCTAAAAGAGGTCTACTTAAAAGGCGTTTCGATTAATACTCTCTCTGGTAAATATTTCCTTTCATGGGAAACATTAAAAGGAGCGCTTATGCAAGGAAAAGGTGAAAAAAAGAAACTGCCAGATTTTGTGACATTGGCAGAAGTGCGGTTAGTTCTATGTAGTAATGATCTTAAATCTGAAAATCTCTTCAAGGAAGAGTATAAAGCTCAATTTCAAAATAACCATTGGCAAACATTTTTAGCAATTTTTCATTCTGAATTTAGAAAGATACAAAAAGATTTCGAAGCAGCAAAGAAAGAAGCTGAAAAAATAATAGCTTCGGGTGTGAAATATAGTCGAAATGAGAATAATAATGAGATTATTAAATCAGTATGCGATACAGCACTTTCACTTTTTCAAATGTTGAAATATTTTGCATTAGAAAAAAGTGGGAAACCAATTGAAAAAGAACGAAATGAAGAATTCTATATGCTATTTGAAGCTTACTACGGCAGCCAAGATGATTTCTCGCGGGAGTTTGTAAGAATGTATGATAACTTTAGAAACTACCTTACAAAAAAACCTTATAGTGAGGAAAAATGGAAGCTGAATTTCGAAAACTCTACTCTTTTAAATGGCTGGGATTTAAATAAACAATCAGACAACTATGGGGTAGTTTTAAGAGAAAAGTCTTCAGGAAAGTACTTTTTAGCACTTCCTGCGAATAAAAAAGAAAATCATATCTTTGATAGAGAAAAGAATCAGCTGCTTTTTGAGGCAAAGGGCAGTGAATTAGAGAAGATGGAGTATAAATATTTGCCTGGGCCAAACAAAATGCTACCCAAGGTTGGGTTTGCACAAAGTAATCTATTCTCGGCAGATAATCCAAAAGGATATTTTACACCCTCCAGAGAGATTCTAAGGATTCGCAAAGAAGAAACATTCAAAAAAGATAATAAAAAATTTAATCGACAGGATTTAGCTCTATGGATCGATTACTTTAAAGATTGCATCAAAAAATATCCAGACTGGAGCGTGTTTAATTTTCAATTTAAGCCAAGCACTGAATATGAAGATGTAAGCCAATTTTATCGAGATGTAAGCAAGTACGGCTACAACATAAGTTTTACCTCCATCTCTAGTGAGAAGTTAAAAAACCTAAAAAATGAAGGGAGGGTCTATCTTTTCGAGATTCACAGCAAGGATTTCAGTCTCAAGGCTACTGGGAAGGAGAATCTGCATACTTCTTATTTTAAGTTCTTATTTGATTCCAGAAATCTTGTAGATCCTCTGATAAAACTCAGTGGTGAAGCGGAAATTTTCTTTCGCCCCAGTTCCATTAAAATTGAAGAAGAAGAGCGAAATTTTAACCGTAAAATTATAAAAAACAAGCGCTATACAGAAGATAAAATTTTCTTTCACTGTCCCATTGTTTTAAATTTTAGCACGCCAGAAGATAAAAGAATTAGCTACAAGCTAAATTTAGAAATCGTGAAGGATGGTCATCTTCCTTGTGTTGTTGGTATTGATCGAGGGGAAAAGCATCTTGCATATTATTCCGTAATTGACAATGCGGGGAAGATCCTTGATACGGGAAGCTTCAATACGATTAAAATTAAGGACAAGGAGACTGACTACCACGAAAAGCTTAAAAAAAGAGCAGGAGAGCGGGATGGGGCTCGCAAAGATTGGAAGCGAATTGCAAATATTAAAGAACTGAAAACTGGCTATATCTCTCAAGTTGTAAGAAAAATCTGTGATCTTATTTTGAAATACAACGCTATTGTAGTCCTGGAAGATCTAAATTCAGGCTTCAAGCGGGGGAGAAGTGCCCTGGATTTTCCTATTTATCAAAAACTTGAACTTGCACTCGCAAAAAAACTAAACTTCCTAGTGCAAAAAGATGCGAAAGAAAATGAGACTGGGCACCCGTTAAAAGCACTTCAACTCACGCCACCAGTACAAAACTTTCAAGATATAAATAAGCAGACGGGAGTGCTTTTCTACACTACAGCGGCCTATACCTCAACGACATGCCCCCAATGCGGTTGGCGGAAGAATAAATATATCTCATACGAGAACATTGAAAATGCCAAAAAAGATTTTGCTGACATGCATATTGCTTTTGAAAATGAAAAATTTATTTTTACATATACTTCTACCACTGAAAAATTAGGAAAAAATAACAAAGGGAAAAACAAGAAAGCTAAAGAGATTCTTGAAAAAAAATGGAAACTATACTCTGATATTGCTCGCTATCGTGGACAAAAAAATAAAAGTGGCATGTGGGAAATTAGGCCATATTTAAATTTAACCGAAGATTTTAAAAACCTTCTTGAAAAGAAAAATATCAATCTCAATCATCCAAATATCACTGAAGAGTTAATTGAGCACGGTGATTCCCTTGGTGCAGAATTCTGGAGATCTCTTACTTCTCTTTGGAATCTTCTTTGCCAAATTCG
>CAZFSD010000001.1:18714-74335 GCA_964521465.1 uncultured Candidatus Peribacteria bacterium | reverse complement strand
AAACAAAACGACCCCGATATGCCAAGAAATTTGGCGAAGAGTGTTACGGTGAAATAAAATTCAAATTAATCCCCTCCTCACATGCTTCAAGAAATAAAAAATACGAAAATTGTCTGCACCCTCGGACCAGCGTCCAGTAGTCCTGAAATTCTCGAAGCCATGGTTCGCGCGGGCATGAATGTCGCGCGTCTCAATTTTTCGCATGGAAAATACGAGCAGTTCGAAGAAATTATCAAAAACATTCGTGCAATTTCCAAAAAACTCGATCAGCCGATTGCCATCCTCCAAGATCTCCAGGGTCCGAAAATCCGCATTGCTCAGGCTCCAGAAGCAGGAATCGCCGTAGAAAAAGATGAGCTCATCACGCTCACGACCAATCTCAAAAACGCAGACACAGGCAAAAAATCCCCGATCATTCCGATCGACTACACGCAGCTCCACCAAGAAGTCAAAAAAGGTGACATGCTCCTCGTGGACGACGGTCTTATTGAGCTCGCAGTCGAAAAAGTAACAGGAACAGAAATCACTTGCCGCTGCGTGAATCAAGGCGTCATTCACAGTCGCAAAGGCGTCAATGTCCCCACCACCACGCTCTCACTGCCATCCATGACCGAAAAAGATCATCAAGATCTGGAATTCGGACTTTCACAGGATGTCGATTTTGTCGCACTCTCGTTCGTTCAAACCGCCAAAGACATCTATGAACTGCGAAAAATCATCAAAGCAAAAAAATCCAAAGCTCGAGTTATGGCAAAAATCGAGACAAGACAAGCCGTCACGAACCTGGAAGAGATCATCAAAATCGCCGATGCCATCATGATCGCCCGTGGCGATCTCGGCATCGAAATTCCGGCAGAACAAGTTCCACTCGTGCAAAAACAAGCGATCCACCTCTGTAACGAATACGGAAAACCGGTCATCACCGCGACCCACATGCTCAACTCCATGGTGGAAAATCCACGAGCGACGCGCGCAGAAATCAGCGATGCCGCCAATGCGATTTTCGACAATAGTGACGCGCTCATGCTTTCCAATGAAACAGCCGTAGGAAAATATCCGGTACAAGCCGTCGAAACGCTCGCCCGAGTCGCCGTCGCCACCGAAAAAAACATCCAGAAACACCCTCATCTTTTCCCGCAGCGAAAACGAAATCAGGAGCTCCAAATCAGTAACGCGACCTGTATGAACGCGGCGCAACTCGCAGAAGACATCAAGGCGCATTTCATCGTCGCCGTCAGCCTCACGGGATTCACCGCACAGCACATCGCCAAACATCGCATCTACAGGCCACTCATCACCATTACGACCACTGAAAAAGTCAAAGATCAGCTCGCACTTTCCTGGGGTTGCAAACAGATTTTCGTAGAGCGTATCAACTTCAAAAATATTCCCGCAGAAGTCGAGTCACTCCTCAAAAAAGAAAAAATCGCAAAAGTCGGAGACGAAGTCGTTATCGTCGTCAACGCCAGCAAAGAGCAAAAACTTATTTCCACGATTGTGATACAATAATGATAATCATTGGTATCGATCCCGGAACGGCAACGACAGGATTTGGAATCATCGAATATACCAAAGGAAAATGCCGCGCCCTGGACTATGGCTGCATCAAAACCGACAAAGCACTCAGCAATCAAAAACGCCTTTCGCTCATTCGAGAAGATTTGGGAGAACTGATGAAAGTCTGGAAACCCCAGCACGCCGCAGTAGAAAAATTGTTCTTCTCAAAAAACGTCACCACCGGCATCGCCGTCGCACAAAGTCGCGGAGTTATTCTGCAAAAATTACAAGAATCAGAAGTGGAAATCTACGAATATACGCCAAACGAAGCCAAAATCAACATCTGCGGAGACGGGAAAGCAAGCAAACAAGGTATGCAAAAAATGGTAAAAATGATTCTCGGTCTGAAGGAAATTCCGAGACCCGACGACGCCGCTGACGCGCTAGCACTCGCTCTCTGCCACGCACAAAACATTCCCCTCCTCACTCACGCATGAAGAAAACTGTTACTACCATCCTTACGATCATTCTCGCCGTCCTTATTGGAGTTACAGGGCTTGTAGCAACGGGCGTTCTCAAACTCAATACCGAACTTTTTTTCGGAAAAATTGAACCAGCACAGAAAACCGTAGCACCAAAAATATCAACAACGAATCAATCACCGGAACTGGAAAAACCAGCCAGCATTCTACCACCCATCATCGACAACCCTCCCACCTTCGAAGAGCACATGAAAAAAGGCGACGCTTTCGCCGCACAAAATCAATACACTTTCGCGTACAACGAATATGCCATCGCCAACAAAATCAACCCGCAAGCACTCGAACCCTTCATCCAAATCGGAAAACTCCATCTGAAGCGCAAAGATGCTGATCGTGCACGAGAAATTTTCCAGCAAATTCTGGTCAAACAGAGTGGCAATATCGAAGTAACCGGACTTCTCATCGATGCATTTATCCTCGGGAAAAAACCAGAAAAAGCATTGGAAGTAGCAAATACCATTCCTGATAAAAATCAGCGAATTCTCTATGATAAAGGCATTCTCTCCGCCTACTTCGGAAAATACACCGACAGTAAAAATTATCTCACAGAGGCGATCGCCATCAATACCGATTCGACACTCACAACTTCCGCACAAAAATTCATCAAAAGTTACGAAACCTTTGCCGCAAGTCAGGGTAGTCAGCTGATCTATCTCAAAACACTCCTCGGAAAAAACTTGAATGAAGCGGGACAGTACACGCTCTCGATCCCCCTGCTCTTCGATGTCGTCAAAGAAAAGAAAGATTACCGCGACGCCTGGATTCTTCTCGGATACGCCTACATCAATCTCGAAGATGGGAAAAATGCAGAAGACGCACTCAAGCAAGCAAAAGCCATTGATCCCTACAAACCAGAAACACTCTTCTTCCTCGGACTCGCTCATCAGCTCAAGAATGAAAGCAATCAAGCAATCGAAAATATCGAAGAAGCGATCAAGAAAGGATTTGAACCAAAAATTCAAGCACAACAAAAACTCGCCGACTTGTATCTTGAGGCCGGAGCCTACGAAAAAGCCGCTGCAAAATATGAAGAAGTGATCAAACTCAACAGTGACGATATTACCTATTTCATACGCCCAATTTTTCTTTACATCGAAAAGCTTCAAAGTGCCGACCGTGCGATCGCACTCGCACAAAAAGCCGTTCAGAAGCATCCAAACGAAGCCATGAGCTACAATCTGCTTGGCTGGGCACTCATGTCAAAAAAAGATTATCAGGCAGCTCGCGACAATCTCGCAAAAGCCGTGCAAATGGATCCAAAACTTTCGGCAGCCTACTTGAATCTCGGAAAACTTTTTGAAGAAATTAAATATCCACAAACTGCAAAAGATTACTACAAAACCGCCTTCGACCTCGGAAAAGGAACCTCGGTCGGAGACAGTGCAGGACAAAGATACAATCAGCTCATGCAAGCCAATACTTTATCGAAACCATAGCATGCTGGCATTTTTCACTCTCGTCATTTTCTATCTCGGAGCCGCTGTCGGAAGTTTTCTCGGTGTACTGATCGACCGATACAATCAAAAGCCCTACGGAAAACTTCGTGGAAAAAAAATCATCTTCGGAAGTTCCCAGTGTAGCCATTGCAAAAAGAAACTCGAAGGACTGGATCTCGTCCCCATTGCGAGCTATCTCGCCCTGAGAGGAAAATGTCGAACATGTGAGAAGAAAATCGGATCAGAGATACTCTGGATCGAAGTGGCCACTGCGATTCTTTTCGCTGCACTTTTTCTCAAATCCCCTTTCATAGATTTTTTCGACACCGCTCCTTATATCGTTTTCAGTGCTAAAAGTCTCCTGCAATGGATCAACATGAGTGTAATTTCGAGCTTCCTCATGCTCATTTTCTTCAACGATCTCAAATATCAGGAAATTCCGGATGCTTTTTCCGTAACAGGAATAATCATCGCCATCATCAGCGGCATCGCACTTCAAGGTCCATCGCTCACGAATATGATCATCGGGGCAGTCGCAGCATTGATTTTCTTCCAGGGGCAAGTTCTCATCTCACGCGGAAAATGGCTTGGAGAAGGCGATGTTCGACTTGGAGTTCTTATGGGAATTTTCCTCGGTTGGAAACTGCTTCTCATCGCAATTTTCACGGGATACCTCCTGGGAGCACTGTGGGGAACATGGCTCTTACTGCGAGGAAAAGCCACCGGAAAGACGGCTATTGCCTTTGGACCGTTCCTCGTCACCGGAACTCTTCTTGCAATCTTCGTAGGAGACCGTATCCTGAACTGGTACACGGACTTTTTTCTGCTCTCATAAATGGACAATAAAAAGGTTATCCTGATCATCCTCGACGGCTTCGGCGAAGGAAAAAAATACGAGGGAAATGCCATTGCCAATGCTCACACCCCTGCGATCGACGAACTTCGGAAAAATTATCCTATCAGCTTCCTTCGAGCTTCCGGAAACGCGGTCGGCATCCCAGAAGGAACTCAAGGAGGCAGCGAAGTCGGACATTTCACGATCGGCGCCGGACGCATCACATTTCAATCGCTGGAAGAAATCAATCAATCCATCAAAAACGGAAATTTTTTCGAAAAAAAACCGCTCAAAGATGCCTGCGATCGGGTAAAAAAACATGGAAAAGCAGCACTCCATCTTCTCGGCATGATTTCCGATCAAGGTATTCATGCACATCTCCATCACCTTTTCGCCCTGCTCGAAATGGCAAAACGTGAAAAGATCGAAAAAGTCTTCATTCATGCAGTAACCGATGGTCGCGATGTTCCAGAAAAAACCGCACAAGGATTCATCAAGCAAATCGAACAAAAAATCCAGGAACTCGGCATGCAGCATCAGGCATCCATCGCAACAATCATCGGTCGCTACTTCGCCATGGATCGCGACAACAATTGGGACAGAACCCAAAAAGCATACGATCTCTATACTCTCGGACAAGGAACAAAAGAGCAAGACTCAATCCAAGCCATCGACAACGCCTATGCGAGAGGCGCAAAGACGGATTACTATATCGATCCAATCGTTCTCAATGAACAAGGTGTCATGAAAAATGAAGACGCTGTTATTTTTTGGAATTTCCGCACCGATCGCGCACGACAAATCACGCAATCTTTCACCGAAGAAACGCCCCTCAACACTCACGAAAATGCCGTACGACCTTTTTTCGTGTGCATGGGAGACTACAGCAAAAAAGCACCGGTCGTATTCGAAGCACCAATCATCCAGAACAATCTCGGTGAAATCATCGAGAAAAAAGGCTTGAGACAATTCCGCATCGCAGAAACAGAAAAATACGCTCACGTCACCTATTTCTTCAACAGTCAGGTGGAAAAACCTTTCCCGCACGAAGAACGACTCATGATCGACTCGCCAAAATGCCCATCCTACGCCGAAAAACCAGAGATGAGCGCCCGAGAAGTAACGACCGCACTCCTTCCAGTCATTGAATCACAACAATATGATCTCATCGTCCTCAACTTCGCGAACTGCGATCTCGTCGGCCATTCAGGAAATTATCAGGCAACGGTCAAGGCAGTAGAAGTCATCGATGAATGTCTGGGCCGCATCACGCAGACGGCACTCGCCAACAGTTACGAAACTTTCATAACGGGCGACCACGGAAATGCCGAATACATGATCTATGACGAAGGAAAAGAAAAAGGCCAGCCATGTCCTTCTCACACCAGAAATCCTGTACCACTGATCCTCGTATCCAAAGAAAATCAAAGCAAAAGACTCGAAGACGGAGAACTCCAAGATGTCGCACCAACGATCTTGTATCTCATGAACATCGATCAACCAAAAGAAATGACCGGCAAAAATCTATTAAAAATAGGAAAATCATAGTAGAATCCCACTGACTTATATGAAAATTGTAATCTTAGCCGGCGGTAGTGGAACCAGACTTTGGCCTCTCTCACGAGCCAAAAAACCGAAACAATTCCAAAAACTTCTTTCCGAAAAAACGCTCTTCCAAGACACACTGGATCGCGTCAAGTTTGTCGGAGTAAAAAACATTTTCATTGCGACAAACGAGCAATACATGAAAGAAGTACGAAGCCAGTCGAAAGCATTCAAAATTCCGAAAAGCAATTTCATTGTGGAACCGGCACTACGAGACACCGCTTCGTGCATCGGACTTGCCGCAACGATCATGGGGAAAAAAAGTTCTCCCGATGAAGTAATGGCCGTCATCTACGCCGATCATCTCGTGCAAGACAAAAAAGAATTTCGGAAACTCCTCAAGGTTGCAGAAAAAGTTGCACGGGAAGAATCGACACTCAACATCATTGAAGTCAAAGCGCGCTTCCCAAATGTCCATCTCGGTTATGTCAAAATCGGCAAGCTTTTGAAAGAAGTCAGCGGCGTCGAAGTCTACGCATTTCAAAAATTCGTGGAAAAACCAACCCTCGAAAAAGCCAAAGAATTTCTCGCTTCCTACAAATATCTTTGGAATACCGGATTTTATGTCTGGAAAATCGACACCATCCTCAAAAAATTTGAGCAGCATCTTCCAGAAACTGCAAAACAACTCGCCATCATCGAAAAGGCAATCGGCACCGCCAAAGAACAGGAAACAATCAAAAAGCACTATCAACTCTGCGAAAAAATTTCCATCGACTACGGCGTCATGGAAAAAGTATCACCAAAAGAAGTCCGAATCATTCCTGGTGAACTCGGCTGGAGTGACATCGGAACCTGGGAATCGCTTTTTGACGAACTTGCAGAAAGTAAGAGTGCGAACCTCGTTCGAGGAAAACACATGGGTATCGAAACTGAAGGAACCATCATCTATGGAAATCCTCAAAAACTCATCGCCACTGTCGGAGTCAAAGACCTCGTCATCGTCGACACCAAAGATGCGCTGATCGTCTGTCCAAAAGGTCGCAGCCAAGACATCAAAAAGATCGTTCAGCAGCTCGAAAAACAAGGCGAAACAAAAATACTATAAGTCAATATTTCCTCAGCTTTGAAAGAGCTTCAAGAAGACCTTTGAAAAAAAGGCTTTTTCGGGTATAGTTTCAGCGCATTTTTTATGGATGTACAAATAAAACCAAAGCCTTGGGGGCACGAAGTCTGGTTCGCACATACGAATCAGTATGCCGGAAAAATTCTCGTCGTAAAAAAGGGTCAAAGACTTTCCCTTCAATACCATGAGAAAAAGATGGAAACTCAATTCGTCACCAAGGGAAAAATCAAGCTCACCTACGGGAAAAACGAAAACGAACTTCAAGAGCTTATTCTGGAGCCAGGACAAAAAAAAGACATCCAACCATTGGAAATTCATCGCGTCGAAGCACTGGAAGACAGTGAAATTTTCGAAGTTTCTTCTCCAGAACTCGACGATGTCGTCAAACTCGCTGATGATTACGGTAGAAGTGGCAAAGGAAACAATGAAAGCCTTGATACAGAACTCTCCTTACATCCTCATAAATCTTAAATCCTACTATCTTTAACCCCTTTCTATGAAACGCTTTTTCTCATGGCAGATCGTGGCGATTCTTGTACTCTCACTTTTCTTCGCGTTCTATAACGCACCCGGAGAAATCCAGACCAAGATTTTCCCATGGACACCTGATTCACTCGCCAAGCAGCATGTTCACCTCGGTCTCGACCTCAAAGGTGGATCTCAGCTTGATTACAAAATCGATCTTCGAAAAGTAGAACAAAAAGACCAAAAACAAATCATTGCTGGCGTCATGGAAGTCATTGAAAAAAGAGTCAACGCTCTCGGCGTATCAGAACCAAGCATTTATCTCTCAAAAGTAGGAAGTGAAGATCACATCATTGTCGAACTCGCAGAAGTGAAAGATCTCGAAGAAGCCAAAAAAGCAGTCGGAAAAACCATCCAATTGGAATTCAAAGAAAAGAAAGAAAAAGCTGATCCAGAAGAGGAAAAGAAACAGATGGACTACGCAAATTCCGTCTTGAGAAAAACGCTTGATGGACAAGGGAAAAATTTTACCGTCGTCGGGCAGGAAGAACAGCAAGCAAATCCAGGAAAAGTTCGCTATGACGTCAGCGAAGAAAAATTTGTCGACGACCTTTCTGGAGAAATAAAAACTGCGGCTCAAAATCTGAGTGCAGGACAAGTGTCTCCAAAACTCATTACCGTTTCCAATGAATATCAAATGGGAACAAGTGGTCAATTGGAGAAAGTCTCCGGTGTCTATCTCGTGAAGCTCGATGATAAAAAAGAAGAGGTTCGCTACGAAAAAGAGTTGGACGCAAGCCATATTCTCATTGCCTACGCAGGAGCAGAAAAAGCAGCAACAGAAGTCAAAAGAACAGAATCGCAGGCAGAAAAACTTGCACAAGACATTCTCGCAAAAGCAAAAAAAGGTGAGGATTTCGCAAAACTCGCTCAAGAAAATTCAGACGACCCAGGATCAAAAACCAAGGGTGGAGTTCTCGACAGTCCAATCAACAAAAATGCTGGATATGTAACAGAGTTCAAAGAAGGCGCATTGAAACTCGAAAAAGCAGGAGATATCAGCGACGTCATCAAAACGCAATTCGGATTCCATATCATCAAAGCAAACGCTGTCAGGAAAGATGTGAAACAAACAAAAGTAAAACTCGAAAAAATATTCATCTCCACCATGCCGGATCCATGGCAAGAAACAGGACTGACCGGAGAACACTTCTCAAATGCAGAAGTAAAATTCGACCAGCAATTCTTCCGTCCATATGTCGCAATTCAGTTTAACGCAGAGGGAGCAAAACTCTTCGAGCAAATCACGGAAAAAAACATCGGCAAACAAGTTGCTATCTTCGTCGGAGGAACACTGATTTCATCCCCGGTCGTTGAAGCAAAAATCCCGGGTGGAAGCGCCGTCATCAACGGAAACTTCAGTGCAGAAGAAGCGCAAAATCTTGCTCAAAATCTGAATACCGGTGCTATCCCCGCACCAATCCTTCTCGTCGGTCAACATACCATCGGATCAACACTCGGTCAGGAAGCTCTCGATAAGAGCTTGAAAGCAGGATTTATCGGTCTTCTTCTCGTCGCCATCTTCATGATTGGCTGGTATCGCATTCCGGGGCTTATTGCCACGATCGCGCTCATCGTCTATACCCTGACCATGATGTTCCTCATCAAGAGCGAACTTCCAATTGGCCTCTCTCTCGCGATTTCTACAGCCATATTCCTGGTCATTCTCTATAAAATTCTCAACAACGATGATGGACGGGGCGAGAAATTTCTCTCGTTTCTCTTGAGTCTCATCATCTTGTTCTTCCTTACATCCGTGCTTTCGAGTCCTATTACTCTCACCCTCGCCGGTATCGCCGGTGTCGTTCTCTCGATCGGTATGGCAGTCGATGCGAACATTTTGATTTTCGAAAGAATGAAAGAAGAAATTCAAAACGGTCACAATCTCGTATCAGCCGTAGAAAATGGCTTCAATCGAGCCTGGAACAGTATTCGTGATTCGAACTTCTCCTCCCTCATCACCTGCGCGATTCTCTTCTACTTCGGAAGCTCAATCATCCGCGGTTTTGCCCTCAACCTTGCCGTCGGTATCGTCGTATCGATGTTCACCGCTATCACCGTCAGCCGCACGCTCCTTCGCGCCGTAATGAAGACAAAACTCGCTGAAAAACCTTCTCTCTTCGCGCACGTGAAAAAAGGTGAAAAGAAAACCTACAAATTCGTGGAGAAAATGAAGCTCTGGTATAGCGTTTCAGGAACACTCCTCGCAATAAGCTTGATCGCACTCGTGGTCTTCGGAGTAAAACCAGGAATGGACTTCACGGGAGGAACATTTATGGAGATCAAATTCAAAGATCCAAAAATCACGATCGAAGATGTGAAAAAGGATTTCGCAGCATTCGAAGAAAAAAACACCACCAAAGAAAACCCTCTCGATCTCAAAACTGCACAGATCATCACGACGGATGAGCAGACCATGCAGGTAAAAATGAAATTCATCTCAACAGAAACCCATGACAAACTCATCAAAGCATTAGAAGAAGGCCGCGGAAAATTGGAAGAAACTCGCTTCGAAACCATCGGTGCCACGATCGGATCCGACACAGAACAAAAAGCGATCTTCGCCATCATCTTCGCATCGCTCATGATCATGGCCTATCTCGCGTTTGCTTTCCGAAAAATCCCAAAGAGCGTGAATCCATGGAGATTCGGAGCCTGCGCCATCATCGCCTTGATCCATGACCTTTTCATCACCTTCGGCGTCTTCCTGATTCTCGGAAAATTCGCAGGAGTTGAAATTGATGCCCTCTTCGTTACCGCTCTTCTCACGGTTCTCGGCTTCTCGGTTCACGACACCATCGTCGTCTTCGACCGAGTCCGCGAACACCTCCGAAAAGACGAAGGTAAATCACTCGAGGTTGTCGTCAATGAATCACTCACAGAAACCATGAGTCGTTCGATCAACACATCCGTCTCAACAATCTTAACCCTCATCGCCCTCCTCCTCTTCGGAGCCACGCCAATCTTCTACTTCGTCCTCGCCCTCACCATCGGTATCATCGTTGGTACCTACTCATCCATCTTCGTCGCATCCATGGTGCTCGTGAAATGGACTCAGTGGGCAAGAAAAAGAGCCTAACAGATAAAAAGTACAGCAACTGAAAAAGGCCCCGCCGCAAGCGGGGCCTTTAAAAAAGCACGAAAAATGGTGCACCTGGTAGGAATCGAACCTACATTATCGGTTCCGAAGACCGACGTTCTATCCATTGAACTACAGGTGCACGCAGCGAAGACACTGTAAAGTAAGAAAAAGCGAAAGTAAACAGTTGCCACAAAGCTGAAAATATGGTAAAATAACCAGATATGTTCGAATTTCTCAAACAACCATCAACGGTCGGCATTGTCGCGGGAATCATTTCGCGATTTACAAGTCGTACTGACATTATTTTCGGAAAATTTCTGTTGAAAAGCATTAGCCCCATGTTTGTCGCATTCATTGAGATGCTCACGGGAATGATTCTCATGCTTTTCTACATGGGCGCCAAAAACATCGTGGCACGCCTCCGAGAGCTGGAAACGCATGAACTCACCGCTCTGACCATATCCAGTATTCTCAGTGGCGTTCTCGGGCCTGTGTTCTTCCTCATGGGACTCAATGAGACATCCGGAGTGAATACCAGCATGCTCATCAATCTCAATCCCCTCTTCATGAGTATTTTTGCCATTCTTCTTCTGCGTGAAGAATTTACCAAAAACCTCGTATTCGGAATCATCCTCACACTTTTCGGTATCGTCATTCTTACGACCAACGGTCTGGCAAATAGCATACAGCTCAATTCCGGAGATATTTATATCGCCATTTCTGCCATCGGATACAGTCTCGGAAATGTCCTCTTCAAAAAATATGTTCACTCTCGGCATCTCGATATTCTCGTCATCTATCGAACCATTGTCAGCAGTGTCATTCTCGGCGGCATTATGTGGTTTTTCTTCCGACCAGAACTCCTGAACTTCACCCAGCATGTCAGCGAATATTATAAGCTCATTATCCTCTACGCCATTATCGGCATCATCATCACCTACATCCTTCAGTACTGGTCACTGGAAAACACCTCGCTCGTGAACAATGCCCTCATTGGTCTAAGCTCCCCAATCATCGGTATCGTCTATTCCAACATCTTTCTGGGAGAAGAAATCACGGGGATTCACATTATTACCGTCATTATGATCATCAGCGGTATGATGCTGACAAAAATCGACCTCATCGAAAAAGCTCTCCTCGAGATGAAGATACGCATGAAACAAACACACATAGGCTAAAAAGAGCCCATCAACATCTTTCGCATCGCCCGAAAGAAATTTTTGACATGCTCTCGCTCCCGATCGTGAAAAGCATCACCAGAAGCTCGTTCAAGAAGAATATCCAAAATTTGCTTCCAAAGAAGATCATACTGATCACGAGAAATATGAAGTTTTTGTCGAATAAAATCAGAACCTTTCTCAAAAAGCTCCGTCGTAAGCAAAGATGCATTCCCACGAACAAACGAAAGAAGATCAAATCGTTTTTCAAAAAGAAAATAATCATAAAGAGAACTCCAGACATCATCACGATCTTCCGAAACTCCCAAATAGCAGCGCAATCCTTCCGGGCCCTTCTGCGAAAAAATCTCAAGACAAGCGTCTTCTTGTCCGTCTACAAAGTAACTGATAAGCTGTTTTTCTGACAAAGTGATATCCATAAAGCTGCAAGAAAGGAAGTGGAAAAGAGATTATAATAACAGTTTTTTATAAATTGTCAATTAAAGTCCCCTTAAGCCGAAAACCATGATCGCACAGATCCTTCTCGATCGGAAAATCAGCTTCAATACGAACTTCCACCCAGGAACGCTCACCTACGGCGTGCCTGAGTCACTCAAAGCTGAAATTCGCATCGGAGACTTCGTCGAAGTACCGCTCAGAAAGCAGCAAGTTCGCGGAGTCGTCATAGGATTGAACAAAAGTCGGCACAATGCAGAAAAGGGGGAAACAAAAGAAATATCAACAATCATCACGCCGCAGATTCTTCTCCCGTGGCAACTCAAACTCTTAAACTTTCTCAGCAGTTTCCCCGAAGGAAAAGCCTACCGCTTCATCAAAAAATTTATTCCAGATTACATTTTCGACGGCAAGCTCGCGCCAATGATCGAAGAAAGAATCTTGCCATCAAACACAAAATCGGCGATAAATTTGTTTATTTCGAGCCGCGAATCGCAAAAATGGGATCTCCTCAGAAAAAAAATCCGGAAAATTATCGACAAAAATCTCCAAGTCCTCATCTTGACGCCAGAAATCGAACCAGCGCCGCTCTGGATCGCAGAATTGGAAAAAATTGCACCGACAACAACATTCACCGGCAAAAAAACGCCAAAACAGCACGCGCTCCTGTGGCAAAAAATTGCACGAAACGAAATAAAAATCGTCGTCGGTTCCAAACTCGGACCCTTTGCGCCACTACGAAGTCTCGGACTCATTATTGTCACCAACGAACACGGACGGGCCTACGAAGAAGAAACACAGCCAAAAATTCACATTCGCGACATCACCAAAAAAATTCACGAATTCTCCGGATGCGAAATTATTTTTGAGTCACCGTGTCCATCACTCACAACATTTGAGCAGTCCAAAAAAAATCACTGGAATACCTTCGAAACGAAAAGGAGAATCGCGACGGAAATAATCGATCTTCGTGACGAGATCAAAAGACGCAACCACTCTCCTCTCAGCGAGAGACTCCAAGAAAAACTCACAGAAATCGTCGAAAAAAACAGTAGCGCCATTCTCTTCCTCAATCGCCGCGGAACTGGAGGAGCAATGCTCTGTCGAGATTGCGGCCATATCGAAAGATGTGAAACATGCACAGTCCCCTACGCCACCCACAAAGGAGAAAAAGGAAACCTGATGCTCCTCTGCCATCGTTGCAAAAAAACAAAATCATCGCCAGCCGTTTGCCCAAACTGCCACAGCACACGCATCAAAATTCTGGGCACCGGCACAGAAAAAGTCGAACAGGAACTCAAGCGACTCTTCCCTCAAATAACCGTTATTCGCATCGACAAAGATGTGATCAAAAACTCAAAAGAACTGGAAAGGGCGTCACAGACATTTCGAGAAAAAAAGCCGAACCAAGCAGGAGTCCTCCTGACAACGAGCATGCTCCACCGCGATCTCATGATCGAGTCGCCACTCATCGCAGCGCTCCTTCCAGACATCACCCTCTCCTACCCCAGCATTGAGAGCAGCGAAGTAACACTCCAGCAACTCTGCGAGCTCAAAACCATCCTGACCAAAGACGGAGAATTTCTCATTCAAACCTACATTCCCGATCACGAAGTTTTCAGCACATTTATCAGCGGCGAAAAACAAAAATTCTATGAAAATGAAGGAAAAAGCCGCAGAATATTCGACAAAAATTTGAAGAACATGATACAGTAAAGCCTTCATCTCATTTCACAGTCTCGCGATGGACCATCTAGAACAACCTCACTGGAGATTTTCCCACCCAACAAAGCCTTCATCACCGTTGAATGCCTTTGGAAAAATCATATCAGCAGGAGTCGCACTGACTGCAGCAGGATGTATTACCTACAACGTATACCAAGAGAAGATAGACGCCGCCTTCAATGATCTCTGTACTCTCGTCCAAAATGCAATAGGAGAAGCGCTGAATGATGAAGATAGGGAAGAGGATGGGGAAGATGTATCAAGAATAGCAAGCATCGGAATAAAAGATATCGCCCAAAGCGAGTAAATCTGCTACACTGAAAGTCATGAAAACAGTCCTTTCCGGTATCCAGCCAAGCGGTAAAATTCATCTCGGGAATTATCTCGGCGCCACAAGACAACATGTGGCGATGCAAAAAGATTTTCAATGCATCTATCTCATCGCGGATCTCCACGCGCTCACAACCGTCCGCGACGCCGAAAAAATGCGCAACAGCACCATGGATCTCGCGGCAGATTATCTTGCGCTCGGCATCGATCCACAAAAAACAATTTTCTTCAAACAAAGCGAAGTTCCAGAGCACGCAGAACTCACCTGGATTTTTGACTGTATCACACCCATGGGCCTCCTCGAACGCGCGCACGCCTGGAAAGACGCAGGAGCCAAAGGAATCAAAGATCCAACCGTTGGACTTTTTAATTATCCGGTGTTAATGGCGGTAGACATTCTTCTGTACAAGCCAAATCTCGTCCCTGTCGGGAAAGACCAAAAACAACACATCGAAATCGCCCGCGACATCGCCGTGAAATTTAATGAACATTTCGGAGAAACATTCCCACTGCCTGAAGATTACATCAAAGAAGAAGTCGCCGTCGTTCCAGGAACCGATGGCCAGAAGATGAGCAAAAGCTACGGCAACACCATCGATATTTTCGCCGACGAAGAAGCACTGAAAAAACAAGTCATGGGCATCATGACCGATTCCACCCCCGTCGAAGCAGCAAAAGACCCAGAAAAGTGCATTCCGTATCTCCTCTATCGCCACCTCGCCTCCCCAGCAGAAACAGAGGAAATGGCAGAGAAGTTAAAAAAAGGTGGAGTTGGCTACGGCGACATCAAAAAAACACTCCTCGCCAAAATTCTCGAATACTTCGCAGAGGCCAGAGAAAAACGCGCGCAGCTCATCAAAAAACCCGACGACATCCTCGACATCCTCGCTGATGGCGCCAAAAGAGCGAGAGTCATCGCAGAAGCAACCATGGAAGAAGTCCGAAAAAAGACGGGGTTGAGATAAGAAGACTCTTGACCTCAGGCATTTTTTTCTGTAATTACTAATCATGCACGATCAAAAATTCATTTTTGTTACGGGTGGGGTCTGTAGTTCCTTGGGCAAAGGAATCGTCGCCGCCTCTATTGGAGCGCTCCTCAAAGCCTCCGGCTTCAAAATTACCATGCAGAAACTGGATCCGTATTTGAACGTGGATCCAGGGACCATGAGTCCTTTTCAGCATGGCGAAGTCTTCGTCACAAGCGACGGAGCCGAAACTGACCTGGATCTGGGTCACTATGAACGCTTCATCGACGAAAATCTCAACGAATTTTCATCCGTCACGACCGGAAAAATCTACGCGGATATCATTGCTAAAGAGCGCAAAGGAACCTTTCTCGGTGGAACGATCCAAATCATTCCACATATCACAAGCGCCATTCAGGAGCGCGTTTTCGGAGTGGGAAAAAAAGCAGGATCGCAGATCACTATCGTCGAAATTGGCGGAACGATCGGCGATATCGAAGGACTCCCCTATCTGGAAACCATTCGACAAATTCGCAGAAAATTAGGTCCAGAAAATACCCTGTTTGTCATGGTCACGCTTCTGCCCTATCTCAACGCGACAAAAGAGCTCAAAACCAAGCCAACGCAGGCCGCCGTTCGAGAACTTCGCGCCATTGGTATTCAACCAGACATCATCATGTGCCGCTCAGATTTGCCAATCGAAAAAAGCCTGCTCAAGAAAATCGCACTCTTCTGCGATGTGGAAGAAGAAGCCGTGATTCCTGCACCAACCGTGAATTCGATCTACGAAGTACCGATCAATTTCAAAAAATTCAAAGTCGCAGAAATCGTCGCAGAAAAGCTCAAACTCGGAAAAATTGAACCCGATCTCAAAGAATGGGAAAAAGTTGTAAAAAAAATTAACGCCGAAGCGCAGCCGATTGACATCGCCATTGTCGGAAAGTACACCGGCCTGGAAGATGCCTATCTCAGCGTGATCGAGTCGCTGAAAATCGCCTGTATTCATCAAGAGAGAAAACTCAAGATCAACTGGATTGAAGCCGAAGATCTCGAACAAAACAAAACAGAGACCTGGGATCTGCTCAAAAAAGTCTCCGGAATTCTCGTTCCCGGCGGATTCGGTTCACGCGGAACTGAAGGCAAGATTCTTGCCGCAAAATACGCCCGTGAACACAAAGTACCATATCTCGGACTCTGTCTCGGCATGCAGCTCATGACCATCGAATTTGCACGTCATGTTCTCAAGAATCCAACCATCACTTCACAAGAATTCGACGAAGAAGGCAAACTCGATCCAGAAAATTATGTCATCCACTTCCTGCCAGATCAGCACAAAGACAAAGAAAAAGGCGGAACACTCCGACTGGGAATTTATCCATGTGAAATCACCAAAGGAACCAAAACGCACAAAGCCTACGGAAAAGACACCATCGAAGAACGACACCGTCACCGCTACGAATTCAACAACAAATATCGCAAATCACTAGAGGAAAAAGGCATGGTCTTTTCCGGCATCAATCCAAAGCAAAATCTCGTAGAAATCGCAGAGATCAAAGATCATCCATTCATGATCGGTTCACAATTTCATCCAGAATTCCTCTCACGACCACAAAGACCACACCCTCTTTTCGCAGGTTTCATTGAAGCGTCGATCGAAAACGAATAAAATAGCAGAAGCTACGGAAATCTCTCAAAATCGTTGAATGAAATTTAGTTATACAATTATCAATAAAGAAGGCAAAAAACTTGCCGGAACCATTGATGCAGATAATGAATCCGGCGCACGAGATGAACTCAATCGTCTGGGTTTTCCCGTGATCGAATTGACCGAAGTAGAAGAAGAAATCGCAGAAAATATCATGGGAAAAAACATCAAGTTTCAATTCGAAGCCATCGACCAAAATGGCAGAAGAATCGTCGGGACCATCGCCGGCGAAGATAAATTTGAAGCTTTCAAAAGACTTGTCTTGGAGTATCGCTTCAGCGTCGAAAAAATTTGGCGTTCTGCGGCATCGCTCGAAGAACAGGAGCAAGAAAAAAACCTCGGTGTCGTGAATCTTTATACCGAACTCAAGCGAGAAGCAAATCTCAAACAAAAGCCACAGGAAGAACAATCACGAGAGCAGGAACAACGCGAAAAAGAAAAATTCGTCCAAACCCATGTCGAGAAAGCGCTGGAAAAAGTTCAAATACTTTTGACGCAATATGGAGAAAAAATCAAAGACGAAGAAAGGCTTGAAATACAAAAAAAATCAGATCGACTCATTCGCCTCAAAACAAGCTCCAACATCGAATATGTCCGTCATCTCGCACAAGAACTCCTGATGCACATTGAAAATATCGAGAAAATTTTCCGCGAAGATATTCCGGAAAAAGAAAAAACCAACAAAGATCTTGAACGATTCCATCTCGAAGTCAAAAAAACACTCGCAGAACTCGAAGAAAACCGTCTCGAATCATCATTGCGACAATCTATTCTCGAGAAAATCAGCCAATGGAAAAAACAAAATATGACCGATGATGTTATAAGCGGCGGCATATTCAAAAAAATAACCTGGAGTATCTACAGTTTCATACAAGACATTCTCACAGAACCACCGGAAATCAGCACCCGAAAGGAAAAAATCAATCTTCTCGAAAAGCAGCTTTTTTCATACTACAAACTCTTCATCAAGGAAAAATCGCCGGAAATGCGAGACGAAATGAAAGAAAACATCAAAAATCTCAGAAAAGAAAAAGGAGCACTCAAAGAAGAAGTGAGTGAAATACAAAAAAAATACAAAGAAGATGAATATATCAAAAACGAAGAATCAGTATCTCAAAGAACAGTTCATGAACTCATCAGTCTCTTGGGCTGGATCCTCTTTTTCTATCTCATGTACTTCTTCGCATCTCTCTATGCATCACCGCTCAAAGAAAGCCCATCAATAAAGCAATTTTTGGAACCGACGGCAAACAATAAATTCGTGGTTCTCCTGACAATTATGTTCATTGTCTATGCAGCAGCAAAAGGAAAAAGGCAATTCTTTCCCGGGAAAAAAATCGCGACGATCGCCACCTGGATTCTGACAAGCATGCTCTCGATATTCATCATTCTCAATTTTAGCTAACACTTTATGTACCCAGCCATTCTCGAAATCGGTTCTGTCGCGATATCATCACTCTGGCTCTGCGTAACACTTGCAACGCTTCTCGTCGGCTGGCTCCTGATCAAGTTCGCCGTTCACAATAAGCTCAAACTCGCCTTCATCAAAGAATATCTCATCGGCATCGTGGTTCACGGAATCATCGGCGCACGAATACTTTATATCGCAACAACATCATGGGAATATTTTCCGGAAGGATTTCAGTGGAAAGGAATTTTTCAAATGTTTGCTTTCTGGGATAAGGGACTGAGTTTCTGGGGCTTAATCATAGGGATGCTGATCGCGCTTTATCGATATGCAAAGCAAGAGAAAGAACCTTTTTTGAAATGGATGGATGTTTTTACACTTGCGATACTTCCCGGCATGATTCTAGGAAATATCGGAGCATTTATGGAAGGAACCTACTATGGAAAAGAAACGGAGCTATCGTGGGGTGTAACATACCAAAATTTCACCGTTCCCTTCACGATTCCCGTACATCCGACGCAAATCTACGCAGCAATATATCTCAGCATCCTCTGCGCCGTATTCATAACACTTTTTTACAAAGAAAAAATTAAGGAAGAAGGAAAGCTCGCGCTTCTCATCATGCTCAGCTATTCCATCGCTCGCTTTTTTGAAGAATTCACCATGGGAGACGAAAGTCTGATGCTTTTTGGACTTCGGACAGAGCAATGGATCGCAGCCATAGGGGCAATTTCCGCTGGAATTCTCCTCGCCATTCGTTATAATAAAGATCAAATATCACCGGAAAATACCCCATCTCTATGATCAAAATTCTCGACTATTTCTTCAGCCCGATCCCTGGCAGCCCCTTCAACTTCTACATCCCGCTCATCATCCTCGCCGCAGTTTTGGTGATCGGAGGATTTATGATGGGGAAAACCATTCAGAAGAAAAAAGATGACCGTGCTTTCCGAAAAATCTTCGCAGGAGTTCCTGCAACCAGTTTTTGGATCGCCTTCGGACTTTTTCTCAATATCGGATCACGCTACGAACGATTCCCGATCTTAGGATCTCGCTTCGTACTCTACGGCATTCTCGGAATATTGATCTACGAAGCCTATAAATACATCAAAAAATATCGAAAGGATTACAAAAGAATGCAGATGCAATTTCACGAAACACCACAGGAGAGACAGTACACGACGCACAAGTATCGATAGAATCAGCCTTCCGGGTCTTTATCAAGATCGAGAGCTGAGATCATGTTCCCATTGACCTGAAGATTATCTCGAACATCAGCGTAGGGATCATGAATATTGATAACAGCCCTATTGCGAAGAGGACTCTTTTGAAGATCCGCCAAAGTAAAAGTTTCATGAAGATTATCAACAAAGCGAGGTACACCATTGTCGATGCCAACAAAGGTAAACCAGTGTCGTTCATCGGAAATTTTTGGCAACGGATCAGAAGTACCTTCAATGAGGGCATTTTTACCAGTATATTTCCGAGCAAGGTTCACAAAGAAAACATTTCCGGCGCGACAATGAGAAAAATCAGAAACGGAAAGATCTCCTAAAATTTTTCCGCGCATATCAGCAGTAGCAGCCTCATTGAGCGGCTGCTCCCAGTTGAGAGTCCCATCTTTATCAAAACCAAGGCTTTTTTTAATTTGATTTTTTAAATAATCAGCATATTGCTCACAAAAACCACCTTTACCGCCGGATACGCTATCGAAATAGCCCTTCTTCTTCAACTGAAAAGCTGCACGCGCCTGCTCCAAAATGAGTGCACCCAAAGCTTTATCAACAAGTTGGTCATGATTTTCAAGACCAACATCAGGAGATTTTAAGTCACCTTGAGTCGTCGCTGCACCAGAGCCAAAGGCCGCGGCTTTCAATTTTTCATTGGCCACCAGTGACGCGCCCTTCTTTTGCATGTCATCGGTCATCTGCTGGACAGTCTTCAAAAACTCTTTCGCCTCTCGAGGTGAAGTAAGACCTTTCTCCGGAAGAGCTGGTCCAGATTCAGGAGGACGAAGAGGATTTGATTCAGGAAATGACATAGGTAGTCAAAAAATCACTCAACTTTCATCACTTCGTACTCCATCATTCCGCCTGGTGTTTGAGCCTTCACGCGATCACCAACGCGAGCGTCGAGAAGAGCAGCGCCCACTGGGGAGACATTGGAGATACGACCTTTTGTAATATCCGTCTCGGTAGAACCGACAATCGTGAAAGTCTTCGTTTTTTGTTTTCCAACTTCACGAAATGTCACCGTCGTACCAAGCTGGACAAAAGCCGCTTTTCGATGTTTCTCTTCAATCACCTGAGCATGTTTAATCTTACTTTCCAGTTCCAAAACACGACCTTCGACGAAAGCCTGTTCATTTTTTGCATCTTCATATTCGGAATTCTCTGAAAGATCGCCATAAGAAATTGCCTCCTGAAGTCTTTCGGCAACCTCGCGGCGCTTCACGCTTTTGAGATATTCAAGCTCCTGAACAAGCTTTTCATAACCCTCACGAGTCACCACGATAGCCTGTGTGTCATCACCAGCAGCAACACTGCCAGCTCCACCAGAAACGGCATCATCAAGAGAGATATCGTCGAAATCTTGAGCTTGAGCCTTCGTTTTTTTCGTCATAAAAAGAAAAAGTTAAAATGAGAAATAATTACAGCGGTCGAATAGAAACGCTGGTTGGATGTTCTTTGAGTTTCTGAAGAACCTTCGCTTCGATCTGGCGAATACGCTCACGGGTGACATGGAATTCCTTTCCTACTTCTTCGAGCGTATGTCCTACGCCGTCCTTGAGACCGAAACGCATTTCAATAATTTTGCGTTCACGAGGCGTGAGATACTGAAGCATTTCACGGATATTCTCTTTGAGAAGCTGTCGATTGGTTGCTTCTGCAGGGCTGAGAGCCTCATCATCTTCGATGAAGTCACCGAGCTTACTATCTTCTTCCGTTCCAACAGGTGCTTCGAG
Source organism: uncultured Candidatus Peribacteria bacterium (assembly GCA_964521465.1). GTDB lineage: Bacteria > Patescibacteriota > Gracilibacteria > UBA1369 > UBA12463 > JBBTWG01. The sequence continues at coordinate 53,036 of CAZFSD010000001.1, read as the reverse complement.
CGAAACGATATCCTGGGAAATTTTCATAATGTGGCGAACCTTCTTCACATCCATATCCATTTCTGCAGCAAGTTCTTCGACGAGAGGTTCACGACCAAGCTCCTGCACCAAACGGCGCTGAGCATGCGTCAACTTATTGATCGTTTCCACCATATGCACCGGAATACGAATCGTACGAGATTGATCCGCAATAGCGCGGGTAATAGCCTGGCGAATCCACCAGGTTGCATACGTCGAAAACTTGAAACCGCGATTCGGATCAAATTTTTCAACTGCGCGGAAAAGACCGATATTCCCCTCCTGAATAAGATCCAGAAAAGAAAGTCCACGGCCGATGTATTTCTTCGCAATACTCACGACGAGACGAAGATTGGCCTGTGCAAGAGAAGATTTTGCTGTCTGATCCCCTTTTTGAATGCGGCGCGCAAGATCAATTTCCTCTTTCGCATTGAGCAGTGGATATTTTCCAATTTCACAAAGATACAAACGAATCGAATCATTCGCAATCTCCTTGAAATCAGAATCCGTTTTCTCGGACTTTTTCTTCGGAGCCGGCTTTTCACTCTTCTCGCCTTTTTCACTTTTTTCCGTGGAAGCCTCTTCTTTTTCTTCCGTTTTCCAAATGAGCGACTCGGCCTCTTTCATATCAATCACTTCGATACCAATATCCATGAAAAGGCTATAAATTTCATCGAGAAGCACGAGATCCTCTTCGATATTTGGCATCACTTTGAGGAGCTCCTGCTGTGTCACGAAATTTTGTTTGCGACCCTTTTCAACGAGTGCCTGCACTTCCTTCGGAAATTGAGCAAGACGATCATCAGAAGGATGGACGATAAACTTTTTGGTACGTGCCATGAGGGATGTGGGGGATATGGGATCTTGAACCTACCTAAGAGCGAACGATTTTTTCCAACTGAGAAAGGAGTGCGCGGGATTCATCTTTTTTTCCCTGCTCCTCCAAAGCTCGAATTTGTTTTTTCAAAGCTTCCAGTTGCTCATTTTTCCGATTATACTCTATCTTGTCAAGAGAAGCCTTAAGATCTTTTTGCAGGTCATCCGGCCGAAGCTGAGAATAAACAGTCTCACCATAAAAAGAAAGGAAATCAACTCTTTTTCGCTCTTCTTCCGAAAGTTGCGCCGTAAATGCGTCAAAATCATAAACTTCCTGCTCGAACAAAATGCGCAGAAGTGGTCGATATGGTTCAGAAATGCTATCAAGCATCAAATGTTGCCCCACGAAAAGAATTTTCTCAGGATGACGAAAAAGAATCGCCAAAATAGTTTCTTCTGGAGAAATTTGACGGAAAAATCTTGAGGAAGGGTTATTGTTATCTTCACTGTCGACTTTATCACGAGGAGAAAAACGATCTTTCGGCAACCGATTCAGTTCGTCGTACACACTTGCCTCGCGCACGCCCAGTTTCTTGGCAAGATCTCGCACCGCAATATCCAACGAGACGCGACTTTTTATCATTTTGAGAAGTGGCGTTACTTCTCCCATGATGTGCGATACAGACTCAGCGGAATTTCCGGGATGCTCCGTAAAAAGACGCTCATACAAAATCTCCAAAAACGGTCGAGCCTGCTCATACGCCGCAGCAAAAACCTCAGGATGATCGCGCAAAATCTCGTCAGGATCTTTCGCGTCCGGAAACTGAATCATCCGCACAAAACCGTCATGAGCAAGAACTTCGCCATACGCACGACGACTCGCCTGCCAACCAGCATGATCATTATCAAAACAGAAATAAAAAGTATCCGTAAAGCGTTTGAGCATCCGCACATGCTGCGAGGTCAACGCCGTCCCAGAAGCCGCAACGGCATTCGTAAATCCCGCTTGATGACACGCAATAAGATCCATATAGCCCTCCACCAAAAGTGCGCCTTTTTCACGCATCATTTTTTTCGCACGATCGAAACCGTAGAGTACATCGCTTTTATGATACAGCGCCGTCTCCGGAGAATTGAGATACTTCGGCTCCATGCCTTTTTTCAAGGCGCGCCCACCAAAAGCCACAATCTGCCCAGCAGCATTGAAAATCGGAAACATGAGTCGACCACGAAAACGATCATACACTCGTTCCCCTTCCGTATCACGAAGAGTAATCAAACCCGATTGCAACAAAACATCTTTCGAAATTTTTTCATGCGATAGGAATTTATAAAGGTCATCTCCACCGTCCGGCGCGAAACCCAGTCGAAAATCCCGAATCGTCGCCTCTTTCAAGCCTCGCTTCGTGAGATATTCCACAACTTTTAAGCCATCCTGAGTATTCCAAAGCTGATCAGAAAAAAAACGCGTGGCTTTTTCATGAGCATCCAAAAAAGGCTCTTTTTCACTTTTTGAAGGAACCTTCGTACCACCCGCAAAACCAGCATGAGCCCGATACTGCTCATAATCCAGACCAGCCCGATCGGCAAGGAGTTTCAACGACTGCTGAAAATCAATATTCTCCACCTCCTGCACAAACTGAAACACATCACCTCCACGATGACATCCGAAGCAGTAGGCAATCTGCTTCTCCAAACTCACATGAAAACTCGGGGTCTTCTCCTGATGGAAAGGACAAAGCCCCTTCAAGCTGCGCCCCATGCGTCGAAGCTGCACATAGCTGGAAACCACATCTTCAATATTCAATCGAGCTTTAATATCAGCAACAAGATCCATAAGAAAAGGCAAAGGAAAGCAAAAGCTCTACCGTTATACATTTATACATTTCAAAGAAAAAAGAGAAAGACTTGCTAAAATAAAATTAAATGTTAAAATAAGCGCTCAATAAATGAACAAAGCACATGGGCTCCCAAAGAACAACTATGCTATCTCAAAATTACGGCCGTCAAAGAGGAAGCAATCTGAAAGAAGGAATTCTGCCGCAATCACCATCAAGAACACGGGAAGAAGGAAAAAGAACAATCATAGGAGAAACAGAAGGAATCAGAAGGAAAATAGTGGCCGCTATGAAAAAAGCAGAAGACCTGAGATAACACCTCGAGGTAGTTGACGAGACGGAATTGGAGTAAAATCACTTCATGGCACATCTCCAAATTCCAGAAAAAACAACAGTCGTTGCAGCGGTCAAATACGCCACCGAAGATCAAATTCAAAAACTCATCGAACAAGAATTTCACCGCATCGGCTGGAGCACGGTTCAGCAATTTTTGAAAATCGCGCCGCTCTTGCCGACACAAACACCAAAGGGCACAACCGTCACGCACGACTTCATCGGCCATCTGCAAACGAACAAAATCAAGCAACTGCTCCTCTACGACATCCAACTCATTCACAGCGTCGACAGGGAAAAAGTGATGGCTGAAATAGAAAAACAAACGACCAAAAAAAATCAGCAAAAAATCCTGCTCCAGATCCGCACCGACGAAGAGAAGTCATTCGGTTTTTCGATAAAAGAAGTGGAAGAAAATCTGGATCGATGGCGAGAAAAATATCAACACATAGAAATTATCGGCCTCATGACTATTCCGCCGGACGCAGAGAATCCAGAAGAAAGTCGTCTCATTTTTCGCACCATCAAAAAGCTCGCCAGCAAACTCAAACTTCCGGAAATCTCGATGGGCATGAGTAGCGACTATCAGATCGCCATCGAAGAAGGCGCAACGATCGTACGATTAGGAAGGATCCTTTTTCAGGAGTAAAAGTCCCACCAAAAGCACCATCATAAAAAAAGCAAGCAGACCAAGTGCAATCGCTTTTTGCTGTGATCCGAGAAAAAGCGCAATACCACCAAAAACCGCGCCACACAGAAGCAAAATCCACACCACAGCGCGCGGAGAAAAACCCGCAGAAAGAAGCCGATGATGAAGATGCTGCAAATCCCCTTTCCACGGCGCTTGGCCTTTCACCACGCGACGAATAAGAGTAAAAACTGCATCCAGAAGAGGAATTCCAACGACGAGAAAAGCCGTCGCGATCTTTCCACCGGAAATAATCGCCAACACCGCGATGAGAAATCCACACAAAACACTGCCCGTATCCCCCATCAAAATTTTCGCCGGAGGAATATCGAAAAGAAAAAAAGCCAGTGATGACATGCCGAGAATGACGCTGAGAAAAGCCACCATCGTCTGATCAATGACATTTGTCGCACGCAAACTCAGAAGCAAAAAAACGGCGCACGCGAGAAAAGTCGACCCGCTCACAAGTCCCGAGACGCCATCAAAAAAATTCATACTATTCACCAAAAGCACGACCCAAAAAATCGTAAAAAGTGCCCCCAAAAGAAAAAATTCATGACCACCGAGGGAAAATCCAAAACGATCCAGCGAAAATGCAGCCCCGAAAGGATTCGTAATGGAATGAATGCCAATACCGCCATACACCAAAATTCCGCCCGCAAAGGCCTGGGCACAGAAACGAAAAATCGCAGGGACCATCACGAGATCATCCGCAAAACTCACAATCGTCAGAAAACTTACAGCCACAAGAACCGCCACGAGTTCACGCGAAAATTCCACCGGAACAATCTTCGTCAAAACAAAAAGAAGAGTAGTCGTCATCAAAGTCGCAAACAAAGTCAAACCCCCATAATACGGAATCGGACTGCGGGAAAGGCCATACCGACCAGGACGATCCATCATTTTCCACTTCGGGAAAAATTTCAGTGCACCCACAATCAAGGAAAAACACAACGCGAAAGAAAAAATACCGATGCCAAAAAGTTGGAAAAGATTGAGAGCCATAAAAGCAGAAACACTCTACACCTCACAATTTTTCATGTCGAGATGGTACGGCCCAATCTCCAGCCGCCGCAACTCACTCATGTACGCACCACAACCGAGCACCTGCCCCAAATCATGTGCAAGACTGCGGATGTAGGTACCCGAAGAACAACGAATATCAAGCGTCACTATCGGCCACTGATAGGCAAGGATCTCGCAGGACAGAATCGTAACCTCGCGCGCCGGGAGATCTACTTTTTCTCCGCGTCGTGCAAGATCATAGGCGCGCTCGCCCCGCACATGCGCCGCAGAAAAATCAGGCGGTCGCTGAGAAATCGTCCCCGAAAAATGCTCCGCAAGAACTTTTTCAATCACTGCTCGATCAGGAGGATTTTCACAAACTCCAGATGTGAGCGGACCCTCAGAATCATAAGTGAGCGAAGTGATACCCAGTGTCACCTCCGCCACATATCGTTTCGGCAATTTCAAAAATTCTGTGAGTCGTTTCGTATCACTGCGCTCTACTGCCACAATCATGAGTCCTGTCGCCAGCGGATCCAGTGTTCCCGCATGCCCAATTTTCGTTTTTTTCGGAAAACGCGGTTTGAGCCGACGAATGACATCAAACGAACTCATCCCCTTCGGTTTATCAATAAAGAAAATCATGCACAGCAGAAAAATTTTAGCGATTTTTCAAGAATTCACGGGCAACTTTTCGATCATCCCACTCGAGTCGAAGTCCTCTCGTCAACTGCACTGGTTCGCAGCCTTTCCCGGCAATCACGACAACATCATCTTTTTCCGCAAGGGTAAAAGCCTTTGCAATCGCCTCTCGACGATCCACAATTTTCCAAAAATGTTCACCTTCCCTGCGAGGAATGCCCACACTCACCATTTCGATAATATTCCACTCGTCTTCGCTATAGGCATCGTCCGTGGTCACAATCACCTCGTCCGCAAGCTCATGAGCCGCAGCACCCATCGGCGCTCTTTTTCCTTTATCACGACCACCACCGGTCGCCCCAAAAACAACAATCAATTTTCCTTTCTTCAAATCTTTATACATTTGAAGAAGTCCGCGCAAAGAATCCGGCGTATGAGCATAGTCCACCACGACCGTAAAATTCTGCCCTTCATCAATTCGTTCAAAACGACCAGGAAGAGCGCGAACTTGCGCAAGACCTTTTTTCAAAACACTGAGTGGCACCCCTTCATTGGCCACGATACTCGCCGCAGCCAAAGCGTTATAGACATTGAAAACCCCCGGCAAAGACACTTCCATTCGTGCAGAGCCAAAAGGAGAATGAAAGCGGAAAGAAGTTCCATGAGCCTGAAAATCCAACTGATCCGCAAAAAAATCTGCACGGGAAGAATGAAGACCATAAAAATATTTCTTTTCCGCCGTCACATCGAGATTATCAAAAAAATCAACCTGAGCATCATCAGCATTGAGAAACATGGTTTTATTGCGCGCTTTCGATCCAGAAAGCATCTCAAAAAGCTTCGCCTTCGCACGACGATATCCTTCAAAACCACCATGATATTCCACATGATCACCGGTCATATTTGTGAGCAGCGCCACATCCACATGGACACCCGCAATGCGCGACTGCACAAGCGCATGAGAAGTCACCTCAATCACCGCATAGGTACAACCCGCATTCACCATCGCACGCAAAAATTTCTGCAACGCAAAACGACCCAGCGTCGTCATCTTCGTATCATTCACAAAATCGTGACCCGCCACGCGAAAACCAATCGTCGTCATCAGTCCCACTTTATATCCCGCCTCTTCGAGCAAAGTTGCCACAAAATGACAAGTCGTACTTTTGCCACTTGTACCCGTTACCGTAATCACGCGAAGTTTTCGCGCCGGAAAAAAATACCGCACCGAAGCGAAAAAAGAGACCACGCGGTGATACGCTAAACGGAGAGGATGATGATCGGGAATGAGATTGCGAAGAAATTGAAGCACAGGAGGGTAGGATTGAGAATGTAAGAGATGAGGAACACAGGACCTAGTTCGAAAAGTATTCTAACACAGCCTGCTGACGATCTTTCTCGATTTGTGCACCCAAAGCTTCCAGAGAATCAAATTTCTGAACCTCTCGAAGTTTTCCCAGAAGCCGCACCGACAAAGTATCGAAAACGCGCCCCTGAGGAAAATCAAGAAAAAAGACCTCAAAAGAAGGTGCCGCATCATCCAGCGTTGGCTTTGGGCCGAAATGGATCAAAGCGGAAAACGCATCTTTCCCCTCATCGACCACATGCCCCGCATACACACCAAAATCCATTTTTGAAGCAACATCAGATGGAAAAACCACATTTACCGTCGGAAATCCAAAAAGCGATCCGAGCTGACGCCCAGAAACAACTTTGCCCGTCAAAATTTCACCAAAAATCATGAAGTGATACTAGCAAACCCACATCACTCCCGCAAACCCAAGAATCCCCCATGCAGAAGCCAAAAAAGCAGGCTGAGATCGTTTTTCCAAATGGAAGTATCGACAAGGCCATGCACCACAATCACCATCATCATCGCCGCAATCACAAAAGCAAAATGCAGATGGGAACGAGACGGTGAAAAACGATACACGCGTTGAAAAAAAGCCAGAAGCAAAAGCAAAAATCCCACAAAACCAAAAATCCCGGAAGAAACCCAAAACATGGCAAAAACATTGTGTGTATGGAGCATCGTCTTTTCGTACGGAGGTTTGCCAAGAATTTCTGCGGCGCGCTCTTCATAAATCGTCTGATACGCACCGAGGCCCGCACCAGACAAAGGATGCTCCCACAAAAGCCGTCCCGTCACCTGCCACACCTGAAGCCGCACCGACGACGAAGACTGTTTCTGAAATTCGAACATTTGATGAAATTTTCCACGGTCACTCGTCACGAAAAAAAGCACGAACACGAAGGCTAAAAACGTCGCCACCGCAGCCAACATCTTCCAAAATTTCCGGCGATAGCTCCGTCCATAGAGAAAAAAGAAATGCTGAAAAATATAAAAACACAAACCTGAGAAAACCCCGAGAAAACCGCCGAACGACTTGCTTTCATAGAGTGCAAAGAGAAGAACTGCACTGCTCAACCAATACAAGAAACAATCGATATTTTTCAAAGGCTCACGGAAAGTCCGAAAGCCACGCAAAGCGCCGTAAACACACGCCGGCCCAAGAAACAAAGCCAGATAATTCGCCGATTCGAAAGGCCCGCTCGCCCGCATATCGAGTGTGAGATATTGCCCCGTTTTCCACTGCCATATCGCCCAGCCCGCAAGCACAAGGGCAGAAACCATGTAGGCATCAAAACACTTCCGCAGATCAGAAGCATCAGCAAAAACCCGACTCACGCACCAGGAAAAGATCACCGGCACGACAAACCAACTCTTCACAATCCCCAGCGCAGCAAGTCGAAGTTCCGGAAACAATATCCACGTGCGAATCAGTCCAATCGCAAGTCCTGTAAAAATCATGACTATCGGCAAGACAAATTTTCGCGTCCATCCAAAATCACCACCATCTCGCCAAACCCACGAAATCGTCATCACAAAAAAAATTCCAATCAACACCTCCGGCACATTGAGTGGCACGCCAAAAACAGAAAAAGAAATGAGATACAGAGGGAAACAAGCACTCACGAAAATCCCAAACCATTGCAGAAACGCAGGAGCCTTTGTGTGAGAAGAAAAAAACATAGGCGAGGCTTGAAACAAGATTGAATACTCAGGAACCGGAGGTGAGATCTTCAAGAACTTTTTTCGGATCAGCAGCTTTCGTCACGCCCGAGGCAAGTAAAACGCCACTCGCGCCCAATCGAAGCGCTGTAGCAACATCCATACCGTTTTTTACACCCGCACCCACGAGGAGTCTCCCAGCTCCAACCACTTCAACAGCAGCACTGATAAGTTCCGGCTGAGCCGTCGACACAGAAATATCACCACCAATAAGTTCCGGCGGCTCAAGAGCGATAAGATCCGGCTGAGAAATAGCAGCAAAACCAAGAATCGCGCGAGCACGATCCAGCGACTCAGCACACACCACGGTAAAAAGTCCCACTTCCCGACACATCGCAATCGTTTTCGCCAAAACCTCGTCAGAAATTTTATGTTCGGCGTGGTTGAGAAGCGTCCCAAAAGCACCAGCCGCCTTCACCGCAGCAGGCGGAAGAAAACCCGTCGAAGCACCAAAGCCACAAGGATCCACATGCTGAGCAAATACCGGAAAAGAAGCACTGGCCGCCACCGCAGCCAAATCCAAAGCTGAAACACAGACACCAAGAGAAAATCCCCGCTTCGCCAAAGCCACTTCTTCATGGATTTTCGCCAACTCCAAAGCAGCTTTACCAGAAGCTGATTCATAGGTCTTAAAATTCACCAAAATGGTCGGAAGTGGAAGATTCATAAAAAACATGAAAAACAAAGAAGTACCGCTACTATAATCAACCTTTCAAAGCTCCGCACGGCCATTTCCCACAAAATCTCCAGAAACTACTTGACAAAAACAGAATAACAATTAGAATAGACCCTTATCATCGGAAAACTCACATTCAATTCATCATTTTTTATCTCTCATTCCTATGTCTCTCAATACACCGTCAGGATCACCAAAGAGTCGCGAAACAGGCTTCTCGCCAATGAAAACCGTCATGGCACTCGCAACGCTCGTCGGCTTAAGTGTCGCCGGTTGTGCAAAACCAGAAGCATCAGCAGCGCCAGCAGGAGCAACACCGATCAAAGTCACAACCTACAGACCCGATCAAGGCCCAGCAGCAGGATCCGCATGGGTCGGTCAAAGCGGTAAAGCAGCAGGCGGTGATCAATTCAATGCGCCAGGAACATTCAAAAATGGAAAAGATTTGAGACTCTCACTCATTGATCTCTCGGGAGCAAAAATTCTCAGCGACAACGACGACAACGACCTCCACGGCTTCATGGGAGGAAACGCACCAGAACAAATCAATAATCCAGCACCGATCGTCATCACCGGTTGCTGCGAACAGCCAAAACGCGGCGGCGGACGACCAAAACCTCCACCAGCACCTACTCCAACACCAGAGTCATGTACCGATTGCAAGGACCCAGAAAAGACACAAAACGATGCGATGCATAAAGCAGGCGGCGGAGATGCACCACCAGTCGCACCAACACGACGAAACTAAAAAAGAAGAGTCGCCCACAAGAACAAAATCCCGCCCCTCAAAAAGGCGGGATTTTCATATCCCTGATTTTCAAATCCCATCCTTTTCCGCTAGAATGCCGCCATGAAGAATGTCTTCCTCTTTTTCGGCGACAATTCCTATCTCCTCCAGCAGGAAGTCAAACGCTGGCAGAGCGAATTTATCAAAAAATATGAAGGCGATTTTAATGTTCATGTGATCGACGGAAGCGAAACCAGCGGCGAAGAAATACAAAGCGCTCTCAAAAGCGCACCATTCCTCGGCGACAAAAGACTCACGATCATCAAAAACTTCCTGGGCGAAGCCGATGCCAAAGAGCAGGAAAAAATCACCAACATCATCGAAGAAATTCCAGACAGCACCATCGCCGTTTTTTTCGAAGAAACACAGCCGGACAAACGCACGAAACTCTACAAAAAACTCAAAGACAAGGCTGTACTCAAAGAATTCGAGCTGATGACTCCCCTGGCAACCAAGCAGTGGATCGAAAAACAGGCTCAGAAATACAACATTCGTCACCTGCCCGATTTCGCAGAAAAACTCATGCAACAAGCCGGCGCCGACCTGTGGACACTCGACAACGAACTTCAAAAAATCGGATCGTTCTGCAAAAATCGTGCCGCAACCACCACCGACATCGAAACCCTCGTCCAGCCCAATGTCATGACTTCGATTTTCAAAATGACCGATTCGCTCAGCATGCGGGACGCCAAACAAGCCATCGATCAATTTCACATTCTCGTTCACAGCGGCGAAGAAATTCGCGGCATTTTCGCCATGATTGTACGACATTTCCGCATCCTCCTCCTGCTCGCCGACCTGAAGAATCAGGGTGTGAAAAGCAGCGAATTCGGAAGCCACATGAAAAAATACGATCCCGGATTTCATCCCTATGTCATCACCGTCGCATCGAAACAAGTCGGAAATTTTACGCTCAACGAACTGAAAAAAATCTACGAACGGCTGGGAAATCTGGATGTCGCTCTCAAAACTGGAGAAATTCACGAAACCACCGAAGACAAAAAACAGATTCTCCTCGCTCTTGAACAATGCATTTTATGGTCAACAAATCGCTCGCCAATACCCTCAAAAACATAGGCCTCAGTGACAAAGAAGCCAAAATTTACCTCGCCTGCCTCGAACTCGGCAGCAGTGTCGTCGCAGCGATCAGCAAAAGATCTGGCGTCAGCCGCGTCACCTGCTACGACATTCTCGAAAAACTCATCCACAAAGGCTTTATCAATTTTCTCAACAAAAATGGTATTCGCTATTTTAGTGCCACAGAGCCGGAAAGTATCCTCAGTGAAGTTCAGCGTAATGTCCACGATTTCAAAAACATCCTACCTGATCTCAAGCGCATGCGCGGCGACAGCGTTCATCCAAAGATCCAATATTTCGAAGGCGCCGAAGGTATCAAAGCGATTTACGAAGACACGCTCACGAGCAAAACCGAAATTTTGAACTACGCCAACTCGCACGAAATACGCTCATTCTGGCCACAATATGATGAAGAATATGTCGCCAAACGCGTGAAGAAAAAAATCCATCTCAAAGGCATCGCACCGATGGATGAATGGGGTCAAGAAGTTCAAAAAGAAAGTAAAAGGTTCCACCGAGAAATACGCCTCGTACCGATCGACCAATACAACTTCAGCAACGAAATCAACATCTACGACAACAAAGTCGCCATCGCTTCTTTCAAAGGCGAACTCATCGGCATGATCATCGAAAGTACTGAAATCGCGAATACTCAAAGAGCCATTTTCAACATGGCCTGGGAATTTGCCGCAAAATTCGTTTCGCGCTCATAGGCAGAGGCCGTCTGGAAAAGAAGCGACTCTGAAAACTGTTTTCCAAGGAGCTGGAAGCCCACCGGCAATCCTTCTTTCGTGAATCCACAAGGGACAGAAAGTCCCGGAATACCAGCGGCATTCGCAGGAATCGTAAAGGCATCAGCCAAATACATCGCCAAAGGATCATTCATTTTTTCACCCACAGAAAAAGCAGGAAAAGGAACTACCGGCGTCAAAAGAACATCAACTTGCTCGAAAGCCTGATCAAAATCACGAAGAATGAGCGTGCGCACTTTCTGAGCCTTAGAATAAAAAGCATCATAATACCCCGCAGAAAGTACATAGGTCCCGATCATAATGCGTCGCTTAATTTCTGCCCCAAAGCCCGCCCCACGAACACGATAATACATATCCTGAAGGCTTTCTCCGGAATCCTTCGGAACAGGACCAAAGCGAATACCGTCATATCTTGCCAAATTCGCGCTCAGCTCAGCCGGCATAATAATATAATAAATCGCTACACCATATTTCGTCATAGGAAGACTGATTTCTTTGATCTCTGCGCCCATTTTTTTATAAAGCGCAACGGCGTTATCAATCAATCCACGAACCTGGGGATCAATACCTTCAGCGAAATATTCCTTTGGAAGACCAATTCGCAAACCCCGAATACTCTTCGCCAAATCTGCCGTATAATCAGGAACCGGGACATCCGGAGTCGTACTATCGCGAGGATCATGCCCAGCGATCACATTGAGAACAATTGCAGCATCTTCAGCATTTTTCGTAAAAGGACCAATCGTATCCAAACTCGAAGCCATAGAAACAACGCCACTACGAGAAGTTCGCCCATAGGTGACTTTCACACCTACCGCCGAGCAAAAAGATGCCGGCAAACGAATCGATCCACCGGTATCAGTTCCCAGGGTAAAAGCCGCCATCCCCGCAGGAATCGCCGCCGCAGAACCGCCGGAACTTCCACCCGCAACCTTCGTCATGTCCCAAGGATTTTTCGTAAGCCCAAAGCATGAATGTTCCGTTGAGCTTCCGCAAGCAAATTCATCCAAATTCGTCTTCCCAAGAAAAACAGCACCCGCGTCACGAAGTCGCGTCACCGTCGTCGCATCAAAAGGCGGCACAAAATCACGAAGAATGTTCGAACACGCCGTATTCGGCATACCTTTGACCGCAAAAATATCCTTAATGCCGCACGGAACACCTTCGAGAGGTCCACGGGAAGTGCCGGCAGCAAATCGTTTATCCGACTCCTCTGCCATTTTCAAAGCGCCATCCTCATCGACAAAAGTATACACATTCAACTGTCCATTATACTTTTTGATACGATCCAAATACGCGCGGGTCACGGCAACAGAAGTAAACTTCTTCGCAGCAAAACCTTCAGCAAGTTCACGAACGGTCAATTGGGTAAGATCAAGCGACGACATAAGAGTGTAAAAATTTTGAAAATTCTACGAAGAGATAACGGGCTTGACGCGAATCTGATTCTGCTCAACCGGCAAAGTGGTACATCCTAAAAGCTCATCACGAATAACCCACTCGCAGGCAACATCCGGACGGGTAACATTTTGAAGACCTGTCACCTGAGAAGTCGGCGCTACACCATCGGTCTTTACTTCATTTAAAATCTCGATATAAGTAAGGATATTGGTAAGTTGAGAAGAATATCGAGAAACCTCGTCGTCTTTGAGATCGAGACGAGCAAGTTTCGCGATGTGCCGAACCTGTTCAGGAGTTAATTGCATACGGGCGGAGTATAGCACATAATACACGCATGTCACCATCGAACTTCAAAAACATTGCAACGACTTCATTCATCGCATTTGTTTCCATTGGAAGCCTTTTTCTCATCAGCAACCTCATGAACAGAAATGGCTTTTTGAAGAACATTGCACCCCTCACCGAGAGAGTACTTCAACTTCCATTCATCGTGAGTACCATTATCTATTTTGCAACACTGCTCATCGACCCACTGGTGCAAGACGAAGCGGAGCTGGGTGTCCGGGCGCAGCGCAGCGGAGTGTCCGGGGCGCCTTTCGGGCCGGACCGAAGCGAAGCTGGGTGTCCGGGGTTGCCCCTTGGGCCGGACCGGGCCGAAAAAAAGCATACAATAGCGACAATACTTATCAGCTGTACCGCCGGGATCCTGATTCTCCTGAGTCTTTGGCTCCATTTCACCACATGAAAATCCTTGTTTTCGGAACATTCGACATTCTTCACGCAGGGCACGAAAATTTTTTCGGACAAGCCCGTGAATTTGGCGAAAATATCATTGCCGTCATCGCTCGAGACAAAACCGTAGAACAAATCAAGGGAAGAAAAGCTCATAATCACGAAAATGTACGACTAAAAAATCTCAAAAAAACAGGCCTTGCAACAAAAGTCATACTGGGTGATTTGAAGGACAAATATAAAGCTATCAAGAAAATTCAACCGGACATCATCGCACTCGGATATGATCAGCACGCCTTCACCATGCGTCTTCAAAAATTTCTCATCGACGAAAAAATGAAAACCGAAGTTGTCCGTCTCAAGCCATACCGACCAGAAATCTACAAATCCTCTCTCATTCGCGATTCCTGGCTCAGCGAAGTGCAGGGAATCAAAAGTTCCTGAAGAAGTTGCAGGAAAGCTGAATTTCGCGGATAATGCGAATATGAATACTATGAAACGCGCGCTCAAAAATAGCGCTGTTAATTTCTGGAGAAATAAAATTACCACTTTGGCGACCATGCTGGTCATCGCCATTCTGCTTTTTATTCTCAATACCATCCTCGCCGTCCACTTCACAGCCCAGGAAGAGTTGACACGCATCGGAAAAAAAATCGACCTTACATTCTACATTCAAGATACAACCGATCCGAAAAATATCTACAAAATTGAACAATACTTCCAAACTCTCGATGGAGTCGAAAAAGTAGAATTCACTTCAAAGCAAAAAGCACTGGAACAATTCCTCGACGCACATCCAAAAACCGCAGAATATTACAAAAAATTCAAGCTGGAGAACACACTTCCGGCAAGCTTTCGAGTCTCTGCAGCAAATCCAGAGTTTTACGGAAAAATTCAAGATGCAATTCGGGCAAGCGAATTCAAGGACGATCTCGCAAACATCAGCGAAGATGTTGCCGACCTCACAGTCAATGGAACAATCGTCAAAAATCTAGAAAACATGACATCCTTTACCAGTTATCTCCTCTACTGGGTCATGATCGCTTTCGGAATTGGCGCACTTCTCATGATTTACAACGTCGTTTACCTTCATATATTCACACGGAAATCAGAAATCAACATTATGCGTCTGGTAGGAGGAAAATCCTCATTCATCCAACTCCCCTATCTCATAGAAGCACTCTGGATCAGCCTCATGGCCCTTGCTACAAGTTTCCTGATCTTTGTCCTCGTCAACCATGTAAGTCTCTTTGAAAAATTAAAATTCTTTGGACGAATCAATTACTTCCCTTATCTCAAGGTTCTCACAGTCGAAGCAGGTGTAACGATCCTTTTGACACTCGTGAGCAGTTTTATCGCGGTTCAAAAGCACATCAAAACCAACGATAAAAATTAGCCAAAACCATCAACTCTCCTTCACCTCACTGAACGCATGCGCGGTTTTGTACAAACTCAGGCCATAATCACAGCCATAAAACCTTGTCGGGAAAACGATCGCCTCATTGAGTGCATCAGTCCCCTTTTCGGAAAAATAACCGCCATCGCACGAAGTGCAAGGAAGATCACTTCCCCTTTTGTCGGAAGGCTTCAACCGCTCAACATCTGCAATCTCATTCTCTACGAAAACGGAAGTGAAAAATATACGATTCGTGAATGCAGTCTGGAAAAAACATTCATAAAAATTCCAAAAAGCCTGGAAAAAATAAACGCTGCAGAAGAGATTCTGGAAAGTCTTCGCTGGATAGAGGGCGGAGGCTTGAATCACCATGAAACGCTCTTTTCACTCCTTTGCGAATCTCTGGAAGCAATTGACGAAGAAGAAAATGAAAAAATCGTAAGCAGTATCTTCAAAATTAAACTCATGGAAATACTCGGCACATTGCCAGAGCTCACACATTGCCAAAAATGCCACAAAAAAATTCCATTCGAAAAAAATGAAATGTGGAATCCAAAAGAGATTCTCTGCAGAGAGTGCCTTCAGGAAAAAAATGCTTCGAAAAACAATCGAGCGGCATATCAAGCTCGCTATCGCGACGGATATAGGAAGCTGATCCAATACACAAAAAATGAACCTCTTGAAAAAATACTCGCTCTCAATCTCAAAGAAGAAGACCGTGAAACCTTGGAAGAAATAACAAAAGTTCTTTGGAGACAATAGACGAAACTCAAGAGAGTGGATCTCGACGAACTTTCAAAACGCCGGGAATCGTCTCTAAACGATCAAAGAGTTTTTCAAGTTGCTCAAATTCAAAAATTTCAATATCAACCGCATAAGAAATACCCGATTCTCGATGTTCACGATAGCCAAAATTCAAAATATTTAATCCTATGTCGGAAATAACGGTTGTCACATCACGAATAAGTCCAACACGATCAATAGCATCCAAAAACAAACGAACACGATAACGACCCTTTTTCGGAATTTGAACATCGTCCTCCCAAAAAGCAGAAAGAATACGATTCACCGAAGCTCGTCGGAGCATACGACAATCGGCACGATGAATTGTTGCTTTCTGATCGCGAGTAATGTACCCAACAATTGGATCATGTTCATGAACCGTACAGCAATTTGCAAATCTCAGTGGCATGCCAGATTCGCCGCCCAAAAGTATTTTTTTATCCAAAGTTTTTTGAGGGAGAGATTTGGCAGATTCCGCCAATTTTCTTCGAACTTTTTTTGAATCACGAGGAAGCGACTCGGCAAAAACAGGAGGTTTCACCGGAAGATGAAGAGGAGATAAAAGTTCCTCAGGAGGAAAAAGGCGCTTCATGAGAACACCTACAGACATCGAGCCATTACCAACATTTTCGAGAATTTTTTGTCGATCACGCAAAAGAGATGTTTTTCCAGAAAGATTTTTCAAAAGAGAGAGACTGTCATCCAGTTTTTGCTTTCCGAAACGAACAAGCTGTTTATTCAAAAGTTCTTTCCCTTCACGAAAAGCAAACTCACGATTCTGGGAATTGAACCAGGTTTTAATTTTCAAACGAGCACCTCCAGTTTTCACGAAACTCAGCCAAAGAGCTTTGGGATTCGGCTTGGATTTCAAAACAATTTCTACGACATCGCCATTGTGAAGTTCATAATCCAAAGGAACAAGCTTCCCGTTCACTTTCGCCATGGCACAACGATGACCAATGTCTGTATGAACGCTATAAGCAAAATCAATAGGCGTAGAACCAACCGGCAAATTTTTGATCGCACCATCTGGAGTCAAAACAAAAATACGATCATGAAAAAGGTCAACTCGAAGACCTTCCGCAAGCATATCAGCACTTTCATGAGAGAGCTTTTGAATATCTTGCTGAATCTTAGAAAATGTCTGCAAGAATTTCATTTGTTGCTGGAGTTTGGGATCAGAAGAATTCGTATATTGATCAAAAAGTTCCTTCTGAAAACGCGTTGAAGTTGCCTTGGTATCCTCATACAGCCAGTGAGAAGCGATACCATATTCCGCTTCACGGTGCATCTGATCCGAGCGAATCTGAATTTCAATTGGCTGACTTAAAACTTTCGGAGCAAGGCCAATGACCGTGGTATGCAGACTCTGATATCCATTCGGTTTTGGCACAGCGACATAGTCTTTAAAACGATTCGGAAGCGGAGTCCACTGACCATGAATATGACCCAAAATACTATAAAGATGATCGACCGATTCTTGTATTTGTGTTTTTTTTCCAGACACAGTATGAGAAGAAATTTTTGCAGGAACAATGATACGAATAGCAAAAACATCGAAAATTTCATGCAAAGTCGTCCGACCTTTTCGCCGCAACTTACTATAAATGCTATAAACATTTTTGAGTCTCCCATCGACAGAAGCCTCGATCCCCTTCTCATCCAAAAGACTTTTTAATTTCGCAACAATCTGTTCAATGAATTTCCCTTTCTCGCGACCAAATTCAGAAAGTTGCTCTTCGATCTGCTGATACTGAGAAGGATTCAAATAGCGAAATGCCAAATCCTCGAGCCGAGATTTAAAAAGGAAGATACCAAGACGAGAAGCAAGTGGAGCAAAAATTTCCATGGTTTCACGAGCCATCTCTTTTTGTTTATCAGGAGGGAGGTGCTGAAGCGTTTCCATATTGTGCAGGCGATCAGCCAAACGAATCAAAACAACTCGTAAATCTTTCGCAATCGTCAAAAGCATTTGGCGAACACTTTCAGAGTCCGTAACATCCAAATTCGGTCTCAAAGTTTTAACAGCAGTAAGACCCTCGAGCATAAATTGAACAACGGCGCCAAACTCTCGTCCAACAAGGGAAAAATCAAAAGAGACATTTTCACTGGAAAGACCATGGAGAAGAGATGCAATGATCGTATCGTCGTCGGGTTTCAGAGGAAGAAGGATTGAAGTTACCGCCAAAGCATGATGAATATAAGGATCTCGAGAATATCTTTCGCGCTTATGGTAGTAAGGCAAAACAAAATCATAGGCACGACGAATACGAGAAGCGTCAGCATTCGGACGAACTTTCAAAACATCCTGAATGAATCGTTCAAAAGAAACCATAGAGTTCCTTTATTCTACTCCAGATTTTTGTCAGGCAAAATCAAATCCAGCGATGAACCCTGAACATCAAAAACCTTCACCCCTCGCAGAAGCGGCTCACGATTCAAACGAATGTCGCGAATACGCGAATCCAGCTTTGGAAGAGCAACTTTATACCCGCTTGCCAGCTTTGCCAAAGCAAGATTATGAGCCTTGAGATCAACAGCATCTTTCGAAAGATCAATAAATTTCTGCAAAGCAGCATTGGTGGCATCGGACTGATATCGACTCGTCGCATCAAAAAAATCATTTTCCGCCAGATCGCGCTGAGCCACGATCTCATCATATTGACTCTTATAAGTTGTCATTTCACGATCAACCATATCGGCATAAGAGGTTGCCTGCGCAAAAAGAGACTGAAGATCCTGAATATATTGATCCAGAGCGTCTGCTCGACGAGAAGTGCGATTTAAAAGTTCAAAAACATCGGTATCTAGGACATTCTCAATCTGTCCAAGTGTAATGAGATATTTTGCAAAACGATCAGAGGAAGCCCCCTGATGACCAAGAGCATACGATGCTCGTGAAGACTGAAGAGCTTGAGACAAGAATGGAGTCCGTTTTTCTGATTGGCCAAAAACATAAGAAGCATGAAGCGTCGGCGTGAGATTCTCTGAACGCACAAGGCGCAAACCCTGATAGCCACCAATAACGAAATTCGTCGTAAGACCAGAAAGATCAAGAACATGAAGCGTATCGGGATTCGAAAGACTCTGAACACTCTCAGGAAGAGAAGGTGCCGAAACATTTTGGACTTGCTGATATTGTTGAAGCACTTCATCCGATTGCTGCAAAAAGGGAAGATCACGACGAGAAGGAGAATCGGTGGAATTACCAAAAGAAGGAAGAGAGTTCATCACACTGCGAAAGCCGCCGGAAACAAAAAACACAAGAACTCCAGCGAGAACGACGATACCCAAGAAGCATCCGATCACCTTCCCCAAGGAAAATCCGGCAGTTGCCAAGATATTTTTCACCTGAGACCAGAAGTCCCCATCGTGACGAAAAGAGCTATCCGCATCTTCATCTTCAGGAGAAAGGACATCGGGCACTACATCTGTTACCTTCTGCCCCACCGTTCGAGAAATCTTTGCCTCATCAGCAGTCTCGAACTCTATCTTTTGATGAGCAGAAACAGCCTTTTGATCAACATTCGAATTTTCTTTTTGTTCATCGGCCATAGAAATCGAAAAAAACGATATCAGGACATTATACCACAAAATAAGCTTCACGGAAAGCCTTACAAAAGCTATAATGCGGGCCGCAAGACCTTATTATCCCCTATCTTCTCCTTCAATGATTTCCATGATCGCTCTCGG
Organism: uncultured Candidatus Peribacteria bacterium; assembly: GCA_964521465.1. Lineage (GTDB taxonomy): Bacteria > Patescibacteriota > Gracilibacteria > UBA1369 > UBA12463 > JBBTWG01. The sequence continues at coordinate 33,326 of CAZFSD010000001.1, read as the reverse complement.
AGTTAGCGTTCTCGCGCTCCTCTATGCGGCTCTTCTGGTTGTTTGGGTTTTAAGACAACCAAAAGGAACTGCAGATATGCAAGAAATTGCGGCTTCCATCCAGGAAGGTGCAACTGCCTATCTCAATCGCCAGGCTATTACTATGGCACTTTTTGCCATTGCATTGTTTCTGGTGATCGTCTTCCTTATCCCAGCCGGAAGCCATAATAACGGGCTCTGGATTGGTGTTGGGTTCCTCGTCGGCGCTCTGTTCTCAGGCCTCGCAGGATACATCGGTATGAGCATTTCTGTCCGTGCCAACATTCGCACGACTGAAGCTGCCAAAAAAGGCATCAAAGCTGCTTTGAACGTTGCATTCCGTGGCGGATCTGTCACAGGTATGGCTGTTGTCGGTCTCGCACTCCTCGGAGTTTCAGGATTCTATTACATTTTCACCGCCGTTCTCGGCATTCCGGCAGGAGAAGCTCCAAATCTTCTCATCGGTTTCGGCTTCGGCGCATCACTCATTTCCCTCTTCGCTCGTGTTGGCGGAGGTATTTTTACCAAAGCAGCAGATGTTGGTGCTGATATCGTCGGAAAAGTAGAGAAAAGCATCCCGGAAGACGATCCACGAAATCCAGCCGTCATCGCGGATAATGTCGGCGATAATGTCGGCGATTGTGCCGGTATGGGAGCAGATCTTTTCGAAACATACGCAGTGACACTCATCGCTGCCATGATTCTCGCTTCATCCGTTCTTACGGAATCTCTCGGAGCCAAAGGTATTGAATTTCCACTCGCACTTGGCGCAGTATCGATCATCTCTTCCATCATTGGAACCTGGTTTGTTCGACTCGGAAAAAAGAAAAACATCATGGGTGCGATGTACAAAGGTATTTACGCAACCACCGTTCTTTCTGCAATCGGCTTCTACTTCGTCTCGAAGTACATGATTGGTGACATGAACATTTTCTACGCCACACTCGTAGGTCTCGTGATCACATGGCTCATCAACGTCATCACCGAATACTACACCGCAACAGAACACAAACCAGTGCAAAAAATCGCAGAAGCATCACAAACAGGAGCAGGTACCAACCTCATCATGGGCCTCGCTGTCGGCCTCGAAAGTACTGTTTTACCAGTACTTCTCATCATCGCTGGTATCATCCTCGCGTACTGGTTTGGCGAACAATCTGAATCTGTAGGCAATGGTATTTATGGAATCGCCATCGCTGCAGTCGCCATGCTTTCCACGACCGGTATGGTCATCGCCACCGACTCATATGGACCAATTACCGACAATGCTGGTGGTATCGCAGAAATGACAGGACAAGAAGCTTCAGTCCGAGAAGTCACCGATGAACTCGATGCTGTCGGAAACACCACAAAAGCCGTCACAAAAGGCTACGCCATTGGATCTGCAGCACTCGCTGCACTCGTTTTGTTCCAAGCCTACACAGAAGAGTTAACAAAAGTTTCAGGAGAAACAGTCATTACTTTTGACATCAGTAACTACAAAGTATTGGTCGGCCTCTTGATTGGAGGAACAATCTCTTTCTTCTTCGCATCACTCCTGATGCGTTCTGTCGGAAAAGCCGCATACGCTGTCGTCGAAGAAGTTCGAAAACAATTCCGTGAAATTAAAGGCATTATGGAAGGAAAGGCAAAGCCTCTCTACGGCCGCTGTGTCGATATCGTTACCAAGGCAGCACTCAAAGAGATGGTCATACCAGGAATTCTCGCAGTCGTCAGCCCTCTCCTCGTAGGATTTTTGCTCGGAGCACAGGCACTCGGCGGTATGCTCGTAGGATTGATTCTCGGTGGATTCTTACTCGCTCTCTTCATGTCCACCGGTGGTGCAGCATGGGATAACGGAAAGAAATACATCGAAAAAGGTCATTTCGGAGGCAAGGGCAGTGATGCTCACAAAGCCGCTGTTGTCGGCGACACCGTCGGTGATCCATTCAAAGACACTGCAGGTCCAGCGCTCAACGCACTCATCAAAGTTATCAACACGATCGCACTCATCATCGCCCCAGTCATCGGCGCTATGATGATGAAATAAAGAAGAATCAAGAGTACAAAAAACCCCGCCTCTCGAGGCGGGGTTTTAAAATGATAAAAGAAAAACAAAAACTATTTCTTCTTATCCTCTTTTTTCTCTTTATCAGCAGCAGGAGCGGCTGCGGCAGCTGCAGCGGCTGCGGCGGCATCAGCCTCCATAGCAGTCTGAGCTTTTGGAGCATCTTCCTCTTCTTTCTTCGGAGCGAGAACAGTAATGATCGTTCGCTGACTATCGAGAAGAACCTCAATGCCTTTTGGAACAACCAAATCAGAGACATGAATTGAATCACGAAGCGTTTTCAAAGAAGAAATATCCACGAGAATCTCATGGATAAGATCACCAGGCAAACAGCGAATTTCAATTTCAGGAGCTTGGAGAGAAACGATACCCATGAAGTCTTTGACCGCAGGAGCAACACCCGTAAGCTTTACCGCCACACGAGTTGTAAGTTTTTCGTCCATACGAATGTTTTTCAAATCCACATGAACAATTTCATCAGTCACGGGGTGATATTGAACTGCATGAACGAGAGTTTTGAACTTTTTACCACCAACAACCTGGAGATCAATAAGATTATTTTCTCCGGCGCGGCGATAAAGAGCCGTAAAAGCAGGCAATTGTAAAGCAAAATGGAGATTTTCGATACCCTTTCCGTAGAAAACAGCAGGGATCTTTTTCTGTCGGCGCAAAGCTGAAGGTGTAACCTTCTCATTGCGAATTTCAGCTTCAAGAACAAATGATGACATAAACGAAGGGTAAATAAAGCGCAGCGATTCTAACGAAAAAGCAAGTTTATGACAAGTTGATTTTTCCTATTCGACCACAACGACTCCCTTCATCGAAGGGTGAACAGCACAATGGTAGGCAAAAGTCCCCGGAGTCGTAAAAGTAAAGCTGAATGTACCGCCTTGAGAAAGCGTCGGACTCGCGAAAGTCTTCCCGTCATCCGCCGTCACCGTATGTGGAGCTGAATCATTGTTGGTCCATGTCACCATATCCCCTACTTTGACCTTCAAATCGGAAGCCACAAAAACAAAACCCGAAATACCGACCGCAAGAGGAGTAGAAGCAGAAGGAGTAGAAGCAGGAGGTACCGAAACGGCTGGCTTATTCCCTTCTTCCACTTTCTTCATCTCATGCTTCGATCCCTTCTTGGGAGCCTTCTTCTTCAAGGCTTTTTTTACAACTCCTTTTTGAACAACGGGATTTTGAAGAGAAGGACGAGGAGTCTTTGCTTGAGCAAAAGAAAAAGCAGAAACAAAAAGTGACAAAGCCACAAAAAGAGTCATGAAATGTTTCATAGAAAAGTAAAAGTAAAAGTAAAAGTAAAAAAGTAAGGAGCCAGGAAATTATAAGCTTGTGATTGAAAAAAAGAAATTTTTTTTGCTACAATCAACCGGCAAAGAGGAAAATCTATTCTTCGTCACTTCCTAACAATCATTTTTTATGAACATGTTTGCAAAAGTCAAAGGCGCCTACAAACTTCAAAAACAAGCGAAAGAAATTAAAAAAGATCTGAAGAATATTCACATAGAAGCGGAGCAAGATGGAGCAACGGTCACTGTCAATGGTGAAATGGATGTTGTATCGGTAAGCATCAGCGATGATCTCATGCAACAAGCACAAAAAAGCAAAAGGATCTTGGAAGATCGGCTCGAAAAGGCATTCAACAAAGGAAAGAACAAGGCTCAGCAAATCGCCGCAGAAAAAATGAAAGCGATCATGGGCGACATGAATTTTGACGCACCAGGAGAGGAATAAAATTCTACAAAATAAAAACTTCAAAAAATGATGAAAAAGAAAATACATAAATGGCTGCTCATTGCAGCAATTCTCACGATAGCGGTCTATTTCATCAGCGATAGTATCGCCTACAAAAATGCCCTGGGAAAAGCAGTGAATCCTGCAGATGCACAAACAAAAATTGTTGTCGTCAAAAAAGGGACTTCAGCAAAAACCATTGGTGCACTCCTCGAAGAAAAAGGAATCATCCTCGATGCTGATATCTTTTATCGCTATATCAAGGATACGAATCAGGGAGAAAAACTCCTTTCAGGACGATTCGAGTTGAGCCCGAGTCTGACGATTCCAAAAATCGCCCTCATTCTCACGGACCCAAAAAAAGCAAAAAACATCATCACCATTCCAGAAGGCTACAGTCTCAAGCAAATTGATGAACTACTCGCAAAAAATGAGTTCATCCAAAAAAATGAGTTCATCCAAGCCGCAAAAAATTTCACCCAATACGACCGTTATCCATTTCTGACCCCAGGACAATCCCTCGAAGGATTCCTCTTCCCAGACACCTATTTCTTGGAGGCGGGAGAATTTGTACCCGGAAGACTCATAGAAACAATGCTCCAAACCTTTCAAAGAAAAGTAATAGAAAAAATACCCGCACTCGCTGCAGCAGAAAAAGGAGCAGGGAAACAAAAAGAAGTTGCCGGAAAATTAAGAACGATACAGGAAATCATCACTATCGCCTCAATGCTGGAAAAAGAAGTTCGTACACCACAAGATTTTCCAATCGTTGCCGGAATCATGTGGAAACGAATCGATAACGGATGGTTTCTCAATATCGATGCAACAAGTCTCTACAGTGACGATGAACAATACAACACTTATAAAAGCAAAAGGATCCCGCCGACACCCATCGGAAATCCCGGGATCGCCATGATCGAAGCTGCCATAAGTCCAACCTCATCACCATACTGGTTCTACCTCACAAAACCGGATACTGGCGAAGTTGTATACGCACAAACAAACGAGCAACAGAACGCCAACAGAGCGATATATCTGCAATAAGCAAAGTATCGCGCAGATTAAGGTTTATAAACATTTCCGTTTTTATCACGCAAAGGGCGTGATTCCGAAGGGCGTGATTTTTGAGAAGGTTCAACCGATGGAAATTGTGCCGGCTGCAAAGATGGGCCACCCGGAGGCGCATAATTCACCTTGGTAACTACCGCCGGCGGACGAACATTTCGAAGAGATGATGCAAGCTCAGGAGGAATCTCAGAGTCAATAATTTGGAATTCCATATTCGATTCACCCAGGAGTGAAGCAAGGTATACGGCATCAAGATTCGCCATACGCACACAACCACTCGAGGCTTTACCACCCAACTGATTCTCGCGATTCGTTCCATGGAAGTAGCGACCGGCACCACCTTTTGCATCACCCTCTCCACGAATTTCGATCAGAGCGGTTGTCATGGAAATCTTTCCACCTCCAGGACCAGCCTGAAGTTGAGTTCGCTCGGGTTCATTGGCGTACTTCTGAGCGTACGAACCCATATCCGCACCCAGAGAATTCAAATCTTTATAACCGTGACTATAAGCCACATAATGACCACTCGGCGTCTCATGTGCTGGACGACCGGTAGAGGTTGTCATACTCAAAAGACGGTGATTTTCCGTATCGATAAGGTAGAGTTTTTGCGAAGGAATACCGGACACTCGAACCTTCGGAAGAACCGCAAAAAATTTCTGATTTTTGTATCCATAAAATCGTGCGATCGTAAAAATTTTTTCACGAATCAAAGTATCATTCACTTCAACAGCTTCGACTTTTGCACGAGCCATAAGGTCGAGAGAATGAGGAATTTTCTCAGCATTATAATTGGCAATAAAACGAAGATATCGCTCCATCGTCTTGCGATAATCTGCAGGAAGCTTCGCCTCAGGATCAGATTCTTTTTCAGCAAGTTTCTGAGAAAAACGATCTTTCAATTTTGGACCATCAACATTGCTATACCAGCGTTTTTCAAAGGCAATATATCCTGTTTTTCCAACCGAAGGACCATCGGCAACCTCTACTTTTGCCCATTTTTCACCGGAACGAAGTTCGACATCAACAAACTTCAATCGTGTACCGAAAAAAAGCTGCGCAGTACGATTGCCACTTGGCTTCTCACGGAGAAAAACATCTTTGGCATAAACAAATAAATGACCATCCTCCAGGCATTCTCGACACTCTTGAAGGGCAAGAGATTCCGGAGAATCAGGAGTATCTTTTGGAACATGAAAAGGAGGAATTTCGAGAACACGAGGAGTATCTTGCGGAGTTTTTCGTAATTCATATTTTCCATCTCGGACCATACGACTCAACTGCGCAAGACGATCATAATCACGGAAAGAACGCTGCCAATTCGACATAGCCTGGCGAAGGGACGGATCATTGCTCGGAAAAATAAATCGCTGACCATAAGAAAAAATATGATCACCACGCGTCAGTTCATCGGGAGAAAAAGTAAAACGAAGTCCGCGAGAATCTTGAGTTTGATACCATCGAGAAAGTTCGCGATAAAGAGGTGTCTGGAGAAATGCCGTTGGCTTTTGAACGACATTCATCAATGCAGCATCAATATCCTGGCCTTCAATATGGATGGCACCAGTATCACGGAGACGCACGATAACCGCACGAAAAGTATTCAAAAGTTTCACCTCCAAAGTATCCTGATCATCGGCAGTTTTGGTAAATGCATCAATTTCGTTCAAACCAAATTCCGGCTGAACACCAGCCTTTTCAGCGAGATTATAAGCCCAATTCTGATACACCGCACGAAGAATTCTTTTGGGAGAACGGTTATAACTCGTAATGAGCATCACGGCAAAATTCTCATCCAAGATACCAAGACGATCCTCACCGTTCAATTCCATAAAATGTTCAAAAACATTCATTGCCTCAAAAAGTCGCTGACCAGCAACGAGAACCGCAACCTGACGATTATCACGAACCGCACTTTTAAATTCGTCGAAGGTCTCTGGCATGATAAGACCGTGCCGAGGAAAGACATCCTTACAAAGTTCCATATCCTGAAGGGTCGGACGAATCTGAAAAGCGCCAATCGATTGACTCTCACGCAATCCAGAAGAATCCAGAAAATCTTTCGCTTCACCACGCAAGCCGCCACTCATCTGCTCTTTCGCATAAACAAGATAAAGGGCATTTCGCACCACCGTTTCGCGGAGAGTGCTTCCGGGATACGATTCGTTAATAAAATCGCGAATGTTTTCAGGGATTTTCAAAAGTCGAGAACCCATGCGGACATTTGCAAAAGGATCAGTCATAGGGCCGGAAAAACGCTGATTTGCAAGACGCAACTGACGAAGTTCAAAAATATCAGAAAAACACTTTGCAAGATCCGTACGGCGAAAGACCATGCGATCACCCACAGGAAGATTCTTATATTCTTGATGTGTACCGGAAGAAACCACTTCACCAGGCTTCACGGGATTCGGGACATCAACAAGAGTAAGATCGAGATGAGGATTCAAAGCGGCAAAAGCTCGAAAAACATAAGCCTTTTCCGCAGAATCCAAGCGGTCATAGGAAATGTCCAGAAGATGCTGTGAGTTTTTGACATCTTCAGGAGAAAAAGAAAGTGCACTCGCACCTTCGGCACGAACATAATCATCAAAAGCACGGGCCACAAAAGCACGAGGAGAATCTCCGGGATCCAGGATATCGACGACATCAAGAGTATTAAACTGTTTCGCTTGCGATAACGCGATCATATCAACAATCTCTTGAACTCTTTGACGAGTAAGATACAAAAAGTCTCCTTTCTCAAATCGCGGAGGATTTTTCGACAAATCAATATTCGGACAACTAGCATCAAGAGCCTGTAAAATCTCCAATTTTTCACGGCGAGTGAGCGCATATCGATCACGAAAATAAGGCTCAAAATAAGAAGAAACATGTGACCATACATCCTTGCCCGACTCGATCGGAATAAAAAGAGCATCTGGATGAGATTCATTGTAGGCATGAATATATTCCTGCCGAATCGACATTCGGAGTGCTACAGGACCACCTTTTGCATCCACTGTTTTTTTCAATGCCGCAAGATCAAATTTTGGCAGCATGTCTTTCGGACGAACATTTCGCAAATCAATACCAAGGTCCGAATAAGCAGCAAAATAATAAGCAGTATCAGCAGGAGAAATTCCAAGCTTCTGCTGAAATTCAGAAACGAGTGGTTTTCCCATTTCAATCTGAAAAAATCCAACCGGCTGATATTCTAAATTCTTACGCGGCTCAGCATTCTTGAGAGTCATGTAATCCATCAGAAGCATGGTCTTGGAAGAAGCATACTCTGCGAGTCCCATGACTCTTTCACTCCCATGAAAAAAATCCGTTACCAAGACATCCTGCCATGAAACTTTGTCACCTGGCTTCAGGGCAACATTTTTCATTTTCGGATCAAACGCCGATGAAAAAGGAAGGACTGAGCCGTCTGTTTTGGTGACAGTAACTTTCAAATATCGCTGAAGAGCGGGAGTAGTTTTTGCCTCTCTTTCCAGAAAATGACCAAGTCGTTCCTTCTTCGTAACATCCAAAGTACGCACTGGCTCACGACCAAGGACCGTTGCCACATGCGAATTATAGCCACGCATATTCTCAGAACGATTTTTATTCGCGTTCCAGATTCGTTCACCATATTTCGTATCAGTATTAAAAATCGTAACGAGCGCAGGATATTGACCGCTATCGGCAAGTTCAAAAAATGAACCGAGTTGCTGCTGATACTCTTTTTCATCTTTTCGATCGAGAACAAGACCAAAACCCTCACCATCTTTTCGACCATCAGGATTTTTTTCTGTCACACGCAATCGTCGATCTTTATCCTGCAAAAGATTCGCAACACTCGCCTTCGTTTCCAGAGAACCATATTCGATACCGGTCGCTCGAAGATCCCAAGCATTCGGCATGCGACCATAACGAGAAAGCCCCATTTCACGAACGGCAGGCCGTCCATACGCTTCCTGCAAAAGTGAGATTGCATAGAAACTACACAAGTCCAGACTGCGAAATTGATCTTCTACAAGTTTCGGCGGCTGACGACTCACGCGAAGGGTATCAAAAACAGAAATTGTTTTTTTCTCACGAGTATCGGAAATAACTGGAGGCTTCAAGGGAAGAAAAGCACGCTCCGCAGGAGAGGCAAACGCATCCAGAAAATCAATACCTTCCATGACTTTTGTCGCAAGTACTTCAGGAATTTTTCCAATTTTCTCAAGTGAAGCACCGGCAGTTTTTGTAATATCCTGAAGAAGACTCTTGCGATCAGCCGTACTCGTTTGCAAAACGCCATCGCGCTTCAAAACAATAAGATTCAACGAATAGAGAACTTCATCTTTTTTATTCAAAATCTGAAGAGTCATATCCGGCAAAAGCCTCAGGCAGTCGACCTGCTTCTGTCGAACGAGCTTCAAGAAATACTCCTGGAGTGAAGAATCCATTTGAGTACCATGAGAATCCGTAACCGACATCGACCGCAATAAAGGCAGAAGTTGATTGGCCTCCTGGCTCGCCTTACGCCACGAAGCTTCACCACGAACGCCCTGAGAAAGATAAAAACGGGTAAGGATTTGATAGATATTCCAAGTCATAGGATCCATCGTACCTGAACGCTTTCCCTCAAGATCGCGAACAAAATGAAAATCAATCGGCGCATTGAGTGAAAAATTCTCCGCCTTCAAATCCGCAAGAGCAATTGCTGCATTTTTTTTGGGCACTTCCGGAATTTTTTGCGGCTTTGGACCTTCGACAGGAGGTGGCATAGATATGGTTATGACATCGTGTCATTATACCATAAAAACAGCTTTGTAACAAGCTGTGGCGACACCCCTCCGAAAGACACTTACAACCCCAGTTCCGTGCGAATCGCCTGCACATCTCTCACAAGCCTCTGATCAGCTTTGAGCTGTTCCACAATCTTATTGCAAGCATGAAGAATCGTTGTATGGTTCTTACCTCCAAAGTCAGCACCGATTTTCTCATATGCCTCATTCAGCTCGCTTCGAATCAAATACATACACACTTGGCGAGGCACCAAAATTTCACGACGACGATCATCCCCCACCAAATCCTGACGAGAAATGCGATAGTACTTCGCCACAACCGCAATCACCTCCTCCGGATCACGAACGAAACGACGATTCGAGGCCGGCGCCATCCTATTCCCTTCAGAAAAATGACCGACCGGTTGCTGTTGCTGACTCGGACCGCCACCACCAGTCGGAGGCATGGAAACAGCATCGCCTCGGATACGCTGAACAATTTGCAGCGCGTCCTGCACTGTCGGAACTTTCTGTTCAAGCTGCATGGTGCCCACGAGACCTTTGAGAGCCCCCTCCAGATGACGAACACTATCTTCTACATTGTACGCAATCGCCGAAAGGACTTCTTGATCAATTAAAACACCCAACTCCTGACATTTATTCTGCAAAATCGCAAGGCGCGTCTCATATTCCGGCGCCAAAACCTCCGTCACCATACCCATCCCGAAACGACTTCGCAGACGATCATCCACAAATTCCATATCTTTCGGCGCACGATCACTACTCAAAACAATCTGTTTATTCGCATCATACAAAGCATTAAAGGTATGAAAAAACTCCTCCTGACTCGAAGTCTTCTCTCCGAAAAACTGAACATCATCGACGAGCAAACAATCCGCCTTTCGATATCGATCTTTGAGCTCTTTCACCTTACGAGTTCGAATCGCCTCGACCACTTCATTGACAAATTGCTCAGAAGTAATATAAGCAACAATCTTATTCGGAAAATTCTTGAGAATTTCATTGCCCGTCGCCTGGAGAAGATGCGTTTTTCCAAGACCCACCTGACCATAGATAAAAAGCGGATTATAGGTTCCGCCCGGCTGATGACCTACTGCGGCCGCAGCGGCATGAGGAAGACGGTTGTTTCTCCCAGCAATAAATCCATCGAGCGTATAACGAGGATTCAAAATTTTACTCCGAAGACCACCCTCGATTCGCACCTCTTGAACATTCGCCACCTTCCGCATCGTTGGCTTTTCCGAAGGAGTATCCACAAGCACCGCATCCAGCGGTACCGCACGAGGATCGCTCCCATTCGCGAAAGAAGCCTCAATCACAAACTGAACTTCTTGAATCGAAGCATCAATACTCTTCACCAAACTCAAAATCTTACTCATGCAATGAATTTCCGCCCACTGTTTCGCAAAAGTATGGGGAAAACCCACCGAAAGCACCCCATTTTCAAGCTTGACTGCACCCGTATTTTGAAACCAGGTGATAAAAACATTCCGCTTCATCGTCGGAAGCAGCCGCCGAAGCGTGAGTCTCCAAAGATCCTTAAGTTCAGACATGCCGCCATACTACCCGCCGAAGTCGATTTTTTTCAAGCGGAAAACACCCGCACAAAATCCTTATAAGTCACGAGCAAAATCAAGACGATCAGAAACACGAATCCCACCAAATGAATCACCTGTTCCACATTTTGGCGCACGCGTTTGCCGCGAATTCCCTCAATAATGAGGAACAAAAGCCGTCCCCCATCAAGACCCGGAAATGGCAACAGATTCATCACCGCGAGACTGAGCGAAAGCAGTGCCATGAAACGAATGACCGACAGAAATCCTTCCTGCACATACACACCCGTCATCTGTGCGATACCGACAGGACCAGAAACGCCGACCGGAACAGTAAAACTGGTAAATACATCCCGAATCACATCGACAAACATCACCAGCGTAGCCTTCATCAAGCGATACGACTCACGGAACGACTGAACAAAAGATTCGCCGAGTGAATAACGAACATTGTCGATCTTCAAAACCGAGGTTGGGAAAACATTTTCATAAATATCTGCTCCCGCAAGATCGTAAATCAGAGGAGCGAGATAAACGCCCACCAATTTATCCTGATTCAATTTCAATGAAAAGTTCATGAGTTGACCACCGCGCTCGACAAGAATCGAAAGATCGCCCGCGCCATGAGCATGGATTTTCGCTACGGCATCTTCAGGAGAAACGACATCGACATGATCGACTTGAACGATACGATCGTCTTTTTTCAAACCCACGCCGTCGGCAGGACCGCCGCTCACCACATCGCGAATCACCGCACCATGGCGGTTCGCAAACACGACATCAAATTGCATTTCTCGGAAATGACGCAGCACGGTAAATTGCAATTTTTTCCCAGAAGAAAGAGCTTCTTGATAACCAGAAACACTATAAATATGTCGCCCATTGATTTTCAAAATCACATCGCCCACCTGGAGTCCGGCTCTCGCAAGCTCTCCATCCGGGGTCAATTTATTGAGCGTCATCCGTGACAAGAAGAAATGATCATAAAAAAACAGACCAAGAGAACCCTCATGAGGCATCACGCGAAGATCAAAAAAAGTTTTATCTCGACGAACGCGAACCGTCAATCCATCTTTCGGAGGCTGCTGGAAAAGCTTCAAAAAAGAATCATCAAAAACCGATTTATTCTGAAGTTGAACAACAATGTCACCAGCCTGAAAACCAATCTTCTGCGCCAAAGAATCTTTGACAACTTCCTTCACGACCACTCCGGACTGTATCTGCATCTGACCATGATCAAGTGCCGCAGCAACATCCGAAGGACCAACGAGCAAGGGTTGAATCCCCAAAGAAAAACCCGCCGTCAGAAGCAAAATCGCCAAAATGAAATTCATCACCACACCCGCAACAACCACCGTAATGCGTTGTCTCAAACTCTTTCCCGCAAAACTATGACGACTCTTGAGCGCTCCGGGATCATGAGAGTCTTCTCCATAAAGCCGCACAAAACCACCGAACGGCAACCAATTCACCGAATAGATCGTCTCGCCAATTTTCTTGCCGAAAGCTCGAGGCGGCAATCCAAAACCAAACTCCTCCACGCGAATTCCCGCTCTTTTTGCGGCCCAAAAATGCCCAAGCTCATGAATCAATATGAGAAGAGAAAAAACAACAACAAACGCAATGAGAGTAATCAAAATATTCATGAGTGAGGGGGAGGCTTAGAGGGGTGAGTGAGGAGAAAAAGTTTAAATGGTGAGAAGTTCCACTTCTTTCTTCTTGGCAACTTCATCGATCGTCTTATTCACCTGATCGACTTTGTCTTGCAACTTTTTCTGAAAACCACGAGCATCATCTTCACTGATCGTCTTCGCTTTTTCCAAATCGCCAATTTTTCCATTCGCCTGTTGTCGCTCCGTACGAACCACAATGCGAGCCTCTTCCGCCATACGATGCACCACTTTCACGAGATCTTTGCGTCGATCTTCGGTGAGTGGCGGAATATTGAGACGGATATACACGCCATCATTCACCGGATTAATGCCAATATCGGAAATCTGGATCGCCTTCTCTACCGCAGACATGAGGGATTTATCCCAGCATTGAATTTGTACTGTTTTCGCATCAGGAACAGCGATATTCGCAACAGCCTTGAGTGGCTGCATCGTGCCATACGCATCGACTTTAATCCCTTCTACCAGCGCCGCACTCGCACGACCGATCTGAAGACGAGAATATTCACCACGAAGATGTTCGAGTGATTTTTGAAAAGACTGATCAGCCTGAGAAACAATATCGGACGGAGACATAAAAGAAAAAAATTAACAAATAAGAGTACCAATTTTTTCACCAGCAACAACTTTGGCAAGATTGCCAGAAGTTTCCATGTTGAAAACCCGAATCGGAAGTTTGTTATCACGGCAGAGCGAAATCGCCGTCAAATCCATGACCTGCAAACCTTTTTCCAGCACTTCCTGGAAACTCACGGATTCATATTTTTGAGCGTCCGGAAATTCACGAGGATCTTTATCGTAGACATAATCCACATTGGTCGCCTTGAGAAGGACATCGCATTCGAGCTCCAGAGCGCGGAGAGCCGCCGCAGAATCCGTCGAGAAAAAAGGATTGCCCGTTCCACCAGCAGAAATCACGATATGGCCACTCTCGAGGGCAAAGTGAGCAGCACGAACCGTATAATCCTCAATCACCCGCGGCATCGAAATCGCGGAAAAAGCCGTGCTCGAAACACCAAGTGAAGTGAAAGACGACTGAAGAGCCAGCGCATTCATGACCGTCGCAAGCATGCCCATATTGTCCGACACCGTCCGCTCCAAACCCAATTCCTTTTGATCCTTGAAGCGCCAAAAATTGCCACCACCGACCACAATCACAAACTGCACCGAAGGACTCAGAGCCGCGATCTCCTTGCAAAAAAGCGCCAACGCCGACTGCGCAATACCGCCGTCACTCTCCCCTGCCAGCACCTCGCCCGACAGTTTGAGCATCACGCGCGTATAACCATGTCCTGATTTTCCTGCTGAATTTTTCATAATTTAAAAAAGTTTGAGAACGATATACATAAGCGCAATGCCAAAAACAAGTCCTACCGCAAACATCACTTGGATTTTCTTGTCCGGCTCTTGAGGAGTCTCATGAGCATTCGCCAAATCCATGAGTAAATTCGAACTCATCACAATCTCTTCAGCAGCATTTTCTCGAAGTACTTCATCAAAATTGTGAGTCGCTACCAACTGAGCAAATTTATCAAAACGAACTTTTACTTTTTCCGTTGTCACGGATTCACCACTGATCGCAGGAGCTTCTTCAATGGAATGGATCTCAAAACCCGCATCAGAAAAAGAAGAATCCGAAGCTCTATTTTTATTCTTCTGTGAACGATCGGTAATGCGAATAGGTTCTGCCATCACGGGAAACTATAGCAAAAAATGACGCTCTTTTGCAAAGGACAAAAGTCGAGTA
>CAZFSD010000001.1:0-18614 GCA_964521465.1 uncultured Candidatus Peribacteria bacterium | reverse complement strand
TTAACCACAACACCCATGACATTCAAAGAAAAAATCACACAAGATCTTATCACCGCCATGAAAAGCGGTGACGCCGATATCACCGGCACACTTCGCATGCTCAAAGCCGCAGTGATGAAATTTGAAACCTCCGGCAAAGAAAAACTCGAGGCCAGTGACAGCGATGTCATTCAAATTCTCGGAAAAGAAATCAAATCGCGAAAAGACTCCGTCGAGCAATTCAAAACCGGCGGCCGCCCAGAACTCGCCGCCAAAGAAGAAATCGAAATCAAAATCCTGGAAAAATACCTCCCAGCACAAATGAGTGAGGAAGAAATCCGCGCGGTCGTCGCAGAAGTGCTCACGCAAACCGGCGCCAGCTCAAAAGCCGACCTCGGCAAAGTCATGGGCGCACTCATGCCAAAAGTCAAAGGCAAAGCCGACGGAACCCTCGTGAACAAAATTGTCCAAGAGTTATTAAAATAATCTCGCAAAAGCTCTACAAATTTTTGAGCGCATCACGCAAAAGGCCGTGGAGTCTTTTGCCGTACATGGCGTCCATAAACCGTGCATCCCAATGATTTTGACGACGAGCAGCATAATCCATTTCCAAAATCGGCTTGCCAGTAGGGCTGCTTGCAAGTTTCTGCGTATATGCGTCACGAAATTGATCCGTGATCGTCTTGAGAGAAATAACTTCAGGGTGCGAGGCATCCTCCCTTCTTCCGCTATCCTGAAGGATGGTATCGAGAACGAGATTCGCAGGCTTTTTGAAAAGTCGCTCCAATTCAAAAAGAAGAGTCGCAGAAATAGAAGAAACGGTCGGATCATCACGACGCGAATCAGTTTGCTCACGACCCTGATGAAAAACGGGAATACCGACAGCAGCAGGAAAATCATCAAAATTGTAGACCCCCGCCACATCCAAAGTACCGGAATCATTCATCCGAGATCGATGCCGAGGAAAATCAATCCGATAAACAGGTCTTACGGGTACATCCCACCGACCAGAATGAGCAACATGAATGCTATGAGCCCGATTCACTTGCCCATCATCAGCATCCGGCTCCAAATCATCAAAAGTCAAACCCGTATTGAAAAGTGCATTCAAAGACATACAAGAAAAGATAAAAATAAGACTTCATTATACAAGCTAAGCCGCGCTCGTCAAGTATCTCTCAATGGCTTCGGAAAGCCTCTTGTAGGTATCCGCGCGACGCACCTCGTCACGATCGAGCGTCGTCAAGCGGAAGCCATAATCAGGACTATAGAAAGCACTCGCCGGAACCACGCAAATACCCGTCGAGGCCAGGAGATAATAGGTAAATCGCTTGTCCAAAGGAAAACCCGGTTGATTCACCTGCTCTTCGATGTATTTCCGGGCCGCTTCACTGCCAATCGGCAGCGTCTGTCGCTCGTTCAAAACACCCTTTTCAAAAAGCGGGAACATGTAAAAAGCGCCGTTCGTTCGATTCACGCGCAACCCTTTCGTTCCAGCCAGAATCTCCGCAATCGAATTTCCATTTTTCTCCAACTCACGGTTGTACTGCTCATTCCACTCCGGAAAATCCACATGATCGTAGACTCGTGAAAGCACCATCTGTGGCAGCGTCGTCGAACAAACCTCCATGAGTACCGATTTCTTCACGCTCTCGGCATAATTGCGATACTCCGGATCCAAATCCACGCCATGAAATTCCAACCATCCACAGCGTCCACCTGGCCACGGAATATCTTTGGAAGTCCCGCGCATCACAATGAGCGGCACACGCCCCTGCGCAATGTCCGTGATATTCACAAATTCATGCCCGTTGTACACCATGCGGAAATACACTTCATCCGAAATAATCATGAGCTCGTTTTTCTCAGCAATATCCACGATCCGTTGCAGGGTTTCTTTGCTATACACCGCACCCGTCGGATTATTCGGATTGATGACGAGAATGCCGACGACCTCGGGATGCGCCGCAATCTGCTTTTCCAAATCATCAAAATCTATCTGCCAATCTCGATCCGGATCCAGTCGATAACAAATTGGATCACTCCCCGCCGCAAAAGCCTCCAGAGAAGAATGCGTCGGATACGAAGGTGTTGGCTGAATAATGCGAGAACCATGAGGAAGCATCTGATACATTTTGGCAATCGCAGACCCGAGACCACTGGTAAAAAGCACATATTCATAATCCAAAGTCGACGACGGAGAAAATTTCTTGGAATACTCGACCACCCACTTGCGAAGTTCCGGGAGTCCCCGAGAATGCGAATATCCGAAAACCGTGTCGCCCGGACGATTGATTTCTTCGATCAAAATTTCTTTCAAAAACTTCGGCACCGGCCAACCTTTGGGAATAGGATCGCCAATGTTCTCACCGACAAATTTGAAACTCGGATCCAATTCTTTTAATTTCTGCGCCACATCCACAATCTCGCGAATACCGTATTTCAAAAATGAAACCTGAGGATTGAACAGTTTGGTGCGCATGAGGAGCAGAAGATTTAAGAAATAAAAATGCTATCCAAGACTTTTGCGAATCTTTGCCGCCGCAACGACATCTTCCGAAGCGTCGATTCCCATCTTCATTTTATGATAAATATTCGATGAAAAGTTGCGATGCAAGAAATGATAATCTTTCAGCGGTCCAAGCTCGACACCGAACATTTTTTCGATTTCACGAATATCTTCCATGACATCTTTGAACGCCGGATACTCCTTCGCAAGGAGGGCCAAATTTTCTTTATTCAAGTATTTTCCCGCATGCACTAAATCTCGTTCCAAGTTCACATAGAGCCGTTTGATAAATGGCAAATAGCCTTTCTTTTGAGCAATGCGGAGTGCTCGGCCAGTACCAATAAATTCCGGCGGCACACCCAGCGAATAAAAAGATCCAGTAAAGGTAATCGCTCGTGGAAGGCTTACTTTGCCAACTCCGCGAGAATATCCAAAAAGTCCGATATGAAGCATTCTCTCTCGTCGTGGAGGAATAAACGCCGCAACTTTATTGACGAGAACCGCAAGCGGTTCGAGCGTCTTCTGATAGACATCCATGAAAATCTTATTCACTTTCTCGATGTCATCTATCTCGGCCGCAGAGAGAAGTTGAGGTTTCATCTTCGGCAAAGTTTTATCAATAAAAGTCAATGCCTTGCGAACCTGCTCCTGAGGATAATCATATTTAAAAGCCGACTGAATCGTAATCGTACGAATACCACTGTATTCCGCAATCACCTCTTCGATATTCTCCGGATTCACGCCGCCACGGAAAGGCAACGAACCCGTCCCAATAATCGGAAACATCGGGACTCCATATTTCTTCTCAAGACGATAATAATGGCTAATCGCCGCCTTCGAAGCGAGCACCGCCGGCACAAGTCCCGCATTGAGCGCTGGGTCACTGCGCGCGATGAAAGGTCGCAGATAGTTCGGTAAAGTTCCGTATTCTTTTTTGTACATGGAGAAATATCCTTCCAAAATTCGGTCAACACGCGTCAAATCTTCTACCTGTTCCACGAGTGGGATCACGCTGATCTGACCAAAATTACAAGCTTTTCCCTGATCAAAAATTTCACATTTCAATTGTGCGACACGACGAAATGTCTTTTCCGTCTGCATAATCTGCTCGGCCGTGCGTGTCATCGGCAAAATCACTTCCATCACCGGCGGATAATGAAATTTGAATTCCTCAGCGAGATCAGCCGAAGTGACGATATTCATAAAAGCACGGGCCAAACGATATCCCCGCTCTTCCCAGATATTTGGAATACGATAGGTGAGAAATTTATCCCGACCCAAAGCTGTTTTGCGAAAATAATCCGTATACCGACGAAAAAATTTATCAATCACCGCTTCATCCACAAATTTCCCTTCCCAATCCCACATATACTCATCACATCCCAAATCTTTGAAGGCAACATACGCCTCTTCAATCTCGTCCGTCGTCGTAATAAAGCTTTTTCCAAGCCAAAAAGCCTCGCAAGCATTATCAGGATGCTGCGTGGACATCGTTGCAGGAATTTTGCGCAAAGCGCTTTTCTTCATCGGCAGCACTGTATCACAAGAAAATGGAAAAAGAAAAGTGATGCAAAATTTGAGGAAAATCGACTTGATAGCGAAAAGAAAAGAGCTACAATAAGCCTCCATGGCACACAAAGATCAAGAAAATATCAGTAAAGACGATGGAAGATGGATCGGGTGCTATGCTCGACACATCGTCGGGGTCAAAAACGCACCCATCCCGAAAAAAGGAACAGCAGAAGAAATGGTCGCATTAGCACAAATAATGGATCCAGAATTAGAAAAACGAATACCAGTCGATACGATAAGGAGTGCGACGCGCGAACAAGCATTGGAGATCCTCCTTCAAAGTTATTTCGAACAAGGACGAAAGGCAATCAATGAAGTCATGCAATCAACACGAGCAGAAAGTCTAAAACACTTCCCGAGTGGCAGCGAAGGAGACGAAGCAGAAGGGGCAGGTTTTCCCCTTCCAGAAGAAAAAATATTACAGCGGGATTTCTTAAAAATCGACAAACGAAAAGAAAGATTGAAAGAGCTGCGCACCGCAGGAGATATTCAAGCCCTCGCAGCATATGAAAGAGAATGTTTTAACGCCATCTATGCCTCCTTCATGGGGTACAGACCGGCAATGGACACCAAAAGGAAAAACAAGGTGAATTACAGCATTCCAGATATTGTAAAAACTGATGTAAGAGACTGCGCCGGCGCAGCAATACAGTGCACACACTGGATGAAAGAATTAGGCCTCGATGGATATCTCATGACGGCAACAGAAAACGCTGTAAATACAGAAAGTCATTTCTCATTCATCGTTCGTGATGCAGAGAAAAAATGCTACTACTTCGACCCAGCAATGAGAAAGCCACTCACGGTAATAGAAGATGGTTTTTATAAAGACATCAACCTCGATGCCATCATTGAAGAAATTGCCACGGGAAAAAGAATGAGCACACCACTTCATGTCACAAATAGAAAAAAAGCCTATGTCGAAAACATTTCTCCACATGCCACACTCTACAATCTCGACAATGGAATAAGCCAACTCCTGCATTTTCTCACATTGTATTCAAATACAATGAGTACAAACGCCAGAAAAGCACAAATCGCACACCTTCAAAAATTCATCGCGACAGAAGATGAAAAAGAAGGCGAAAAAAAAGAAAAAGGTGATATGGTAGCGCTGTTCCATGTTATGCAAATGAAAATACTCATGAAGGAAGGAAAGATCGGAGAAGCAGAAGAAAAGGCCAAAGAAATACTAAAATCTTATCCTCACGCCGTTGAGAGTAGAGAGAATGCATTCAGGGTACTTGCGCAATGCGGAAATGTTCAAGCGTGTTTCGGCATACTCAAAACAACAGCGGATGAAGCATGGGAAGTGGCAATTCTTCTGAATGCAGCAGTGGAAAATTTGGAAAAAACCATTTGCGCACCAGGAAAAAATATATCCCGCGGACTCAGTCGGTATTTGATGAGCATAGAAAAAATCGAAAAAAGCATAGATCGAATCATCATCTTCATTGGATATTTCGCAGACACATTCAACGATGAATTCAAAAAAGAGGTATGTGAAGTCATGGAAGCAATGGGAATAAGACTCGTCTCAATCCTCATGCATCAAGCACAAAAACTGCAAGAATACATCAGTAAAAGAAAAGGAAGAACTGAAATCAAGGAAATCAAAGAAAGGATAGGAAGTGTCATGCTCAGTCATGCAAGACTCTCAACAATCATAAAAACCATTACTTCTCCAAAGTCTCCTTCAGAAGGTGAGCGATAAGTTCTTGAGAATGATTAACAGAAGAAGGTGATCTCAAAGATTTAAGATTATCATCAGGAGCGACCGGTGCCACCGAAGAAAGACCATTTTTCGATGGTAACGAGGAACGATCAGTATATCCATTTCTTCTTGGATCTTCAGGACGATATTCTAATATAAGGTGCCCCCAATTCAGATGAGCCATAAAAAAACAAAAAAGAAGATAAGGTGCAAATCAACACTACGACGGAGAAAGCTGAAAATCAAGGACCTCAAAATCCAAGGCTTGACACCCAACCAAAATCAGTATAGAGTTACACCCACCCGCTCAAAACGGGAACAGGAAGATTCGAAAAACCCGTTTGCGGCTCAACAAAACAGCACGCATCAGCACGCGAGATACAAAGATTTCTTCAGGTTCTCAAAGCAACATTACATTCTAAAAAGAGCGTTTGGAACAAATTTTTATGCAAAAATCTTCATTTCGAGGAGGTCGCTTCCGCAGCCAAGGCGGTAGCGGAGGTCAGGGTAGATTTAACGGAGGCGGCTCATCAGGAGGTCGTTCAGGCGGCTTTGGAGGCGGTCGAAGTTTCGGCGGTCGTTCAGGCGGCTTTGGAGGCGGCAGAGGCTTCGGCGGAGGTCGCTTCAAGAGCAAAAAGCTCGACATTATGAACTTCATCGAACGCTCCAAAAGAGCAGCCATGAACCAGAAGCCACAAGAAGTGCATGTCGCCACCAAGACATTCGACATGTTCGACATTCACCCAGCGATCAAAAAAAACATCGCCCTCAAAGGCTACAAACTCGCAACACCGATCCAGGAAAAAGCCATTCCGGAAATTCTCCAAGGAAAAGACATCGTCGGTATTGCCAATACTGGAACCGGAAAAACAGCAGCGTTTCTCCTTCCACTCATTCAAAAAGTCATCAACAATCCTCGTGCCAAAATCCTCATCATGGGACCAACACGAGAACTCGCCGTTCAAGTTCAACAAGAGCTCATGGGATTTACCCAGTTTCTGGGCATTTATTCCGTCTCATGCATCGGTGGTCAAAGTATTCGCAAGCAAGTTTTTGATCTTCGCCGAAGACATAACTTCGTCATCGGTACGCCAGGTCGTTTGAAAGATCTCGTTCAACAGCGAGTGCTCGATCTCTCACAATTCGAAACCGTCGTTCTCGACGAAGCAGACCGCATGGTCGACATGGGCTTCATCAATGATATGCGCTTCCTCCTGGGACTCATGCCAGAGAAAAAACATTCACTCTTCTTCTCAGCAACATTTTCTCCAGAAATTCGCAGTCTCATCCAAACATTCTTACAAGATCCAGTGACGATTTCCGTCAAATCCGGTGAAACCTCCGCCAATGTCGAACAAAATGTGGTTCGTGTCAGCGGTCGAGATGAAAAATTCCGACAATTGGAAGCAATGCTCACAAAACCGGAATTCAACAAAGTTTTGATCTTCGGACGCACCAAACACGGCGTTGAAAATCTCACCGTCGCACTGCTCAAAAAAGGCTTCCGAGTAGAATCCATCCATGGCGATAAAACGCAATACAAGCGACAAAAGGCTCTCGAACTCTTCAAGAAAAACCATATTCAGGCCCTCATCGCCACCGATGTTGCCGCTCGTGGTCTCGACATCGCCAATGTCAGCCATGTCATCAACTTCGATGTCCCAGAAACCTACGACGATTATGTTCATCGCATCGGTCGAACCGGACGCGCGGATAAGAAAGGTATCGCGCTGACATTTGTAGACTAAGAAAGACATGAAAAGAGATTTAAAAAGGCCCCGTGCAAACGGGGCCTTTTTGATCGAAATTTGATCGCCTCTAGAAATCCATTCCACCCATACCTCCCATGCCGCCGCCCATACCTGCGCCGGAACCTTCTTTTTTCTCTTCCGGAAGATCCACAACCACTGCCTCCATCGTGAGGAATGAACTCGCAATCGACGAAGCATTTTGCAGAGCCGTGCGGGTCACTTTCTTCGGATCGATGATGCCGGCTTTCACCATATCGACATACTTACCCGTCATGACATCGTAACCAACGCCATCTTTTTCGTGAAGAACTTTATCGACAACCACCTTGCCTTCCTGACCAGCATTCTCAGCAATGTACATGAGTGGTTCGAGGAGTGCTTTTTTCACGAGAAGAACGCCGGTCAATTCATCGCCAGTAAGTTTCACATCATCGAGCACTTTGGAAATCTGGAGAAGTGCCACGCCGCCACCAGCCACAATCCCCTCTTCCAGAGCCGCTTTTGTCGCCTGAATGGCGTCTTCAATGCGATGTTTCTTTTCTTTCAATTCCACTTCTGTCGCAGCACCAACGCGAATGATACCAACACCACCGGTCAACTTCGCCAATCGTTCCTGAAGTTTCTCGGCATCAAAGGTTGAAGTCGTATTGTCCATAACAGCCTTAATCTCACGAACACGAGCCTCAATTTCCTCTTTGTTTCCTTTACCGTCCACGATGATCGTTTTATCTTTGGTCGCCACCACGCGTCGTGCCTGACCCAAATCATGCAAATCAGCAGCATCGAGTTTCAAGCCCACTTCTTCGCTGATGACACGAGCACCGGTAAGCGCTGCAATATCTTTGAGAATTTCTTTGCGGCGATCGCCAAAGGCAGGAGCTTTTACGGCAAGAACGCTGAATGCTCCACGAAGCTTATTGAGAACGAGAGTTGCGAGAGCCTCACCATCCACATCTTCCGCAATGATCACCATTTCCTTCTTCCCAGCCTGAACCACCTTTTCGATAACCGGAAGAATTTCCTGAATCGAAGAAATTTTCTTGTCCGTAATCAAAATATACGGATCACTATAGACCGACTCCATGCGGGCAGGATCCGTGACAAAATACGCAGAGATATACCCATTATCGAACTGCATCCCCTCCACAACCTCTTTCTCCAAACCCATTGCCTGAGACTCTTCCACGGTCACAACACCATCACTGCCGACCGATTCGAGCACATCAGCGATCAGCTGACCGAGTGCTTCATCTTGAGCAGAGATCGTTGCAACCTGAGTGACTTTTTCTTTTGAACCTTTGATGTCAGCCGTGCGATCTTCGAGCGCTTTTACAAGTTTTTCCACAGCATGATCCATACCGCGGCGCAGAAGCATCGGATTGGCACCGGCAGCGATATTACGAAGACCTTCTTCAATCATTTTCCAGGCAAGAAGCGTCGCGGTCGTTGTGCCATCACCCGCCACATCATTCGTCTTCGTCGCAGCCTCTTTCACGAGTTGAACGCCCATATTTTCGAACGGATCTTTGAGCTCAATCTCTTTCGCAATGGTCACGCCATCATGAGTAACGGTTGGAGATCCGTACTTCTTATCGAGACCGACATTACGACCTTTTGGGCCGAGCGTCACACAAACGGTCGTTGCCAATTTTTTCACACCAGCAAGAAGTTTTTGTCGAGCCTGATCACCATAGAGAATTTGTTTAGCCATAGAGGAAAAGAAAATTTAAGATGTAGAAAAGGAGGACAAACATTACGCGATCACTGCGAGAACATCAGACTGATTCAAAATCAGCAGTTCTTCGCCATCAACCTTGACTTCTGTCGGACCGTATTTTGAAAAAAGAACCATGCTGCCGACTTTGAGATCCATCGGGACGCGCTTGCCCTCTTCATTGACCTTACCAGGACCCACGGCGATAATCTCACCTTCTTGTGGTCTTTCCTTGGAAGCGGTCGCAGGAATATAAAGACCGCTCTTAGTCTTTTCTTCCTGAGCTTTTGGCTTCACGACGATATGGTCGTCTGTTGGTAAAAGTTTCATAATATAAAAAGTTAAAAGATAGAAAAAACGCCACCATGAGTTCCAAAACTCACTTTAGCGGTCGAAGTATAAGAGTGCTAAAAAAAATTTGCAAGAGAACCTCTTCAAAAATCATAGAGGAAAAACAGGTCTAATGCCGCAAAACATTTTGGACACCAGCTGAAACCGCGGTAGAAAAGCGAAAAACAGGATTCAGCGCAGCATGCTCAAAAAACGATTGCAAAAGAGAACGAAAAAAATCCTCAGAAGAAGCAAACGAAAGATGTTGGGCAATGTCGGAAAAAATAGAACCGAGCGAATCTTTATAGACAGCAAACAGCTCTTTTTCTTGAGGAAAACTCGAAGAAACAGCTTCATACCAAAGAGCAAAAAGATGCCCAAGACCAATTCCGGAAAACGAAGCGTCCTGAATAAGAAAAGAAACGATGGAATCCGTCTGGGAGGAAGAAATTTCAGACGACATCCGAGACGCCTGAAAAGACGGACAGGAAGCAAGAAGTTCTCGTGAAAGAGCAGAAAAGAAAGAAGCCTGGAGATAATTTCGAGGATCAACGCCATCAGGAAGACTTCGAAATTGTGAATCCGTAGAAAGGAAAGCACTCGAAGTATCAGAAACATCCTGCGATGATTCGATTCGCGGTGGCATAAGAAATTTTAGTCAGCAGTTGCTTCTTTACGTACCTCGCGAATCACATGAACTTTGATCGGCGATGGATGCTGGAAGTCTTTCTCGATCTTACGAGCAATGCCATGACTCAAACGAACAGAGCCAAGATCGTCAAGCTTGTCGCAGTCGACAAAAATACGAACTTGATTGCCCGCTTGAACGGCATAGGACTTCTTTACACCTTCGAAGGCATTGCAAAGATTTTCCAATTCTTGGAGACGACGAATGAAGGAATCCAGATTTTCATTATTCGCACCGGGACGAGATTCGGAAATCAAATTGGCGGCCTCCACAATCATCGCTTCAACACTCTGAGGTTCGATGGTTCCAACGCGAGATTCCATCGCATGAATAATCTCCGGCGTCAGACCGAATTTTCTTCCGATCTCAGCACCAATTTTGGCATGATGACCCTGAATTTCGTGATCCACGGCCTTACCGATGTCATGAAGGAGTCCGGCTTTTTTACACACATCAACATTGGCACCAAGCTCAGCAGCGAGAGCGCCCGCAAGGAACGAAACCTCCATAGAGTGCTTCAGGACATTCTGCCCATGACTGAGACGGAATTTGAGGCGACCGAGAAGTTTGACCAAATTCGGATGAAGACCCGCAACACCGGTTTCGTAAACCGCTTTTTCACCAAGCTCTTTGATGAGAGTATTCACCTCTTCTTTCACCTTTTGATACATTTCCTCGATTCGAGCCGGATGAATACGGCCATCCACGATCAATCGCTCCAGGGTAATTTTGGCAATATAACGACGAATCATATCGAAACTCGAAATAATGATCGAACCCGGAGTATCATCCACGATCACATCGACACCCGTAATTTGTTCAAAAGTATTAATGTTACGACCTTCACGACCGATAATACGACCCTTCAAATCATCGCTCGGGAGATTCACATTAGTCGTCGTATTTTCCGTAGTGACATCGGAGGCGAGGCGCTGAATCGCATCGGCAATGAGGTAGCGAGCTCGTTCGTTCGCCTTCTGTTTCAGTTCATCTTCAGCTTTGCGAATCTGGATCAAAATATCATCTTTTGCCTCCTCTTCAACTTTCTTCATGAGTACAGCACGAGCTTCCTCCTGGGACATCGCCGCAATCTTGGCCAATTTTTCAGCCTGGAGATTGTAAATTTTTTCGACCTCTTCTTTGATGGTTTTGGCAGAGGTAATCTTCTGCTCCAAATCATCCTTCATTTTATCGTATTGCTCCGCTTTCTGATCGAGCATTTCCTCTTTTTTCACGAGACGCTGCTCCACCTTTTCCAGTTGATCACGCTTCATCATCTCCTCCCGCTTTGCCTCTTCATGCATTTTATAGCTTTCGGATTTGGCATGAGAAAGCAGGTCGCGAGACTTCACTTTCGCTTCTTCGAGAACCTGTTCGCTCTTTTGAAGCAGCTCTTTTTCACGAGTATTGAGAAAGGTTTTTCGAATGGCAAAGCCGAGAGCAGAGCCTGCCAGGAATCCAAGGACAGAAAGAAGAATAATGTTATCCATAAAACAAAATGATTAAAACCAAAACGCCGAGAATGAAATGATTGAACAGCTTTAAATCAAGCAAAAAACTTTAGACGAGGACAAGAATTCGTCGAGAAAAAAGTCGAAGTTCGAGTGTTGAAAAATTCACGGAAAGAAAAATTTTCATAAAAAGTCCAAAGTACAAAGCGAGAAAGCTCTTCGAGAATCATTTCAATGATTTCCCTTGCGAGTCTGAAGCGAATTTAACAAACTTTTCCAGAAAGGTCAATGAAGCTGTAGAGGAAAACGACAGAAAAAGTTCAAAAAAATGACGATTTTTTGTAAAAAAGATTTTAAAAAAGGTTCATAAGTCACCTGCTACGGTGTGTGCATGAAACACACATTTTCTCTTGCAACATTGTTATTTTGCAGTCTCGTAACAAATGTTGTCCTCTTTGGAGGAATCGAAAGAGCTCAGGCGGCGAACACAGCTTCCGGCTCTTCGGCAGACTGTAACAAAATCAATACCAATATATCTGCCGCAATTCCGGCCAGCACCGTAGCCCAACCGGCAATTCCGACAAAAAACCCCATCATTCCCCTCCTCATCAATGAACTCCTTCCCGACCCGGAAGGCAGTGACAGCGATAACGAATGGGTGGAAATCAAAAATCCAAGCGACCGGGAAGCAATTCTCGATGGCTGGACACTCGATGACGGCGAAGGTGGCAGTAAACCCTACAAGCTCGACGGAAAAAAAGTCGCCCCGGAAAGTTTCCTCGTCATCAGCAGTAAAGACAGTGGAATCGCCCTGAATAACGACAAAGATGATGTTCGACTCTTTTCCTATGAAGGAATCATCATCGACCAAGCCCATTACGACAAAACCGAAACCGGAAAAGCAGTCGCCCGTAAAAGCGACGACACTTGGACAGTCAGCAGTCTCCTCACGCCAGGCGAAGAAAACAAATTTCCCACCGCACCAGCACCAATACAATCAACCGCAACGCAGGAACAAATATCGACAACCACAGTCGAAACGACCATACCCACGACGACAACGCAAACAGCGACATCGGTACCATTCAAAGATGGCGACATCAGTGATGAAATAGAAATCACCGAAGTTCTCCCCAATCCCGCAGGACAAGACAAAAATAATGAATGGATCGAACTCCACAACACTTCGGACGAAACGGTCAATCTCGGAAATTGGAAAATCCAAACGCAAGGAAAAACATTCGTCATACCGGACAGTTTTTCACTCGCTCCCGGAGAATATTTCTCATTCACCTATAAAGACCTGAGACTCACGCTCAAAAACAGTAAAAATGAAATCAACCTCATCGACCCCGAAGGATCCACGCTGGACACGATCAATTATAACGATGCGCCGGAAGGCGTATCATTCGCCAAAATCACGATCAAAGACGAAACAGAGAAAAGAAATGAAAATGCTTTTGGTGGAGTCGCGCATGCCGCAGAAAACATTCAACAGGAACAGTGGCAGTGGACAGGAGAAACAAGTCGCAACAAGAAAAATCCCGTGTATGAAAAAATCACAGGAACTATTATGGATGTCGCCGATCAATCACTCACGATACAAAATAGAGAATCAAAAAATCAAACGCTCTATTTCGATGAAAAAACCATAAACAGTCATCTCGCAAAAAATATCTTCACCAAAGGAAAAAATATCATTGTAACCGCCGAACAGGCAAAAGATGGGAAATACGCCATCAAGGGATATGAAATAGAAAAAACCGGATCACGAGAAGAAGGCGAGGAAAACAGAGAAGAAAACAAGACCGATCCCGAAGGAGTACATCCATGGCTCATCTTCATGATCGTCGCAGGAGGAATTATTTTCTGGAACAAAAAGATCATCGCAAAAATACGATCCGCAGTCGCATCAAAAAGAAAAACACTCTATACTGAATAAAATGATTCTCGACTTCTCATACGCATTAGCATTTCTCGGAGGCATACTTTCGATTCTCAGCCCCTGCCTCCTCCCAGTTCTTCCCGGATATATGGGATACATTGCCGGTGTCGCCCTCACTAGCAATACCGAAAAAAGCAAAAGGACCATCACTCTCCATGCCATCGCTTTCAGCCTGGGATTTGCCATCGTCATGATGATGATCGGAGGAATTGTCGGCAGCATCGGAGGTCAGCTCAAAAATTATCAAGAAGAAGTAACGCGCATTGGAGGAATTCTCCTCATCATGCTGGGAATCCATATGACCGGCGTCATTCAATGGAAAAAACTCCTCGAAGAAAAAAAACTCTTCACCCAAAAAAGTGAAAATAAAAACCACACACTCGCCCATTCTCTGATAACGGGTGTCATCTTTGGAACAAGTTGGACACCATGCATCGGCCCCATACTCGGCAGCATCGCGACGATTGCGGGAATAGCCGGAGGACTGGAAAAAGGAATACTCCTCTTCGCCGTCTACAGTGCCGGATTCAGCATCCCCCTCATCATCATCGCACTTCTCACCAGTATCGTCGGAAAGAAAATCAAAAGCATCGAACGATACGCACAAAAGTCGTCGCTGATCGCCGGAACGATACTCATCGTCATCGGAACGCTCCTGCTCACCGGAGTCTATCAAAAAATAACCGCAGGACTCGAAAAGACACCATTCACCATCGAAGAAAAAATAACACTATAAATGATGATTGAGTCGCTTGAGTACATCGCGATACTCCAGCTCATACATCTGAAGAAAAGCAATCGTGAAGGTCACAATGATAGGACCAAAAAGCGCACCGGAAAGACCAAAAACAATAATTCCACCAAAGATAGAGAGAAAGGTCAAAAGCGGATAAGTCGCAGTTTTTTCGCCAATAAAATACGGTCGAAGGAAATTATCAGAAAGACTGACGACAAAAAGACCCCACAAACAAAGAATGAGCGCGCCCCAAAAATGACCGGTAACAAAAAGGAAAATGGAAGCGGGAAGCCACACGATCGCAGTCCCGACATACGGAAGAAGTGAAAAAAGAGCCATGACCGTCCCCCATAAAAACGCCTGATCGATGCCGGCAAAGAAAAATCCCAGTCCACCCATAATTCCCTGCACCACAGAAGTCAAAAACGAACCATACAAAACGGCATTCGTCATCTCACCAAGCTTTTTCAAAAGAGCACTTTCATAACGATCAGGAAGTGGACTCAAGTTAATCACTTTCGCCAAAAGAGTTTCGCCATCTTTGAGGAAATAATAGAGCGTGACGAGAAGAATTAAGAAATCCAAAAAGAGAGAGGCAATGCCACCCAAGAAATGCTGAACAAAAGAAACAATTTGGGCACTCAAAGATTGAGCAACAGCAATGATTTGATTCCTGAGATCAAGAGACTCAAGATCAAGATTCGAAAAAAACCGGCTCTTCAAATCATAGAAGAAACTTCCACTTTCCCATCGAAGATAATGATCGAGGGCTCCGGAGCGAACCTTCGCATCAAAAAAAGTATAAACACTGATGCTCTCGCTCGCGAGAATCGCAAGGAGAAGAAGAAAAGGAATGACGATAGAAACAACCACAATAAAGCAAGTCATGAGAGAAGAGACTCCCCGTCTGCCTCGAAAAGTTCTCAGAAAAAAACGATACAAAGGATGAAAAGCGACGGCAAGTACCGCAGCAAAAAGAAGAGCAAAAGAAAAAGGAGCAAGAATTTGAAAAAGAAAATACAAAGAAACTCCGATACAAAAAAGCAGAAAATAAGCGGGAATACCATGAAGTTCCAGGCTTTTTTTGCCGGGTGAAGGATTCTTCGAAACGGAGCGAGGTTTCATAGGAAGAAAAAGTGAGGTTTTCTACCAAGGATCATAACTCAAAAACCTTCGTCTTGGAAGTTATTCCCGAAACGAAAACGATACTCGATGGTGGCACATGAAAAAAATCCGCGAGCACGCGAATCACCGCCTCGTTCGCCCGTCCATCAATCGGCATCGTATGAACCGCCACCGTAAAAGATCCATCATCATTTTTCACAATTGATGTTTTTTTCGAGCGCAATTTCACATGAACCGTGATCCGCATAGTAGGTAAATTTACCAAAAGTCCGTCAAAACAGATTAACCTTTTTTAGACCAACGCATGAGATACACCGTCACCAAAACAACAAAAAGAGTAATAATCGCCGCATAAAGAAATTTCGCGATCAAGCCACTTTTACTGAGCGGAAAGAGATATTCGATGAAAGAAGAAATGGCATCATTCCAGGCAAGACCGGCCACCACTCCCAGTCCACCAATCATATATCCCACGGTCTTTTCTCGAACTTCCTGACGAATCGTATCGCCATGATTCTGTGCAGCGAAGCGGGCTTGAGAGAGTTTCGTCTTCAAACTCTGGGACGCTTTTTCTTTCAAATTGTGGAATAAAGGAAGAGCCATAAAAAAGACACGATTACGACAGCCGACCCTGAGATTTCGCCATCAGATTCGCCAAACGATACAACGTGCGAACACCCACAATCGAATCCCAATCGTCATTTTCTCCGGGAGCGACCTCGCAAAGATCGAAACCAATAATTTTGCGACCACTCTGGATTAAGGCTTCCACAAGATAAAAAACCTGTTCAAATTCCAAACCGCCAGGAACCGGAGTGCCTGTGTGTGGACAGAGCGAAGGATCGAGTGCATCGATGTCATAACTGATATACACATTCTTCGAAAGAGGCTTGATAATGTCTTGGCACATACGTTTCCACGTCTCGCCTTCGTATCCTCTTCGTTTGATATCCAAATCAGGAAAAGCAACAATTTTTCCCTTGGATTCCTGAATTCTACGATCTTCCTGATGGGAATAATCGCGAATACCAACGAGCACCTGACGATCCACATTCGGAATTTTGGAAGCGTTATATTGAATAGAAGCATGAGAATATTCAAAACCCTCAAACGCCTGACGAAAATCAGCGTGAGCGTCAATATGAAGGATGGAATATTTTGGATACTCTTTCGCAAGGGCGCGCATGAAACCAAGCGAAACACTATGCTCACCACCCAAAACACAAACAGCCTTCTCTTTTTTGAGCCATTTAGAAGTTTCACGCTCCATCCAGTCATTGAGTTCAGCGCTGCCACTATTGACCGCCTCATAATATTTTTTCACTTTTGCGTCAGTAGGCTTACCGCCATTTTCAAGGTGGTCGATACATTTCTCAGCCAATCCTCTCAATTTCTTATTTTTCGTGAGCCATTCAGGAGAAATAGGTAACATCGAAATACCAGCCTTCCACGCATCCGGCATATCCGCGAGAAAAAGATCAACCTGACCAGAGGCATCGCGCATCGTCTCGGGACCACGGGCCGTGCCCGCACGATACGAAACCGTCACCTCCCACGGCATCGGCACCACCACAACTTCAGATTCTTCCGTCGTGAAAGGAAGACCGAAAAGATTATCATTTTGGGCAAGATCGCTGGGATTATACGCCTGAATTTTCTTCAATTTAAGTTTATCCATAGAAACAATTTTAACAAAAAAGCCACGGAAGACAATGACAAAAACAATAAAACAGAAAATTGAAAAAATCTCTTGCGCCTGCGGGAAAAAATGTGTTATACACAGATCATTATTTATCTTTTTCGCTCACGAAGAGGTGAAAAAATTCAAAGACGCCTGGAAACTCGGAAAGAAAGAATTCAACACTCAATACTTTGATATCAACAAAGACGGAGAACTGATTGTTCGCGAAGGAAATTATCAATACAACATCTACGACCTCGCCAGGAAATTTGACTCATCGATCAAAATTTTCCTTCCTTTCATATTGGAGGAGCGCGTTTCGAATCTCATCGAAACCTTCTACACCACGATGAAACACGAAGGATACAAAGGGAAATACAACTATCATTTCCCGATGAAAGTAAACCAGAACAAAGAATTCGTCCTCCCACTCGTCACCGAAGGAGCTCATTTGGAAGCCACTTCTGCCAACGAACTCTGGGTCGTGAAAAAAATGTGGGAAGGTGAAAACTTTCACGCCAAAATTCGCGTGCTCTGCAACGGACCGAAAACCGAACAATATCTCAAACTCATCAATCAGCTCCAAAACAATAACCTCACGATCACCCCGATCATCGAGGCAGCGGAAGAGCTCGAACTCCTCAAAGGATTCAAAGGTGATGTCGGTGTTCGTCTGAACATCCAGGCAAAAGTCAATTCCCACTGGGACAAAAAAGTGGACCGTTTCGGACTTACCGAACAGGAAATTCTCGACTTCGGAAAAATACGCGGTCTCAAAATTCTTCATTATCATGTGGGATCGCAAATCACCGTCGAACGCGACATTATCTCTGCCCTCAAAGAAGCCTTCGGAACCTATGTGAAACTTCGCAAAATCCACCCATCGCTCGATACGATGGATATCGGAGGCGGTCTCGCCATCCCGTACGAAAAGAAAAAGATGTACGGCATGGAATCCGTCGTGAAAAAAATTGTGACAACTCTCAAGGCCCTGGCAGAAGAGGCGGGAGTCCCCCATCCCAACATCATCACCGAATGGGGGCAATATGTGGCTGCACCATCACAGCTCACCGTTTTCAAAGTCGTCGGCTCCAAAAATGTTCCAAAAGGCATGGCCAGAAAATGGTACATCGTCGACGGCAGTTTCATGAACGACCTCCTCGACACCTGGTCCATCCACCAAAAATGGCACCTGCTGCCAATCAATCACATGGACGATAAGAAAAAAGAAAGAGTCTGGCTCAGCGGCCTCACCTGCGACAGCGACGACAAATATGCATCAGCAGACGGCTATGTCCTCCTCCCCCGACTCGAAGACCTCTCCCCCGGCGAAGACCTTTTCATCGCCGTCCTCGACACCGGAGCCTACCAGGACGCATTCGCCATGCACCACTGCCTCCTCTCCTCCCCCGCCAAAAT